>JAEUKC010000482.1:0-28367 GCA_016794445.1 Myxococcales bacterium
GGACGTCTACTACGGTCGCGTCGAGGCCATCGCCGCGCGTCGGCAGCTCGCGCTCGATCGCGCCTACGCCGAACATCCCGAGCGCTTCCCGAACGGCTCGCCCGTGGCTCGCAGGCCGCCCACCGTCGTCAGCATCAACCCGTTGCCGATCATCGACGACGACACCGTTGGCCCAATCCCTCCGATCCACGGAGACCCACCCTTCGCCTGCCTCTGAGTGGCCCGGCGAGTAACTCCCAGCCCCTCGTAACCGCGGCGGTCACCGGCGAGCCTGCCGACCGCCTGGCCGGCCACGCAGGTCCTGCGCGCTTCTTGCTGGGGTGCGCATCATTCGGGACGTCACGCCGTTCGTTGGGAGACGGAGGGCTTTGACGACTCCGCGCAATGGAGCGAAACGTTCGAACCGGCGAATTCGGCACCGATCGCGCGGCATTTGCAGTGGGCCACAGTGACCTGTCGGGTCACGGGCGGCGGCGCATCATCCTCGCAATCGCACTCGGCACGTTCGTTGCTGCGGCACCTCGGCACTCGACGCGCGGCGCGTCGACGCCCCACCCATCAGCAGGTCCATTCGTGAACGCCATCCTCCTCCTCGGGTCCGCGACGCGCCGACACTGCATCCGACCTCTCTCGATCGTCGCGGCGCTCGTCACGCTGCTCGTGACCACGAGCGCGCAGGCGATTCCAGCGTTTGCGCGCCGCTATCAATCGAGCTGCCAGACCTGCCATCTGGCGTTTCCCAAGCTGACACCGTTCGGTGAGGCGTTCCGGCGCAACGGATATCGGTTTCCGAGCGGCGGCGACGCCACCGCAGAGAAGGAGGAGCCGATTCCTCTCGGCGCGGAGGCGCAGAAGGACGTGTGGCCGCGAGCGGTGTGGCCCGGTCAGCTCCCGGGCACTGTGCCCATCTCGATCGTCATCGATGCCAAGGGGGCGATCGGGCCCGCGCTCGAGGGCCACACGGTCGGCCACTCCGAGACCCCGGCGGCGCCTGGCGTAGCTCCGTCAGAGGAGCACGCCACGACGTCCCTCAGCTTCAAAGACACCATGGCGCGCATCGTCGGCGGGGGAACGCTCGGGTCGATCGGTTCGTATTTCGGCGCCGTGTCGTTCGGCGGTCACCAGACGGCGGCGCTGGAGCGGGGCTTCGTCATCCTCACGCCTGTCGATCAGACCTCGCTTCACCTGAAGGTGGGTCTGTTCGAGCCGGCGCTGCACGGAGTGTCGATTCACCGTGGACTCCTGGGTCATCAACTCCGCCTCACCACCACGCCGGTGAAGCTCAACTCCTTCACGCCCGAAGCGTCGCTCAAGGGCTTCGAAGCGTCGGGGCTGGTCGTCGGCCGGGTCGGCTGGGCAGCGGGGGTCGTCGAGAACACGAACCCAGCGACCGGGCTCACCTCCGACATGTACGGCCGGCTCGAGACGAAGTTCGGCGGCATGCGCTGGGACGGCGTGAACTCCGCCGCCGGCTCGGCTGCGTGGCGAGAGCGCAGCCTCTCGCTCGGCATCTCGGGCTACCGCGGTCGCTCGAAGATCAGCGAGACCCTTTCTGTGCCCGGGACCGTCGCCACGCACAACGACACCTTCATCCGGTTCGGCGGCGATGCCCACGTCGTGTTCGACGACCTGCTGCTCGACGTCGTCGTCGCGAGGCAACGTCACGATGGGCCGGAGCTCAAGGGCGTCTCGGGCACGATGGACATCGCGTACGCGGAGCTCACCTACGTCGTCCACCCCTGGGTGTTCCCCACGCTGCGTGGCGAAGCCTCGCGGGTGAAGTCGCGCGACACCACCGAGAACCGCTGGATCGGGCTCTTCGTGCTCAACACGGTGGTTCGTCCCAACCTGGTGCTGCGCGGAGAGGTTGCCATCGGCAAGGATCCGGGCTCGCACGGCACCGGGTTCCGCTTCGCGGCCCTGGGCGCCTCGGTCGCCTTCTGAACTGAATCGAATCGTCGCAAGGAGAACACTCGATGTCAGCATTTCACCGCATCTTCGCCCTCGGAACCGTGGCCGCTCTGACCATCGGTGGCGCCAAGGAGACCATCGCGGCCGACCCGACCGGCGAGATTGTCGGGACGGTCACGGCGAGCGTGGCCAAGCACCGCGCCAACACGGTCATCTACGTGAAGAACGCGGGGCTCGGGGTCTCGACGACGACCGTTCGCATGGATCAGAAGGGCATGGTCTTCTCGCCGCGGGTGCTGCCGATCCAGAAGGGCACGACCGTGGAGTTCCTGAACTCCGATCCGGTCGGGCACAACGTGTTCACGCCGGACGGCGAGAAGTACGATCTCGGCACCTGGCCGAAGGGCGAGGTTCGCAAGTACCAGTTCAAGAATCCGGGGGTGTTCCGCCAGCTGTGCAAGGTCCACGACGACATGGTGGCGTTCATCGTGGTCGTCGACTCCAGGCACTTCGCGGTCAGCGACAAGGCGGGCGAGTTCAAGCTGCCGCAGATGCCGCCCGGCAAGTACACGCTGGCGGTGTGGCACGAGAAGATGGCCGCCAAGGAGGTCACCGTGGAGGTGACCGCGGGCAAGGCGACCAAGATCGACTTTGCGCTCGACAAGAAGTGAGCCCACGATGACGGAGCCGACGCGTCGCTCACTGTTCTGGAAGCTCGGAGTGGCGTCGCTCGGCGCGGCCTTCCTGCAGGCCGCGTGGTCGACGCTCCGCTTCGCGCGCGCGACCGTCTCCTACGGGCCTCCGACCAAGAGAGATCTCGGCCCGCTCGACCGGTTCGCGCCGGGGCTGACCACGTTCGTCGAGAGCGCGCGCATCTTCGTCAAGCGCGATGAAGGCGGCGTCCGCGCGATGTCCGCAGTATGCACTCACCTCGGGTGCACGGTCCGCGAAGAGGGCGACGGATTCCTGTGCCCCTGCCACGGCAGTCGCTACGACAAGGAGGGGAAGGTCGAGGCGGGTCCCGCCCCTTCTGCGCTCGCGTTCTACTCCCTTGCACAAGACAGGAAGAGGCACCTCATCGTCGACCTCGGCCGCCCGGTCACTCCAGCGACCAAGCTCCGGAGCACCTGATGTCGATGCGCGAGCTGCTCCGGAACATCCGCGACTCGCTCTTTCGCACCCGGTGGCCCGAGGACGAGCGCACTTCGGTCAAGGCCATCGTCGAATCGCTGGTGTTGCACATCCACGCACCGAAGGTCCGCCCCGCGTCCCTGCGCTTTCGCGCCACGTGGGCCGCCGGCCTGGTCTCAGCGGTGATGCTCTTGATGTTGACCATCACGGGCGTCTACCTGATGTTCTACTACTTCCCGTATCCGGGCCTGGCGTACCGGTCGATGAAGGACCTCGCCTTCGTCGTGCCGTTCGGGAAGCTCACGCGCAACCTGCACCGTTGGGCGGCGCACGCGATGGTCGCGATGGTCACGGTGCACATGATTCGGGTGTTCCTCACGGGAGGCTACAAACCGCCGCGTGAGGCGAACTGGGTGGCGGGCGTGGGGCTGTGGGTCCTCACGCTCGCCCTCTCGTTCACGGGATACCTCCTGCCGTGGGATCAGCTCGCGTTCTGGGCCGTGACCGTCGGCGCGAACATGGTGGCGTCGATCCCCTTCTTGGGCCGCTACTTCGCCGAGCTGCTCCTCGGCGATCGTTCGGTGGGCGAGTCCGCGCTGCTGCGGTTCTACGTGCTCCACTGCGTGGTACTCCCGGTCGCGATCTTCGGGCTGCTCGGTTTCCACATCTTCCGCGTTCGTCGCGACGGCGGCCTCGTCACCTCCGAGCACGCTCCCGAGACGATCGAGGCGGTCAAGAACAAGGCGGCCAAGAAGCTGGTCCCGGCCTGGCCGAACCTCCTCTATCGCGAGGTCATCGTCACGCTGCTGACGACCGCTACCCTGCTCGCGTTGTCGCTGTGGGTCGACGCCCCTCTGGAGCCCGAGGCCGATCCGACGCGCACGCCCAATCCCGCGAAGGCTCCCTGGTACTTCCTCGGCGTGCAGGAGCTCGCGCACTACTCGGCGTTCTGGGGCGGCGTGTTCATCCCTGCCGCGATCGTCATCGGCTTCTGCGCGGTGCCCTACTTCGATCGACACCTGTCGGGGATCGGCCGCACCTTCCCGAGACAACGATGGATCGCGTGCACCGCCTTCCTGATGGTCATGCTGGTCCTTGCCGTGTTCACCGTGGTCGGGACGTACTTCCGTGGTCCGGGTTGGGCGCTGATGTATTGGCCGCACTGAATCGAGCACCATGGTGGAGCAGACTCAAAGCCGCTGGTTGGATCTCGCGTTCTTCGCCTCGTCGGCTGCGATCGTCGCGCTGGTCTTCGTGTCGATCGCTCGCGAGTCGAAGCGCCCCCTCGTCACCGAGCAGCGCTTGGTGCCTGCCCTCGGCGTGGTCGACCGCTGCGAGGGCTGCCACGACCCTGCCAGACATCCCGGCAAGCTCGTCGAGAGCCATCCGATCGAGAGATTCGGGTGCTCGCCGTGTCACGGTGGTCAGGGCCTCGCGACGACCGCGACCGCCGCCCACAATGCCGCAGTCGATTGGGAGCGACCGCTGTTCACCACGCTGGAACGCGAAGCGAACTGCGGCTCCTGCCACCTGGGCACCACCGTTCCCGAAGCGCCCACGCTCACCGCTGGAAGGCGCGCGCTCGCCGAACACGGGTGCGCCGGCTGCCATGAGGTCCCCGGGCTCGACCAGCCCGAAGTGGCCCCTGACCTCGATGGGCTCGCCAAGAAGGTCAAGCCTGCGTGGGTGCGCGCCTGGCTCAGCGATCCGATGGCGATCGACCCCACGCACCGGATGCCGCGCTTCGATCTGAAGCCCCCGCAAATCGAGGCCTTGACGGCCTACGTGCTGTCGCTGCCAGGTCCGGACCTCGGTCCGCCGGCCCCCCTCGGCAACCCCGACCGCGGCAAGATCGCCGTCGCGACGCGCCGGTGCGCGACGTGCCACCGGATCGAAGGTCGCGGCGGCACCTTCGGCCCGAGCCTCGATGTCGCCGCCGCGAAGATCGAGCCGGCCTGGATGTTCGCGCACCTGACCGACACTCATCGGCTACGCCCCTCGTCGAGGATGCCTGGCTTCAAGATTCCTGCCGCAGAGGCCGCGGACATCGTCGCATACGCAGCCGAGCAGTGGGTCCCGGACACCGACCAGACGCCCTGGAAGAAGTTCGAGGGCGATGTGCATCCGGAGCTCGCGGAGACAGGCAAGAAGCTGTTCGTGGCGCTCGGCTGTCGTGGGTGTCACTTCGTGACCGGCGTGCCGTTCGTGCGGGTGGGCATGCCGCTCACCGGCATGGGCGATCGTCGCGTGAGCGATCTGGTCCGTCCTGGAACCGCCGTCGCCGACATCCCGACCTGGGCTTCGAAGAAGGTCGTTGCGCCCAGGACCTGGGATTCGCCCGACGCTGCTCCGTCGAAGATGCCCGCCTTTCGCATGACCGCCGTCGAGGCGACGGCCATCGGGGTGGCGGTCGGTTCTCTCCACGGCAAGGCGCGTCCGGTGGCCTATCTCCGCACGGCGAAGGGCGCGGCGGCTCAGCTGCCTGGTGGCGCGACCGCGCGGGTGGTGAAGCGCTATCGCTGTCTCGTCTGCCATCGCATCAACGGCGAAGGCGGCGACATCTCGAGGATTCCCCTCGATGGCGCGGGCTCGCGCATGAAGCGCCCGTGGCTCGAGCGCTTCCTGCTGAGTCCGACGACGCTGCGCATGAACCAGGCCGAGCGGATGCCCGTGCTGGGCCTCGACGAGGCAGACGCGGCGCGGCTGGCCGCGTGGATCGAGACGATGCTCACCGACGACCGCATCGTCGAGGTGCCCGCGCCGACGTCGGACGAGACCTCGAAGGGCAAGCAGCTGTACGCCGACCGCGGCTGCCCGAGCTGTCACCTGGCCGAGGGCAAGGGCACCATGAAGGGTCCCGTGCTCGACGGCGCGTCCGAGCGGCTCCAGTTCTCGTACCTGGTGGCGATGCTCCTTCGCGGCCAGGAGGTCGTCCCCGAGGCACGTCACCCACTCGGGATCTACCCCGAGCCCGAGGCACGCGCAATCGCGGCCTATGTGTGGTCGTTGCCTGCCCCCGCGGTCGCGACCGCCAGCGCGCCAGCCGTGTCGTCGAGCGCCAAGTCGGGCCCATAGCAGCAGCGGAGGTCTGATCCTGCCCCCTTCTCTGCCAAGGTCCGCGCGATGGCTCCGTGGCTGCGATCATCGACCGCGCTGGCGTGAGGGCTGCGGCTCTCCAGGATACTCGGCGCCCACCCTCGCGACGAACCGGCTCGCCGGGTGGCGGTCCAGCGCCAGCGGCTCAGTTCTTCACACAAGCGTTGACGATCGTCGCCTGCGTCCGCACGAACGTCCCGTCGACAGCGCCCGTCGACGAAGACGGTGGCGTCGCACTTGGCGGTCATGGCAAGGAAGGCTTCGGCTGCGGTGGTGCCGACACCGGTCTTCTGCGTCCACTCCACGGTGTTCTCCCCGTTGGTCTTGCACGAGTAGCTGGTCAGACAGCTGGCCGCGCACGACCAGACCGGGGGTGGAGGCGCCGCGTGCTCGAGCTTGTCGACGCGGGTCTCCAGCCCCGACACGCGGGTGTCGAGCATGCGCGTCTCGGCCTCCAGCACGTTCGGCTTCGTGACGACAGCGATCGACGGCTGGGTCGCGCACGCGCCGAGCGATCGGGACCAGGAGGAACGAGGGGCGTCGGTTCATGCGGTCAGCCCTGGGTCGGCCGCGCGACGCGATCGTTTCGTGCCGTCCGTGAGCCGTCGCTTCGGGCCCGCACGAACCGTGCAGACCTGTCGGAAAGTGGCCTCGGACAACGCGTTCGAACGCAGGGTCACACTCGGGCGGCAGCGGCGACTCAGGCTCAACCTCATGAAGCTACCGGCTCTCGCATTTTCGACGATCGTGGTCCTAGGCTGCGCCGCGCCCCTGGGCGACGCGCGCGACACCGAGGCCACCGGGACCGCCGCTGACCCGCTCAGCGCCTTCGACTGGTCCGCACCTGCGGCCACGGGCCGTGGCTCGAACCTCGGAGCCACGGTCGCGACCGTCGGCGACACGGTCTACATGGTGCACGCCGGCGCGTGCGCGACGTGTGCCGACAGGAACGAGCTGTACTGGTCGCGGCTCGCCAGCAACAACACCTGGACCGCCTCGAAGAAGATCCCGAACCGGAGCACGAGTGAGAAGGTGTCGCTCGCAGCTTTCAACGGTTTTCTCTACATGATTCACGTCACGCCGAGCGCCGATTCACGTCGACTCGACGTGTGGATGTCGCGCTTCGACCCCGCTCCCGAGACGTGGACGCCGCCTTCGATGCTCTCGTACAAGAGCCGGAGGGGTGCGCCCGGGGTCGCGGCCCTCGACGGGCGACTCTATGTGATCGGCACCGGATCGGGGCCGCTCACGACGGACTTCAACTACCAGATGTGGTTCGCGTCGATGGATGTCTCCGAAGCGTTCACCCCGCCGCGCACGATCGCGTCGCGGTGGGCCGCCAGCGCCCCGGCGGCCGCCACGCTCGGTGGCCGCCTGCACGTCGCGTACATGCGAGGCACGCAGGACGAACTCGGCCAGATCGCCCACAGTTCGTTCGATGGCACGAGCTGGAGCCCCGAACTGCCCGTTCTCGGCGGGTTCGGCGGCGGACCGCAGACGCTGCAGCCGAGCCTCGCTGCCTTCGGGGGTCGTCTCCACATGCTCCACCCCGAGTGGTCGCCGACGGGATCTCCTGTCGTCTGGTGGAGCTACTTCGAGAATGGCAGCTGGTCTCCGATCGTGTCGTTGCCTGGTCAGGACTCCTTCAGCCTGCCGGGGCTCGCGGCGACCTCCACACAGCTCGTCACCGTTCACAACGCAGCCACGCGCACTGCCACGAACGATCTGGTCTTCTCGTCGTTCCGTTGGCGGCGGGTGGTTCCCGGCGTGGTGGATCTCGGGCCGCTATTGATGAGTCCGTGAGCAAGACGGGGCGCAGCAGGTGCCCGGGCGGTTTGCCCGACGGCCATTCGATTAGCGCGTGCTGACACAGGGGCGGAACGGGATCCACAGGGCTTTCGTGGGCCGGGAGTCGCAGATCCCGAGGCATGAAGCATGCTCTGCCCGCCGGCATGTCAGGGAGGCGAGTGGACACCCACACCTTGATCGTGGTGTCCCGCGACGGGACCGCGAGCATGGAGAGTTCGTCGTGCACCGAGAAGCAGCGCTGCGTACCACTGGACGAGTGCGCGGCCTGCGTCTCGTTCGGTGGCCACGGCACGAGCGCGTGGGTGGTCTGCACAGCCCTGGCGGATGACGGCGACGCCGCAGCGCCGAGCCACACCGACGAGCCGTCCGTCAGGACGATCCTGACCAGGGAGGTGGTCTGCGTTCGCGAGCAGCTGACCCTGACCGAGGTCGTGGGTGTCCTCGTGGAGTACGGGGTCAACGGCGTGCCCGTCGTCGACGCCCATACGCGCCTCATCGGGCTCGTGACCAAGACCGACATCGTCGCCGCGGTCGGCCGCGGCGTCCCCCTGGAGCAGGTCGTCGTCGGCGAGGTGATGGTGCGGCACGCCATCACGATCCTGGAATCGAGCAGCATCTCGCGGGCCGCCGCCATCATGGCGTTCAAGCGCGTGCATCGATTGCCTGTGCTGTCCGACGAAGGATGCGTCGTCGGGATCGTGTCGGCGATGGACGTGCTGCAGGAGATCTCCGATCGCAAGGGCTACCTGATGCCCCCGCACTCGCTCCCGCTGCGAGGCAGGGCTCGCCAGCGCTGAGCTCACTCCACCTGGATCGTGCCCATCATCCCCGACTCTGCGTGCTCGAGGATGTGGCAGTGGTAGACCCAGGTGCCGCTCGCGTCGAACCGCGCGACGAACTTCAGGCTCGACTTCTTCGGAACGATCACCGTGTCCTTGCGGAGCACGGGGTCGAGCGGCTTGCCGTCCTTCTGCACGATGTCGAAGAAGAAGCCGTGCAGGTGGAACGGGTGGTCCATCTCGGCGTCGTTCTTCACCTCGAACGCGCGCGTCTCGCCGAGGGGCACCTTGATCACGGGCACGTCGGGGAACGCCTTGCCGTTGATGGTGAACACCACGTCACCGGACGGCTGGAGCTTCTCGTCGAGGACCAGGGTGTGGTCGGTGGGCCGATCGGCGAGCGGCGTGAAGGCCGGCAAGCTCGTGGGCAACGGCCCGCTCGTCGGCGCGCCCGCGAGCGCGATGGTGGCGACCGTGCCGCGGGGCATCGCGCCCGAGTCGTGGCCACGATCGTAGGGGTCGTTGACGAGGGCGAGCGGGGCCGAGCCCTGCGGCACCACGATCACGTCGTACCGCTCACCTGGTGCCACGAGCACGTGGTCGGTGTCGTACGGCTTCGCCAGGAAGCCGGCGTCGCCGCCGATGACCCGGAACGTGTGCCCGGAGAGCGCGAGGTTGAAGAAGCGGCCGTTCGCCGCGTTCACGATCCGGAGGCGCACCCGCGAGCCAGGCTGCCAGGTGAACACGCGCGCGGCCGCGCCGTTGACCAGCAGGAGGTCGCCGCCGCGACCCATCATCTTGGACTCGTCATCGAGGTAGTCCTCGATCGAGCCGTCCGCCTTCAGGGAGAGGTCGTCGAGGACGACCACCTCCTCGCGATCGACCACCGGCTCGTTCGGACCGCGCACGCGGATCACGCCGTAGAGCCCCGCGTTGACCTGCACGTCGGAGCGCATGTGCGGGTGGTACCAGAACAGCCCCGCGTCCTTCAGGGTGAACTCGTAGGTGAAGGTCTGGCCGGGCTCGATGGGCATCTGCGAGAGCATCGTGCCATCCATCGCCGCGGGGAGGCGAACCCCGTGCCAGTGGATGGTGGTGGTCTCGGGGAGCGAGTTCTTGAGGTGGACGATCAAGCGGTCGCCGACCTTCGCGTCGATCAGCGGCCCCGGGATCGTGCCGCTGTACGTCCAGGCGTTCTTCGTCGTGACGCCCGTGGTGAAGCCGTGGGGCCCGACCTTGGCCTCGAGCGAGACCTCGACCACACCCGGATCAGGGTTCTGATCCACAGCGCGAGGCATCGCGGTGTCGACGAACTCCGGACCGGCCGGCGCGGGATCGGAGCTGCAGCCGAGGAGCAAGAGCGCGAGGGCCACGCGCCGCATCAGCGCACCGGGTTGGCCGACATCTCGGCGGAGAAGGGAGAGAGGTTCGCGCCCACCTTGCAGCGCGCGCGGTACGTGTAGGTGGTGTCCACGGTGGCGGTGCCGTCCATCTTGTTGTTGACCGTGCCGGGCACGGTGAACAGCGCCTTGTAGCCCTCGGTCTCGCTCTTGCGCTCGCCCACGACCGAGTCGCATGCCTGGTTGTTCTTCCAGTAGACGTGCAACGCACCGCCCATCTTGGTCACCGAGGTGATCGTGGGCGGCTTCAGGTCGACCGTGGCCTCCTCGACAGCGTCTGCGGCCGCGGCGTCGATGGCCTCGCCGGTGTCCGCAGAGGCCTCGTTGGCGGTGGCGGAATCGGTGGGCTCGCTGGCCTTCTCGGTCGACGAGCAACCGAACAGGATCACCGTGGTACAAAGGCGAATCCAGCGGGTCTTCATGGCGATTGTCTAGCCTCCGACACGGGCGCTCGCAACCGAAACAGTTGTATCCCAGCCGGTCACACGCGCGACGACGAACACGACGACGAACTCAGCGAACGTGCGCGAGGCCGCCGCGGTTCGAGAGGAACCATGAGGCCCCGCGCAGGCAAGATCAGCGGGCAGCGGGTGGGTTGCCGCAGTGACGCAGCAAGTCCGCCGGGGCCAGCGGAGGGTTCCCGCAGTGGCGGGCCCGGATCCGCCGCGGGCGTTCTATCGTCACGTTCTTGGGCCTGGGTTGGAGCAGGTTCTTCATGAGGGCGCGGCCTCCTCGTGCCGCATAGCCCGCATAGCAAGTCACGCGCCCCCGCGGCGCGACCAGCGCGAACAGCATCCTGCTCGGGCAGCGCCGCACGGAAGTCACCTCCGCCTGCGCGACCACGGCCTGGCGAGCCACGAACCGACGGCCCACGTGACCGAGCTGGTCACCCAATGGAGGGTCGAAGCGGAGTCCCGCGAGGAGCGCCCAGCGTCGACCCGATCGCGAGGCGGAGGCGACGTCGGCCCAAAGAGACCGCCGCTCAGCCTCGCGACTTGGGCGCGCGGTAGTCCGTCGGATTCACGCCGTGCTTGCGGCACAGTCGATACAGGCTCTCGCGCTCCACGTCGGCGCGTTCGGACGCGGCCACCACGTTGCCCCCCGCCTGCTCCAGCAGCACCTCGAGGTAGCGCGTGATGCCGTCCGCGCGCACGCGCTCGAGGGCCTCGCGGTAAGTGAGGCTCCCGAGGTCTCGCGGCGCGTCCGGCGTGGCGATGGGAGCCCCCAGCGAGATCTCCGCAGGGAGATCCTCGCGAGCGATCGTCGACCCCTCGGCCACGATCGCCGCGTGGGCGAGCGCGCTCCGGAGCTCGCGCACGTTGCCCGGCCACGAGTGGCGCCCCAGCGCCGCGGAGGCCTCCGCCGTGAGGTGCAGCCGCGGCTCGCCGTGGCCGAGGAACCACTCCGCCAGCAGCGGGATGTCATCGGGCCGCTCCCGCAATGGCGGGACCCGCACGATGCACGTGTTGAGCCGGTAGAACAGGTCCTCGCGGAAGGCCTCCTGGGCGACCAGCGCGGGGATGTCGCGGTGGGTCGCGGCAATCACGCGGACGTCGGCCGGGCGCTCGTGGGTCTCGCCCACCCGACGGATCGCGCGCGCCTCGAGCACCCGCGTCAGCTTGGCCTGCGCGCTGCGACGGAGCTCGCCGAGCTCGTCGAGGAACAGGGTGCCGCCGTTGGCCTCCTCGAACAGGCCTGCCCGCGCGCTGCTCGCTCCGGTGAAGGCCCCACGGGCGTGGCCGAAGAGCTCGGCCTCCATCAGGGAGCTCGGGATCGCGGCGCAGTTGACCGCGACGAAGGGCCGCAGGGCGCGGGCGCTGAGCGCGTGGAGGGCGCGAGCGATCAGCTCCTTGCCCGTGCCGCTCTCGCCGAGGATCAACACCGGCGCGTCGCTGGGCCCGGCGCGCTCGATCAGGTGGAAGAGCTGGAGCATGACGCTCGTGCGACCGACCATGCCATGCCAGATCGACGCCGCCGGATCGACCGTGGTCGGGCGCAAGTTGCCGACGACCCGCGCCACCTTTGCCTTCAGCTCGTCGGGGTCGAACGGCTTGGTCACGTAGTCGACGGCGCCGTCTCGAAGCGCCTCGATCGCGCTCTCGACGGTGGCGAACCCGGTGATCAAGATCACCTCCGGCGGCCGCTCGAGGCGACGAGCGAAGCGCAAGACCTGGTGGCCGTCGACGTCGGGCATCTTGATGTCGGTGACCACCACGTGAAACCGCTGGCGGCCGAGGCGCTCCAGGGCCCTCGCGCCCCCGTCGACGCACACGACCTCGCCCAGGGGCTCGAGCACCGACGCGAGGAGGCGGCGCATGTTGGGCTTGTCGTCGACCACGAGGATACGGACGCTCACAGGGTCACCTCGCCGAGGTGCACCGAGACGGTGGTGCCTCCTGCCCCGCTCTCGATCTCGATGGTCCCACCGTGCCCCTGCACGATGCGCTGCGAGACCGCGAGGCCGAGGCCCGTCCCCCCGGAGCGGCGCGAGTAGAATGGTTCGAAGAGGTGCGGGAGGTCGGTCGCCGGGATGCCGGGGCCGTGGTCGCGGACCACGAGGGTCACCTGCCCCGCGTCGCCCGCGCGCACCTCCACGTGAATGGGCGCGTCGTGGGTGGAGGCGGCCGCGGCGTTCAACACCAGGTTCCGCACGACCTGCGCAATCCGGGTGGGGTCGAGGGCGAGGACGATGGACGTGTCTGCGCGCACGACGAGGTCTCGGCCCTCGACCTCGGGCACCGCGCCGAGCCGCGCGCAGGTGTCGCGGACCAGCCGCGAGAGGTCGGTGTCGACGAGATCGACGCGGGGCTCGCGGGCCAGGGCGACGAGATCCTCGACGATCCGCCGGCACTGCTGGGCCTCGTCTTCCACGATTCCCAGCTCCTCGAGGACCGGCGCATCGAGCGGCCGCTGCCGGATGCGCTTCACGTAGCCGAGGATCACCGCGAGGGGGTTGTTCAACTCGTGAGCCACGCCCGCCGCGAGCGCGCCCACGGCAGCGAGCCGCTCCGCGCGCACCACGCGGGTCTCCCGCTCGCGCAGCTCGAGGCCCATGGCCCGGAGCCCGTCGGCCAGCTGGTCGAACTCGACGGTCCCGAGGACGGGCACCTCTGCCTCGAAATCCCCCTGACCGATCCGCGCCGCGGCGCCGCCCAGGAGCGCCACGGGAGCGACGAGTCGACGCGCGAGCGACTGCGCCAGTTGCAGGGCGATGAGCCCCGCGGCGAGGATCAAGAAGACCGCGATCCAGGCAGTGAGCTGGGCTCGCGTCGAGGCGCGCTCGGCGGCGCTCCGGGTGCGCACGGAGATGCTGGCGGCGGAGGCGTCCGCCGCCGCGATCATGGCGCCGAGCCGGCTCTCGGCGCTGTGGTGCGCCTCGCGGAGTCGCACCTCGTCGCCGGCGATCACGGCGGCCAGGATCTCGTCGGCGAAGATCCGGCTCATCGCCGCGCTCTCGCCACCGATGGTGTCGAGGAGGCGCGCCTCGTCCGCGCCGACCATCGGCCGCAGGCTGTCCACGTGGATCGCGAGCATCCTCCCCCAGTGCTGCTCGTGCCCGAGGTGCCTTGTGTCGCGCAACAGGACGCCGTGTGCCTGGTGCATGTACTGCTCGCGCGCCGCCACCCCGATGGCCACGGCGTGGCGCTCGGCGGCGGAGAGCTCGGAGATCCGCGTCACGCCGTCGTAGGCGGAGACGAGGGCCGCGATGCACAGCGCGATCGCCAGGGCGAGGACGCCGAACAAGCTCGCGATCCCCACCCAGACGCGGTGCGCCAGGCGCTCCCGGGGCCGGTGCTCGTCGCCCGGGTGGTCTTGCGTGGTCACGGCCTCGATACGTTGGCAAAGGCGCCGGCGGGCGGCAGCATGGATGTTGTGACCGAGCCGGCCACACGCGTCGTGCTGGGCACGTTCGGCGCGGGGGTGGGCACGTCGTGCCCAATTGCCCGGCCGGATCGCCGAGATTCTCGCGCCCCGGCGCGCGGCACACGCGCTGCAGGAGCACGGTCGGACCTGTGGTCCACGGAAAGGTGGGTTTCTTCCATGCGCGCTCTCATCATGCTCCTGATCGCTTCGTCGTTCGGTCTCGTGGCCTGTGCAGGCCCCGGCTCGAGGGCCCTCTCGGCCTCGCTGGTCGACGACGTGCTCGAGGCCGAGGGCCACGCCGTGGAGATGTTCGCGGCGCAGGTCGAGCAGCGCGTCGAAGCGCCGGACGTCGCGGTCGAAGCGCCGAAGAAGGTCGTCGTCGGCGGCACCTCGGTGTCGAACGGCAAGGGCGGGCCGCAGGTGAAGGTCGGCGGGATCCAGGTCGGCAACGGCAAGGTGGTGGTGCCTGGGGTGGCGACCGTCGTTGGCCCCTGATTCCTCGCCCGCCACGCGGGCCCGGTGGGACGCAGTGATCGTCGGCGCCGGCCCCGCGGGGACGGTCGTCGCGAGCGCGCTCGGCGGCCGGGGCCACCGCGTGCTCCTGCTCGATTCCGGGCCCCGGCTCCTGAGCGGCCGGCCAGCGCCGGAGGTCGACCGCCGGGCGTGGGCCCACCGGGTCGAGGGCGGATCGTTCGACTGGTATCGCGTGCGCGCGGTCGGTGGTCGGGCGCTGCTCTGGGGAGGCTGGGCCCATCGCTTCGACGCGGCGGTGTTCGGACGCAACGGGTGGCCGTACGGGGCGTCGACGCTGCGCCCGTTCTACGCACGCGCCGAGCGGCTCCTCCACGTGACGGCAGGCGAACTGGACGAGCGCTATCGCCGCGTCGCGCGGGAGCTGGGGATCCGCTGCACCCCCAAGCGTGGCGCCTTCCTCGGCGCGAGGCCGTGGACCCCGCTCGACGAGCCCGTCGGACGCGGCGCGCGCGCCCACGCCGTCGCGCTCCGCCTCGATCGCGACCGGGAGGGCCTCGCGGTGACGCTCCTCGATCTCCGCCGCGAGCGCACGACGGTCGTGCGTTCTCGGTGCGTCGTCCTCGCCGCGTCGCCGATCGAGACGACCCGGCTGCTCCTCGTCAGCGGGCTCGGCGGGGCTCGCGTGGGCCTCGGTCTGGTGGACCACATGGTCGCGAGCCACCTCCTCCTGGAGCCCGTCCCTCCGCAGCCCGGGCGCGGGTCGTTCCCGGGCGCGGCGCTGGCGCACGGCCTCGTCCGCTCCTCCGGGATCTCCGTCGAGCTCACCGGCCCGGTCCGCCCGAGCGCCCTCAGCGTCGAGCGGATGGTCCCGCCCGGCGAAGAGGAGCGCTGGTCGGCCACCCAGCTCCACGCGCTCGGCGAGCTGACCGCCCACGAAGGGCGCTACGTGGATCTCGACCCCGAGCGCACGGACGCCTTCGGTCGGCGGGTCCCTCGCATCCATGTCGCGTGGTCGACCGCCGAGCGACGGATGGCCGAGGATCTGCGACGCGCGTCCATCGCGATCGCCGACGCCCTCGCCACGCCGGGGAGCAAGCTCGTGCCGTTCCGCGATCCGCTCCTGGCGGGCGGCGGGCACGAGGCCGGCACGTGCGCGATGGGGCGTGACGAGGCTGCTCCTTGCGACCCGTGGGGTCGACTCCGTGGTGGAGCGAGCGTCTGGATCGCCGACGCCTCCGCGATGCCGACCGCAGGAGATCGGCACCCCACGCTGACGCTGCTCGCCCACGCCTTGCGCGCCGCCGACGACGTAGGTCGCCACCTCTCTCGCCAGGATGGCGCGCTCCGACGGGTGGAGGGGTGAGGCCGCCGCCGCCGTGGATGGCGATGCGGCAGGCAAGGCGGGCGACGGCGACCTCGCGGGCAGCCTACTTGCGCGAGCCGGGCCGAGCGGTGACGAAGATCACGCTCCGGCACCCATCGTCACGCCGACCGCCTGAGCGGAGGGCCGATGGGGACGGTCCGGGAACGACAAGGCAACATGGCTCAGGCTCCGTAAATCAGGATCTGCTTGTGGGTCTGGTGATAGAGGGGCAGGTACCGGCGAGGCAGGCCGAACAGGGTCGTGTAGTCGAGGCTCCGGTCCAGCAGGAGGGACAAGCCGCGCCCGCGCAGGTACGCCTTGATGACGGCGATGTCCGTCGCCGCGAAAAACCGCGATCCGAGCGCCAGGGAGAGGAACAGGACGCCTCCCGACTCCAGCCGGTCCACGGCCGCGGCGAGCGGCTCGACGTAGTCCGCCAGGTAGTAGAGGACCTCGCCCAGCATCACGAGCGAAAACATCTCCGAGACGTGCTGCCCGACCTCGTCGATGTTCGCCTGGATCAGCCGGCCGTAGCGTCCGGTCGACCTCGCGCGGTCCAGGGCACGGGCGGAGACGTCGATCCCGACGGCATGGGCGAAGGGCTCGCGTGGGGCGAGGACGTGGGCGAGGAAGTCGCCGCCACCACACGCGAGGTCCAGCACCGTCGCGCGGGACGGGACGAACGGCTCGAGCAGCCGGGCCTTCTGCGCTTCGATCTGGTCATGGCGGATCTCCCCCCAGGGAGTCTAGCCGGACCGCTCCCAGAGCTTCGAGAAGTGACGCCCGACTTGTTGGCGACCCAGGCGGTGCAGCATGACTTCGAGACCCCTCCGGCTGGAAGCACGAGACGGCGAGACAGGTCGCCGTGGCAGCCGCGGTCCGGGGCGTCAACTTCGCCAACCTGGAGCGACCCGCGCCGATCGACTCTGCGATCACGAGGAAGGGACCGGGGCTCCAGGTCTTCCTGCGAGTCGAGGTCCCGTCGGTGGTACGGGGAAGTGTCGCCGGCGGGACGTGCGGGGCCCGCCGGTGGGATCGCGCTACGCTGTGACCTCCACCTTCCTTCGAACGAGGTCTCCCATGCGCACCATCGTCCTCGTCGTCGTCGTCAACCTCGGTTGCAGTAGCCCGTCGTTGACGGTCGGTTCGCCCGAGGCAGACACCTCCGTGCAAGGAGACGGGGCGAGCGACGGCGCGCGTGACAGCGCGACCAGCGACACCGAGACCCCCGCGGACAGTTCCATCGAGGATGCCCCCGCGGAGACCTCGACCGACGGCGGCCCGAGCTGCGCCCCAGGCTCCTTCCCCACCTACGACAAGGGCTGCACGCTCGACGAGAACTGCTTCCTCGGCATGCACCAGGTCGACTGCTGCGGCAGCCAGGTCGCGCTGTCCTTCAACCACGCCTACGCGCTGGCGTTCGAGGCGGCCGAGAAGGCCTGGGTGGCCAGCTGCCCGAAGTGTGGCTGCCCCACCAAGCCGCCAGTCGACGAGGCTGGCAAGACGGGCAGCAGCGGCTTCGACGCGAAGTGCGTCGCCAACAAGTGCAAGTCCGTCGCCCGCTGACGCTTGCGTTCACGCGGACGTCGAGGACCTCGCTCTGGCGTGCGCGGTCGATCATGGCGCGTGGTGGATGGTGAGCGCGGCCGGGGGCCGCGCGTCGCCCACCTCGCCCGTGGCGTCGGGCGGGCCCGAATCCGGGGCGACCACGGGCGGAGCCATGCTCAGGTACACGCGGTCGCAGGCCTCCGTGGGGGTCGCCCGCCGGCCGGTCGGCGAGAAGGCCACGGTCTCGGGGAAGAGCAGCGACCCTGGCGTGCGGAAGGCGAGGTACGAGGCGCCGAACACCTCGTCATAGAAGAACAGCGTGAGGCCGTCGGCGGAGATCCCCGTCGGACGTCGTCGCTGGCTCCCGGACATCTCGAAGGGCGCGCCGTCGACGGGGTTCGGGTAGTCCCAGGTCCCGTCGCTCAGGCGCAGGCTGACCATGAGGGTGGTGCCCGCCGTGCGCTGGAGATCCGTGTAGAACAGCGACTGGCCGTCCTTCGACAGCACGAGGTCGCCGAGCTTCTTGATCGGCCCGCCCTCGGACCCGGTCCCCGTGATCCGCTCGAAGACCCCGGTGAGGGCGGCGGCCTCGAAGGCCGCGCCACGGGCGCTGCGGGAGAGCTGCGTCAGGGTGGTGTGATCGGCGGAGACCAGGAGCATCGACTTGCCGTCGGCGGCCAGCGCCACGCTGTCCTCCGCGAAAGGGCCGAGCGTGTCGGGGAGGGTCTTGGCTGCGGTGAAGGCGTCGTCACGCCCCGCCCGGTCCGCGTAGTGCACGACGACCCTGGACGCCTCGACCGTCGTCCACACCATGGTGAGCTCGTCCCACGTGAGCCCGGCGAGGAGTTCACCGGGCCCGTGCGCATAGTCCACCGCCGTGGCCTTGTCGCCCACGAAGGTCTTCGAGCACTTCGCGCCGATCGGCGCGTCGACGGCACCGTCCCCCGCCTCCGTCGCGCCGTCCGACGCAGCCGTGTTGCTGCCCGTGTCGGTGACCGCGACGTCCCGCGTCCCCGTGTCGACCGGGAGGCCGGTGTCGATCTCGGTCACGGGCGGCGCGGTCCCGGCCTTCGAGCAGGCCGAGAACATCAGGAGCCACGCGCATCCGAGGACCCACGAGCACGCGAGGAACGGTGCGCGGCGCAGCATGGAGGGCCTCATTCGGTGGGCACGCAAGTGTAGGACTGACGCCAGTCGACGAGCGTCGGCGCCGTGGTACCGCCCGTCGTGGGCGTGAGCGTGATGTCGACGAGGAGTCGTGCGCCGTGCGCGACCTTGGGGGTCTGCGCCGCGAACAGCGTGGCCACGTCGGCCCCCACCCACGAGGTGATGGGCGGTCCCGAGACGGTCGCGAGCGCGAGCGGCGTCATCGCGGCCACCGCGGCGGCGGTTTCGCCCGTGCGGACCTTGAAGCTGATCTTCGAGTCCCCGGGCGTGACGCTCTTCCAGTCGAAGTAGTGCCAGGTCGGTCGGCTCCCCTTGGGGCACGTCGCCACGTATTCGCGGCTGACCGTGACCGGGGCGTACGACGGCGTGGCTGGCGGCACGTAGTCCGGCGTCAGGCAGGCCGTCAGATCGAACAGCATGAACTCGAGCGCCTTCTCCTGCGCGGAGAGGTCCCCCGCCTTGCAGCCGTCGGGGAAGGTGGAGCTCGTACCGCTGAGCGCGCTGGCGGACACGTGGAAGTCGGAGAAGACGACGCGGCCACACTGGGCAGCGGGCGCCGCGCCCACCGGGACGTTGAAGGTCATCAAGGCCTCCATGTCGTGCGGCGGGATGCAGATGCCGTTCCAGCAAGACCAGCCCGCGCCGCAGCCTGCGTCGGTCGTGCAGGCGGCCGTGGTCCCGGCGGCGCAGGTGCCGGCGGAGCCGACCATCACGTCGTCCACGTAGAGGTAGCTCGGGATGATGTAGTCGGGGAACTCGTAGAGCTGGAAGGTCAGGGTGTAGCTCCGGCCCCCGACCAGCGGGACCGACGCGGACTCCCAGCCCCCGTTGCTGCAGCGCGCGGCGACCGGGTAGGTCGTGACGCCCGCGGTGTTGTCCCGCAGCATCACGCTGGCATTGTCGTAGCCGACGTCCGTGCACACGATCCGGTAGGAGAACGTCAACGCCCCGCCGCCGGCCGGTGCGGTGAACGTCTGCGCCGCAGAGCTCGTGTTGGCGCTCGAGCCGAGCTGCAGCGAGCGGGTGCCGGTCTTCGGGGTCGTGGTCGACGCCGCAACCGCCCCTGCGCCCGTCCAGCTGGTGAGCCCGCTCTCGAAGCCACCGTTGGCGATCGCCGTCGACCCGCTCCCCCCCGTGCAGGTGCCCGAGGCGCACTGGGCGCCCGTGGTGCAGGCGGAGCCGGTCGGGAGCAGGGTCGTGCCCCCGCCGGGGATGGTGCCGTTCATGTTCGAGTACATCCACGGCGTGGCGTAGGCGCGGTTGACCCGATCGAGGTCCCGGCGGCTCTCCTGGATGGCGAGGCGACCGAGCGTGGGCGACGCGCCCACGTAGTTCAGCCACCGGGCGAAGTTGTCGCCCTTCGGGAACGTCATGTTGACGAGGGACGTCATCGGGCTGACGGGGCTGTACGCCATCGAGTGGTCCCAGGAGTTCACCGTGTTCGGGAACTTGGAGACCCCGGGCGCGAACTGCAGGAAGGCGTACGAGTAGTGGGTGAGGAAGAGCCGCCCTCCCCGGCCGGCGTAGTCGACCAGAGCCTGGTTGACCGCGGTCCCCTTGTTGTACTCGTTGCCCTCGCACGCGAAGATGATCGCGTCGTACAGGTTCAGGCGCGTCGCGCTGGCCCACAGCGTGGTCGACGAAGGCGCTCCGCCACCGAGCGCCGTGCTCAGGTTCTGTCCGGCGGAGCTGGAGCCCCGGTAGTAGTGGATGCGGTCGGGGTTGATGCTGCCGTCCGCGAGCACCGGGACCCCCACCTCGGACGACGTGGTGGTGACGTCGATGCCCATCTTCTTGAAGACGCACTGGAACGGGTCGGCGCCGCCCGATACGAAGGCGATGCGCGGGATGCTGCCCTCCGAGCGATTCTTGGGGAAGCGGATCAGCTTCAGGCCGTCGGCGCCGGTGAGCGCGGTCGTGTCGTTGACCGCGCACTTGGTCACGCTCGGGAGGGTGAGCTGGCGACGCCACTTCCCGCTCTGGATGACGAGCGGGATGCTGGTGCCGCTCGGCACGCCCTTGAGGGTGAACGAGCCGGTGTAGTCCGTGAGCGCGGAGACGATCGGACTGCCCGAGCCGCCGCTGCACGCGTCGCACGTGACGCCGTCGGTGAGCGGCGCGAGCGAGGCGTTCGGCACGTAGACGAGGACGTTGTAGAGCGGGTTCTTGCCCGCGGGATCGTAGACCTTCCCGGTGAGCTGGGTCTTCGTGTAGTCGCCCGAGCAAGCATCCACCTGGCACTGGAGGCCGGTGCACGTGGAGCCGCCCACCCACCCGGCCTCGCCACCTTCGCCGATGGTGATGCCGCCGCCGTCCGCCGGGACGATGGCGCCGCCCGCGTCGATGTCGCCAGGGACGTCATCGAAGGTCATGCAGCCCGGATCGCATGGGTTCGAAACGCACGGCGCAGGGGTCGTGCCCTTGAGGTGGAACTTCGGGTGGCTCTGGACGCTGATCTTCTCGCCCACACAGGCGCCCCATCGCCCACCGCGGCAGGTGCGCTCGCCGTTCCGGCAGGTGACGCTGTCGACGTCGTCGGCGAGCGTCTCCGCACACGGAGCGGTCACGCCCTCCGACGGGCAGGCGCAACCCTCACCCGCGAGGAGGCAAGGGTCGTCTGCGTTCTCGGCCTGCGACCCGCAGCTCGGGAGACCCCCGAGCGTGAGCAGCCCCGCGGCCAGGACGGCGGACCACGCCCGACGGAGCGACATGCCAGGAGGACGGGGCGCCATGAGGTCGTTCCCCGTGCACGAGACAGGCCAGCCCGTCGGACGTTGGCTTGCGGCCGCACACGGAACGAAGGGGTCCGCAAACGGCCGCGAGACCTGGCAACGGTTGCGGAGGGTTCGCCCGGATATCAGGTGGATAACAATGACGTTCGCGGCCCTCGCGGAGCGCGTCCTGCTGCCGCTGCACGAGGCGCATCCTCTCCGGCGCGTGGAGATCACCGCGCCCACCCGCGACTGACGCTAGGGATCTCCGTCGGACAGGGCTGGCCGCCACCCGCCGGCCGGCCACGACGGGGGGGCATGCAGGAGATGGACGATGACCGAGCGAGCACGCCATCGGGGGCGTGGGCCTCGTGTTCGAGTGGTTCTGCCCGGACTGCGCGCCGAGGCGGAAGCTCGATCGGTAGGCGTCCACCCTCCTTAAGCGGCGGCCTGCACCCGCCGTAGACATCGAGGGGGGCTGCGAATGGGTCGCGGCGGTTCGAGCATGGCGGCACGCGACGGCTTCCGGTTCTGGCAGTTCGGCAGCGGGCGCCTGTGGATCCGCTCGAGTGGGCCCGCCATCGAGGCGGTCGTCGAAGGCTACCTCGACGTCACCCTCAACGATGCCTACATACGCGCCTTCGACGAGGCGATGGACGCCTTTCCACGGCGCGTGGGCTTCCACGACTGGGAGCGGCTCCACGGTTACGATCCGCGGGCGCGGGAAGCCTGGCAACGCTGGCTGCCCATGAGGGGCGACAACCTGGACGAGGTGACGTTCCTCACCCGGCTGCGGCTCGTACGCATGGGCATCGTCGTCGCCAACCTGGCCTACCCCCGGATCCAGTTCCGGGTGTGCACGAGCCTCGCGGAGTATCTCGGCCGCTCGGATCGCTGGCTGCCTCGCGTGGCGCGCCCTTACGAGAGTGGGTTCGAAACAGCGCCTACGCTGAGGCCAAGGGCAACGACGTGGGCGGGGGCGCCGTCGCCAACAGACCACGGGTGCGACCTCCACCGCGCTCAGCCTCCGTCCGGGCGCGCGTACACGAAGCCAGGAGGCGTCACCAGATAGTAGCCGCCGGCCTTGAACGCGACGCCGATCCCCGCCGCGCGGAGCGTCGCTCGCAAGCGACCCAGGTTCACGCGCAGGATCGCGTCGTGCCGCCCAGGCTCGTACCTCGCGAACAGGGTGCGCGCGAGCGCCTCCTTCGGGACGACGTCACCACCGGCCGCAGCGAGAGCGAGCAGCAGCTCCTTCACCACCCGCCGGCGCGCGAACTCGATCGCCCCACCTGGGTGGACCACCCGCGCGCGCGCTGCGTCGAACACGACGGTGCCTCGCGTCGGCGAGCCGGGGGCCGTGTTCAGCGCGCGGCGCAGCAGGTCGGCGCTCACCGCCGCGCCGATCCTCAGTCCACTCGTCCACCATGGTGGAGGCACGCGATATCGGGACAGGCAGTCCTCCTGCAGTCAGTCGAGCGATTGCGTCGCGGTGGTGATGGCGAACGGGGGGTCCTTGTCCGTCGCCAGCCAGAGCGCGTACAGCTTCTCGCCCCAGGCGTCGGTCTTGTTGCCGGCCCGCAGCGCCTCCACGTAGTGCTTGGTGACCGTCTGGTACCACAGAGTGACCTCGGCCCGCGCAGCACCGCTCGGGACGTCGAAGTCGATCGTGGCCCAGTGCTCGCCGTCGGCGTAGGGGTGACCGAGGGCGGCCGCGCCGGCGGCGGCGAAGGCCTTCGGATCGTATCCGCGCGGCGGGATGCGGGTGTCCTTCACCACGACGTCCGCGAGGGACATGTGCGTGGTGACGCCGGCCGGATACCCGGTCACGCCCGCCGCGACCGGGCTCAGGCCCACGTGCATCTCGAAGACCATGGTCGTCGACTCGTCCAGCTCGGCGGTCACGGGGTCGTAGCGGCCGGACTCCTTCACGACCGTGCCGGCCGCGTCCTTCCAGCGGACGCCGAGCCACGCGCGGCGGCCCTCGATGTGACCAGTGGGGAGCTTGTGACCGGACTCGTTCACCACCTTCACGCGGAGCTTACCGCCCACCCGCGAGACCTCGAGCGTGGCTGCCTTGGCGAGCAGCGCCTCGGCGCGCGCGGCGCCGGCGAGCAGAGGCGCCGGGTCGATCTCGCCAGAGAACTCCTTGGCGCTGATGCGCAGGACCCAGGCCGAAGCTCCGGCGAACTCGTGCGTGGCGAGGTCGGGGCGCTCGGGGCCAAAGGTCGCGCCCTTGCCCGCCGCGCGCGGCATGTGACAGTCCTGACAGGTCGAGACCCTGGTCACCCCGGCGCCCCCGAAGCGGCCGCCGAGCTCGACGCCGCCCCTGGCGAAGGCGCTGAGCCGCCACTCGGTGAACGTTCGCTCGAGGGGGAACTGCGACGTCGGGTCGGGGTTCGTCGCCGGCACGCCCACCGGACCGTAGGCGTAGCTGCCGTCGGCGTTGCGGATCGTGGCCGGATTGCCGACATCGTGGCACGTGCCGCACATCTCACTCGTCTTGACGAAGTCCGACTTGCGCACGGGCGGGCTCGCGTCGGGGATGTCGTACGGGCCTCGCCAGACCTTGCTCGGATCGAGCACGAACTGCGCGTTCCCGAAGGTCGTCGGCACCGACCCCAGCTTCCCGAGCACCGCGACGTCGGCGTCGACCTTCGACCGAGGATCGACCATCGCGTGACAGAAGGCGCACGTCACCCCCTCGACGTCTTGCGCGTCGAGCGAGGTGCCCTTCGGATTGCTCGCGTGCCCCGACGGCACCGAGACCGGGACGTGACAGCGCAGGCAGTAGTAGCCGACGCCCGGGGCGTCCTGGTTCGCGGTGGCGAGCTGGGCGAGGAACAGCGGGTCGCGGCCGGCGATGCCCATCAGGCTGCCGCGCCAACCAGCGAACGGTCCCGACGGGAGCTCCGTCGACTCGTGGCACAGGACGCAGTTCGTGACGCTGGGTATCGCGCCCGCCGGCAGATCGCCGATCTGCGTGCCCGGGACATGGAAGTCCTCCGCGTTCGTCGGCACCCCGAACGCCCCGTCGTGCCCGCTGTCGGCCGCGGCCGGGTCGGCGCTCGATTCGCAGCCCGCTGCGCAGGCGAGCACGACGAGCGCGGGGGCGGACGAGAGTGGTGTCCGGGAGCGTCGAGGTTTCATGTCGAGAGCATCCGGTGGCGAGCCACGACCTGCCCATGACGGACGTCAGGGTGCGCGGAGGGTCACTTCATGCCGGCGATCCACTCCTTCACCAGGGCGACGGCGCTCGCGTCGGCGATCTTCGTGCCGATCGGCGGCATCTGCACGTAGCCGCGCGCGCCGAGGCGTACCCAGAGCTGGCTCTGCTCCGGATTGCCAGGCACGACCAGGGTGTCGATCCCACCCGCGAGGACGTGGCGCGCGACCTTGCCGACGGTGGTCTGGTAGGCGCCGGTGGCCTCGGGGGAGTCGTCGCGGATCCGTAGCCGGAGACGCAGCGGCACGACCCCGGACCAGATCCCGACGTCGTTGTGGCAGGTGCCGCAGTTGGCGTGCAGGTACCCGAGCGCCCCCGCGATCCCCGTCGGTCCCGGCGGATCGACGGGCGCCTGCTCACGGTCGAGGAGCCCGCGGGCGAAGAGCTCGGCGAGCGCGGGCTTGTCGGCGATGCGCTGCGCTCCGAGCTGGATCACGCCGAGGCCCGCGACGGCGTCCCGCACGCCGTCGTGGCAGATGTGGCACTGCTCGGTCGACGGTGCCTCGTGGCCGCTGCCTGCGAGATCGGCGCGACCGGCCGGCGCTGCGGTCGCGACCCCGCCAGGGCCCCACACGTAGCTGACCATGTCCCACTTGCCGCTCGGCAGCTTGACCATGTAGCGCGTCTCGAGCGGCCCCGCGGCGCCGGAGAGACCCAGCTCGATCCACGTCTTGGTACCGACGGGGAACGTCCAGTGGTCGGCGTCGGTCGTGTCGATGCGCGTCGACGCGGGCAGCCACACGAAGCGCCGCTTGGCCAGGCCGTCCGTCCATAGCTCGTAGCGCACCGTGTACTCGACGACGCCCGCCGCGAGGCGACGCGCCGGCAGGTCGGCGTACAGACCGGTCTCCCGCAGCGTGAGCGGCCCGCCGAACCCGAAGCCGCCGCCGGTCTCCACCGCGACCTCGCCGACGTGACCGACGTCGGCGGCGTCGTGCGACGCGGCGTCCTCGGCGTGCGAAGCCGCGGGAACGTCGTGGCAGCCGAGGCCGAGGAGGGCGAAGAGCACGAGGGGCCGCATTCCCAGAGGATCCCGCGTGGGCGCCGACCGTCCATGCCATCGATCATGGAGCGCGTTCGCAGAGAAAGCGTCCGACGACGTTGACGAGCGGGACGAGCGCCCGTCACCGGACCGCTCGCCGGCGACGAACCGCTCGGGCTGGGCGCTCGCCGCCCAGCAGCTGGACAATCATCTTCTTGCGCAGCAGGCGCACCATTTCGCCCATGAGCTCGACGACCGCGTCGAGGAGCTGCTCGGGGGGCAGCGGCAGGGCACGCCCCCGGGTGCGCCGGGCGAACAGCGCGACCTCTTCGGCCACGAGCCCGCGCACCGACCGCACGTACAGCTCCAGATCGGTGATGGGGAAGGTGTCGGGTGGCAACCCGAGCGCCCGGAGCCGGGCCACGACCTCCACGAGCGCCACGTCGACGGGCGCGTAGGTCGGGGCGCGAGCCCGACCGCGTGGAGTGACGACCTCGAGGTGACACAGACCCTCGAGGTCGCGGGCGTCGACCCCCGAGCGCTCGAGCAGCTCGCGCTGGGGCACGGACGGCTCGCGGGCGTTCTCTCCGATGGCGGTCGCCGCCTTCGCCTCGAGCTCCACGACGCTCGGCACCGTCCCGTCCTCCTCGCCGGCGACGATCGTGCGGATCATGGAGAGCGGTAGGCGGCGCTCCTCTTGCAGCCGTCGTATCAGCCGAATCCGCGCCACGAACGAGGCGTCGTAGTAGGCCATGTTGCGGGAGGTCTTGAGCGTCGGCTGCGGGAGCAGCCCCTCGCGCAGGTAGAACCGGATGGTGCCCACGCTGACCCCCGTCTGGCGGGCGAGGTCGCTGATCTTGAGCAGGTCGGCGGGAGCGGGGGAAGGCACCGGCGCCGATCCTCGTGCCGCGGGGCCTGTCGGTCAACGACTCACCTCCGGACGGGATCGACGACGAGGCGCAGCCGCCCGGTGGCCGCCTTCTCGAGGATCGTGGCGATCTGGAAGGGGACGCGCTGCGACCCGATGTAGACGTCGAGCGCCATCTTGACTGCATCCTGCACGGACGCGACGCGACGGGCGTGCGCCTCCAGCAAGGCGGGAAGGAAGGCCGCGAAGGTGCTCACCAGGTCGATCGAGGGATCGATCATCCGGGCAGAGCCATCCATGTTGGCGAGGCTCTTGCACACCAGCGCCACCACGGGCGGGACCTGGATGCCGTTCTTGGTCGCGTTGGCCAGCAGGTCGACGAGGAGCGTGCCGACGTTCAACCGCTCGAGCCGCATCCCGTGGTAGCGCGGCAAGAGACGTCGAACGTCCATGATCCAGCCGATCTCGTCCGCGCGCGCGGTCGGCTTCCCGATGTCGAGGAAGGCGTGGGCGACGCCGTGGCTGTCGCGGAGCTGGAAGTTCAAGAGCACGCGGACGAGGTTGTCCGAGACCTGCCGCTCGATGCGGCCGACCATGCCGAAGTCGAGCAGCACGAGCCCACCATCGGGCTCGACCAGGATGTTGCCGGGGTGTGGATCGGCGTGGAAGCTCCCGTCCACGAAGAACATCTGGAAGTATGCGTGCGCCAGGGAGCGCGCCAGCTCCGCCCGCCGCTCTCCAGGGATGCGCGCAGCACCACCGTCCCCGAGAGGCGCCCCTTCGATGAGCTCCATCACCAGCACCGACGACGTGGTGAGCTCCTCGTACACCGCCGGGACACGCAGGGCCGGCGACCACGCGGACAGGTTCCGCGCGAACACGGCCAGGTTCTCGGCCTCCCGGCGCAGATCGCTCTCCTCGCGAAGGGCCTGGAACAGCTCCTCCACGGTGGTGCGCAGATCGTAGACGTCCGCGTCGATCCAACGCTCGGCGGCGCGCGCGAGCAGATCGAGCACGAGGAAATCGAGCTCCATCCTGGCGGTGACGTCGCGCCGCAGGATCTTGACGGCCACGGCGCGGCCATCGTGCAGCTCGGCCCGGTGCACCTGCGCCAGTGACGCGCTGGCCAGTGGGACGTGCTCGAACCGGGCGAAGACGTCGCGCCCGAGCTCTTCCCGGTGCTCCGCGAGCGCCCGGTCGACGTCCACCGCGCACATCGGAGCCACCTTGCTCTGGAGGCGCTGCAGGGCCGCCATGGTCGATGGCGCGACGAGATCCGGTCGGGTCGACAGCATCTGCCCGAGCTTCACGAAGACCGGGCCCAGCCCCTCGAGTGCAGCGCGGAGCGCCTCGGCGTGGGCGGCGGTGTCGTGGTCTTCGCGACCGAGTCCGAACCGCCGCCCTACGCCGAGGGCCCAGCGATGGGCGACCGGCGCGAGCGCGACCGCGATCTCCCGGGCCCGGCCCGGCACGGTCGCGGCGCTCACGGTCGCCCCGCGGTCACTTCTTGGTCTCCGCCTCGTCGCGCTCGCGCACCAGGTTGTGGACGAGCTTGCGGGTGTCGCGCTCGGCGCCCTCGCCGCGCTCGACCACGTCGTCCACCACCTCCTCGACGGCGTCGACGATGCGCCGGACCGCGCGGAAGATGGGGGTACGAGGGCGCTTCTCTACGGTGTTCTGGGTCGTGGTCATGGGCTCTCCTGGCTCGCACAAAGTAACGAGCACCACTATCTACTATACGCGACAAGAAGACCTGTCCGTGATCTCGGTCATCGTACGTGTCGACTTGCGCGGGAGGCGTCAGCTTCGACCACCCAGCGCTCGCCGGAGGGTCGCCGCAAGCTCTCCGACCACGATGGGTTTGGCGACGAACCAATCGCCAGCGCGCGGAGTTCCCCGGGGGTCTCGGGCGAATCGATGTGGCCCGACATGAAGACCACGGGGACTTGCGGGTGGAGGGTCGCGAGCTTGCGACTCAGCTCGAGCCCGCCCATCGTTGGCATCGCGACGTCGGTGAGCACGAGGCTCGGCGACGCTC
>JAEUKC010000069.1:0-9000 GCA_016794445.1 Myxococcales bacterium
GTCGATCAGGAGCTGCACGGCATCCAGGCCATCCTCGTCAAGGCGGTCGATCCGGCGCTCGGCGACCACGTGTTCGCCGACGACGCGGGCCGGGGCGACGGCACGATCGTCGGCTCCGTGGGCAACGTCGCCTACGCCGTCCACGTGATGCGCGACGCCGCCTCCACGCTGCCGCGCGCGGCGGTGGTGGCGAGCGTGCTGCGGGCGGCGGTGGTCGAGGGAGCCCCGAGCTTCCCCTCGGCGACGGTCGCTCTGCCGAGCACCATCCCGCTCGCGGGGGCCCCGTTCGGCCTCACGGTCGCGCCGGAGCTCGAGCTGCGGCTGCGCGCCGAGGGCGGCTACGTGGCCAAGGGACGGGTCCTCCGGCCGTTCCAGGCCGGGCCGGTCACGCTGGTCGTCACCCTGGCCGACGAGCTCGGCCGGGTCTCCGAGCTGCGCTTCCCGGCCACCGCGAAGTGAGCTCCAGAGCCCGAGAACGGGCGATTAGGGGTCGATTCGGTGACGAACTGACCCTGGGTCGTCTGTTTTGGTAGGATCCAGCGCAATGTTGACCGCTGGGGAGCTCGTCGATCGGAAGTACCGCCTCCTCAAGCGCCTGGGCTCCGGGGCGCTGGGGGAGGTGTGGGCCGCGCGCAACGAGACGGTCGAGCGCGAGGTGGCCATCAAGTTCCTCGTGCCGAGCTGGTCCATCGCGCCCCGGTCGCTCGAGGCGTTCTTCCGCGAGGCCAAGTCGAGCGGCAAGATCCGGCACCCGAGCGTCGTCCAGTTCCTCGACATCGGCGAGATCGAGGACGAGCGCAAGATCCCCTTCGTCGTGATGGAGCTGCTCGAGTGCGAGAAGCTCGAGTCGCTGCTGGCGAGGGAGAAGCACCTCCCCGTCGGCACCGCGCTGCGCATGATCTCGGAGCTCGCGTGGGCGCTGGTCGCCGGCCACGACCGGTCGCTCATCCACGAGCGCATCGAGCCGGCCAACGTGCTCCTGCACCGCGATCTCAAGGGCGAGATCGTCCCCAAGCTCGTCGACTTCGGCATCGCGCGGCTGGTCGACGACCTCGGCCCGCTGTCGGTCACCGGGTCCGCGCACGAGGCGCTCTCGCCGCTCGCGTACCTGAGCCCCGAGCAGATCCACGGCGACGTGGAGCTCGACGGGCGCGCCGACGTCTACGCCCTCGGCGTGCTGCTGCACCGCGTGCTCGTGGGGCGCGTGCCGTTCGAGGCGAGCGACCCCGAGGTGCTCCTCGAGCAGGTGGAGCAGGGGTCTCCGTACCTCGAGGCCTTCGAGCCGCCGCTCGACGCCAAGGTGATGAACCTGGTGAGCGACTGCCTGCAGAGAAACCGCCGCCTGCGGCCCACCATGCGTGTGCTCGCCGAGCGGGCCGACGCGCTCCTCGAGCGGATCGATCCTCAGTGGAAGCGCTTCGGCACGCTGGTGTCGATCCCCGAGGACCGCACCGCGCGCAAGCTCGAGGCCATGCGACCTTCCTCGCGGCCGCCGCGCTCCCACGAGCTGCCGGCCGGCAAGAAGCAGAGCGCACCGCGCATCCCGGCGGCACCGATCGTCCCGAACGTCGCCGTGCCGATCCCCAAGCCGTCCATCGGGGCGCCCATCGGCGGCCGCGTCACGAGCGCCAAGCCCGCCGCAGCCAAGTCCACGCTCATGGGCGTCGCGCCCCACCGCGAAGGGCAAGCGCACGCCAATCCGCGGATCGAGACGCTGCCGATGAAGCCGATCCCAGATCCACGCCTGCCGATCGGCGCGCCGCTCAGGGCCCCGAGCGACCCGGCGAAGATCTCCCGGCCCACGGTGAAGGTCACGCCGGCGCAGCCCGCGCTCGGTCAGAAGGGCACCGTCGATCCGCCCACGCTCAAGATCGAGAACAACCCCTTCGCCGCCAAGCCGGCCGTCATCGACCACGGGCACCACCACCCGCCGCCGGTGCCGCACCGGCTCATGACCCCGCCGCTGCCCCGCGGCGCGCCGAAGGCCGCGGCGCAGTCGGTGCCGCCGCCGCCGCTCGCGCAGCGGGCCGCGCCTTCGCACGGGCTCGCGAGCGCGCCGCTCGTCGACGACGACGAGGCCCCCATCTCCTCGGGAGCGCTCGAGGAGGTCGCGCCGGATTCGGCGATCCCGATCTCCGGCCACGACGTCGAGGAGGTCGACGAGGACATGGCCGCCACGCAGCAGCGCAAGCCGCCGCTGCCCCGCGCCGCGCCGCCGCCGTCCATGGACGAGACGGGCGACGAGCTCGCGCCGATCAGCCATCTCATCGCCGAGCGCCTCAGCGGCACCGGTCACGCCGCCGAGGCCTCGAGTGGCCTGCAGCTCGACGTGCTGCACGACCTCGAGAGCGAGCTCCTCAAGCGCGTGGCGGTGTCTCGCGCGAGCCTGCCCGACGTCACGGAGGCCGCGGTCCTCGAGAAGGACGCCAAGGACGAGGGCGTGCCGCCGATGGAGGGCCTGTTCGGGTCCAACTCGAGCGCACCGCCCGCGCCGCTGCTCGTCGGCGCCGACACCTTCGACTCCAAGAGACCCGCGGAGAAGGCGAAGGCCAAGCCCCAGGACTCGAAGGCGCCCTCCGCCAAGCCGAAGCCTGCGGCGCCGCTCCGTAGCGAGAAGCCGACCATCGCGGCGGTCGCGACCACGCCGCGCACCGACCCGCCGCGGCGCAACAACGGCCCCGCCATCGCGTTCGCGCTGGTGGCGGCCGCGATCGCCATCGTGCTCGTCCTGCGCATGAAGCCGGCGCCGACCACCGCCTCGCCTGCTTCATCGGCGAGCGCGACCACCGTGGCCACGCCGGCGCCCACGCCCGCGCCGACCCCCACCTCCACGCAGAAGGTCGAAGAGGTCCCGACCATCGTCGCGTCGTCGGCGCCGAGCGTCAGCGCTCCCGCGAGCACGACCGCCACGACCGTCGCAGCGGCCACGACGGCGGCGCCGCCCACGACCACGCCCAACCCCGTGGTGACCACGCCACCCCCCCCGACCACCACCACGGCCGCGCCCACCGTCGCGGTCAAGCCGCCGGATCCCGTGCCCTCGGTCACGGCCCCGAAGCCCAAGCCGAAGGCCAGCGGCGACCCGTACTACGGCGTCGAGAGCGCCGGCTTCTGAGCGCGCGCTCCTGACGCGCGGCCACGGTCGAGGTGGCCATGCGGTCCGTCATCGCCGCGGCCTGCCCCAGGGACTATGCTCCCACCGTCGTGCGTCGACTCCCGCTCCTCTCCGCCCAGGTGATCGACCTCGACGCGCTGCCACGCGGCGAGCCGGTCGTACGGAGTGCCCCGAGGGCCGAGCCGCGGGCCGTCCGCCTCTCCATCACCGACCGCTGCGATCTCGCGTGCGTCTACTGCCGCCCCCACCGGCGTGACGGCTACCTCGAGAGCGAGCGCCGCCTCGGGGTCGAGGGCTGGGCCACGCTCGTCCGCGGGCTCGTGCACAAGGGCGTGCGGCGGGTGCGCATCACCGGCGGCGAGCCGCTGGTCCATCCCCACGTCGTCGAGATCGTGCGCGCGGTGGCCCACATCCCCGGCGTCGAGGACGTCGCCCTCACCACCAACGCCACGCGCTTGACCGAGCTCGCGCGCCCGCTCCGCGACGCCGGGCTCGCTCGCATCAACGTCTCGCTCGACTCGCTCGACGGGGCGCGGTTCTTCCGGCTCACGCGAGGCGGACGCCTCGACCAGGTGCTCGAGGGGCTCGAGGCCGCGCGGGCAGCCGGCTTCGTCGACAGCAAGCTCAACACCGTGGTCCTCGGCGGCGAGAACGACCACGAGCTGCCCGCGATCACGCGCTTCGCGTGGTCGATCGGCGCGACGCCCCGGTTCCTCGAGCGCATGCGCGTGGGCGAGGGGGCGCGGCTCGCGGCGCGCATCGTGCCGTACGAGGAGATGCGCGCGCGGCTCGCGGACCTGCTCGTGGAGGACGAGCCGGCGCGCGAGACCGATCGCGGGCCGGCTCGCTACGTGCGCGCCCGCCACGGCGAGGGCCGAGTCGGCTTCATCACCGGCAGCAGCGCCACTTTCTGCGACGGCTGCGACCGCCTCCGCGCCTCGAGCGACGGGCGCCTCCGCGCGTGCCTCGCGCAGAACGACTCGGTCGACGTCGCCGCGGCCATCCGCGCGAACGACGAGGGCGCGATCGCGCGGGGCCTCGAGGAGGCCTGGGCCAACAAGCCGGACGGCTCGGTGTTCCGCGGCTGCAACGAGGAGAGCGCGGCCTCGGTCGACATGCGCGCCACCGGCGGCTGAAGCCGCTAGCATCGCGGCCATGTCCTCTGGCCTCTACGAGCTGGTCCACACGGTGCGCTTCGAGTCGGCGCGACGCCTCCCCAAGGTGCCGGCCGGTCACCCCTGCAGCAACGTCTACGGGCTCGCGTTCTACCTCGACATCCACGTACAGGGCCGGCTCGATCCGGCGACGGGCTGGGTGTTCGACTTCGCCGAGATCGAGCGCGCGATGAAGCCGCTGCGCGACCAGATCGACCACCACTACCTCAACGACGTCCCCGGCCTCGAGAACCCGACCAGCGAGGTGCTGGTCACCTGGATCTGGGACGGCCTCGCCAAGGCGCTGCCCGGCCTCACCCAGCTCGTGCTGCGGGAGAACGACGTTTCGCGGGTGATCTACCGCGGTTGAGCCGCGCCCTCGCTCCATGCGATGCTCGCCGCATGGAAGAGCGCGCATCGCAGGTCCCCGGAGCGTTCGAGCACGGCGTCGGCTTCGACGCGGGCGACACCCACGGCGGCATCCGCCTCGGCCGGTTCGAGGCGCAGTACGAGGAGCTGTTCGCCGAGGTCATCGAGGACGGCATCATCACCGCCGAGGAGCGCGCTCGGCTCGACAAGGCCGCCGACAACATGGGCCTCGACAAGGAGCGCCTCAAGCGCCTCGAGGCCGCGCTGCAGTCCGCGTGGGAGGCGCACAACAACGTGCGCATCGTGGTGCAGGCGATGGGTCCGGCGATCGCGTATTCGGACGACGAGGGGCGCGCGTCGCTCGTGCCGTTCGCGCCGGCCGGGGCGACGCCCGCGCCGGCGCCTTCCACGGGCGGGAACACGCTCGTCTCGGGGGTCACCGAGAACCCCGAGGTGCTGCGGCTCCGCAAGCAGGTCTCCGAGCTCACCGCGCGGCTCGCGCTGCTCGAGGGGCAGCTCGAGGAGGCGCGCAACCAGGTGGCCGTCGAGGTCGACCTCGGCGCGGTGGCCACGTCGGTGCAAGAGGACGACCCGCTCGATCTGCAGCGGCGCATCCGCCAGGACCCGACCGACCCGGAGGCGATGCGGCTCCTGTTCCGCTGGGCCAAGGGGCAGGGCGATCTCGACAAGCAGTGGTGCATCGCCTCGGCCCTCGCGTTCCTCGGCCAGGCCAACCCCGAAGAGCAGGCGCTGCACGCGAAGTACCAGAGCAAGCAGCTCCCGAAGCCCAGCGCGGCGATCTCGTCGGACGCGTGGCGTCGGCTGCTGTTCCACCCCGACGAGGAGCTCCTCACCGGTGACATCTTCAGCGTGATCACGAGCGCGGTGCTGCTCGGCCGCGTGTCGGCGCTGCGCCGGGACAAGCTGCTCCCGAAGCTCGACCCTACCCGCAAGCAGGAGCCCGAGAAGTCCACGATCAGCGCGGTGCGCGCGCTCGCGTGGGCGGCGGCGATCGAGGGGCTGCGGCCGCCACCGATCTTCGTCGACCCCGAGGCGGCGGTGGCCGTCGAGATGGTACCGGGGATCCCGCCCAACATCCGCATCGGCAGCAAGCTGCTCAGCGGGCGCACGCCGCTCGAGGTGGCGTTCGAGTGCGGGCGCTCGCTCGCGTGCTTCCGCGAAGAGCACTTCGTGCGGTGGCTCTTCCCGGGCGTGCCGGACCTCGAGGATCTGTTCCTCGCGGCGCTCTCCATCGCGAGCCCCGCGCTGCCGATCCCGCCCCACGCCAAGGCCCGCGTCGCGCCGATCGCCGCGGCGATCGCGCCGGTGCTCGAGCCGGCCCAGGTCGACCGGCTGCGCGGCTACTTCCTGCGCTTCGTCGAGGAGGGCGGGCGCACGAACCTGCAGCGCTGGGCGCACGGCGTCGACAAGACGGCGTGCCGCGCGGGGCTCGTGCTCTGCAACGACCTCGCGACCGCGGGGCGCATCCTCGCGACGGAGGAGCGGAGCAACCAGGGCGGCCCCGGCGAGCGCATGCGCGACTTGCTGGTGTTCGTCACGAGCGACCGTGGCTTCCAGCTGCGCCGGCAGCTGGGGCTCGCCATCACCAACTAGGTTTTCCAGCCGCGCCTTCAGTCGTCGTCGAGCGAGGGGAAGGCGCGGTGTCCCTCGAACACCGTCAGGACCACGATTCCCGACGGGCGGACCTGGTAGACGATGCGGTAGTTGCGCAGCAAGACTTCCCGGACCTGCCGCTCGGCGCGCTCTGGAACGATGCGTCCGGCCCCGGGCGAGGCGGCTGCGGCGTGCGCCCTGTCGATCAGACGGCCGACCCACCTCTCGGCCGCGGCGGGGTCGTCGAGGGCGATGTACGCGTCGATCTCGGCGAGGTCGCGGAGCGCTCGCCGTGACCACGTGACCTTCGAAGCCGCGGTGCGCTTCGCGGTGCTCATCGCGCCGTTCTGCGGCTCGCTGCTCGGCGCTTCATCTCGGCGACGACCTCCTCGTGGGACACGACCCGTCCCTCGCGTTCGTCCTCGAGTCCCTCGTCGATGGCCGAGAGGAACCGGGCCCGCTCGGTCAGACGGTCGAACTCCGCGGGAGACAGCAGCACGCCCGCCGCCTTTCCGTTCTGCGTGAGGACGATGGGCTGTCCCGTCTCCGAGGCGTGGGCCAGCCAGGTGGCGGCCCGGGCCTTGAAATCGCTGATGGGGATGATGTCTTGCGAGACGCGGACGGGGTAGCGGGCCATCGGACTGAATATAGACCGCAAGAGGACCGCTGCAAGACCGCCCCCAGACGACCTGGCGCTACAGCGACGGTGCCAGGACCAGGCGGGTCTCGGCGGTCCGGAGCACGCCCTCGCCGTCGCCGGCCGCGTGGCGGTCCGCGATCCCGAAGGCCAGCAGGATCGGCGCGCCCACGCGCTCGGCGAGGTCGCCGACGCGGCGGGTGATGCGCTCGACCAGGTGGAGCGCGCCCTCGTGGGGCGTCTCGGGGAGGATCGCCAGCCAGCGGTCGCCGCCGGCGGGCAGGAACTGATCGGCGCCCCGCGCGCTGGTGCGCAGGGTCGCGCCGATCTGCGCCTCCCAGGTGTCCTCCTCGGGGCAGACCTCGGGGCGGGGGACCTCGACGGCGAGCACGCTCAGGGCGTGGCCGTGCCGACGGGCACGAGACAGCTCGCGATCGATCGCGTCGACGCAGCGGCGAAGCTTCGGGCTCTCCATGCTCCCACGGGTGGCAGAGGCCGATGGCGGGGGCCAAGAAACCCGCGGCGAGCGGGCGGAAGTTTTCCCCGAGGCCGCCGATGGATCAGACTGGAGCACGATGTGGAGGAAGGCTTTCGCGGTGTCGATCCTGGCTATCGGGTGCGGTCGCAAGTCGGAGGCCGCGCCGACGACGCAGCCGAGCCCGGCGCCACCAACCCCCGTCGCGAGCGTGGCGCCGAGCGTCTCGGCCAAGCCCGTGTGCGCGGATCTGGTCGTGGAGCTGCCGCCGCTGATCACGGCGCCCATCGACGTCGCGCAGCCCGACATCGTCGACGAGGGCGATGCGGTGATGCAGTCGTTCTACGAGAAGGCGGCGCGCAACCTCCGCAAGTCGGGCACCGAGCCGGTCCGCATCGGGGTCTACGGCGACTCGAACATGACGATGGACTACCAGACCGGCGAGATGCGCCGCGTGCTGCAGACGCGCTACGGCGACGCCGGGCACGGGTTCCTCGCCGCCGGTCGGCCGTGGGGCTGGTACCTGCATCGCGACATCAAGCACGACGCCGACGGTCGGTGGATCGCCTACGACGTCTCGACCGACCGCGCGCCCGACGCGGTGTACGGGTTCGCCAACATCTCGATGAAGAGCAAGGAGGTCAACGCGCTCTCGTGGCTCGAGACCGTGGACGACACCCACGAGATCGGGCGCACCTTCTCGAAGTTCGAGATCTACGCGGTCGAGCAGCCGTACGGCGGCGCGTTCACGGTCACCCTCGACGGGCAGCTGCTCGACACCATCGACACCAAGGCCGAGGCCCGCAAGGCCATCTTCAAGGCGTACGACGTGAAGGACACGGCGCACCGGCTCGATCTGCGCGCCAAGGGCGGCAACGTGCGCCTGTTCGGCACGGTGGTCGAGCGCCCCGAGCCGAGCTTCGTCGTCGACTCGCTCGGGGTCGGCGCGCTCAACGCCGAGCAGCTGCAACACGTCGACAAGGAGACGCACAAGGCCACGCTGGCGCACCGCAAGTACGACCTCATCCTCGACATGACCGGCACGAACATGTTCGCGCTCGAGTACCACCCGAAGTGGATGAAGAACGTGATCGCGATGTACCGCTCGGCGATCCCCGACGTACCGGTCCTGCTGGTGAGCCCGCCCGACCTCGGCCACTGGGAGAAGCAGGGCGAGAGCGACGGGCGCGTGGTCGGCGTGGCCAAGCAGAAGCTCACCATCGCCAAGGACGAGCACGCCGCCTACTGGGACTACTGGACGGCGATGGGGGGGCAGGGCGCGATCTTCAAGTTCAAGGCGCACGGGATGGCCGAGGGCGACCTCGTGCACCTCAACGAGAAGGGCGGCCGCTACATGGGGAGCCGCATCGCGCAGGCGCTGTTCCGCGGCCTCGCCCGGTGGGCCAAGACGCACCCCAAGGCCGGCTGCCCCGCCTCCTGAGCCGTGGTCTCGTCGGTCGTCGCCTTCCACCGCGGCAACGGGGTCATCGCCCTGAACGTGCTGACGGCGGCGCTGCGGGCCGACCCGCGGACGCGCGACCTGCCGATCGTGTTCGCGCGCGATCGCGACGCGGTGGCCGCGGCGGCGGGGCCGGGCGCGCTCGTCGCGTGGTCGTTCTACTCGCTGGATGCGCCG
>JAEUKC010000093.1:0-55018 GCA_016794445.1 Myxococcales bacterium
TCCCGCGCGGCTGGGGTCTGCTACCCGGCGCTCCGACGCCTACCGGGACGGGACTTGCACCCGCTGGAGAAGTGCAGCGTGAACCCGACCCATCGCCCGCTTGCGCGGCCGAGCGGTCTGGTTCGTCACGTCGCACCATCGCGCGAAGATAGCCAATCAGTCGCGGAAGACGAAGGGCACTTCGACCGTGGTCGCCTGCTTGAAGTCGAGGCTGCTGAGCTTGCCCACCACGTCGACGACGCAGTCGGTCAGCGGCTTGGACGAGGTGCTCTTGACGACCTCGGTCTTGACGACCTTGCCGTTGGCCGCGACGCCCACCTTGAGGGTGACGGTGCCGCCGGCCTTCGGGTCCTTCTTGAGCTCGTCACCGAAGCACTTGAGCGCGTCCTTGCGCGCGGCGTCGGCGACGATCTTCGAGGGGTCCGGCGCGGCCGGGGCAGACGCTGCGCCCGAAGCGGAGGCGCTCGACGGCGTCGACGCGGAGGGGGCCACCGCCGCCGGAGCAGGGGTCGCGACCTTGTCGCCCGTGGCCTCTCGGGTGTCGCGCTTGCACGCCACGAGACCAGGGACGATGCACAGCGTGAGGGCGAAGAGCCTGGCGTAGGAGTGGGTCATGCGAACGCCGCCGAGTTACCACGTCGCGTCAACGTCGGCCACGGGCCTCGGCCTCGAGCGACCTCATCTCCTCGGCGAGCTTCCCCTCGATCGCCGTCGCGAACGCCGCGTCGACCGCCGTGGACGCGAGGGGCCAGAGCCGCTCGAAGGCCTCGCGCACCACGGGCCAGCGCGCGGCGGGATACCCGTCGGCCGCGAACGGCTTCCACACGTGCTTGCGGAACAGCTTCGCGAACCCCGCCGCCGTCTCGCGCATGCGCTCCTCGAGACTGCGCAGCTCGTCGAGCGCGACCAGGAGCGGCACCCCCGTCGACGCGAGCGCGCGCCCCACCTCGAGGAGCCGCGGCCGCAGCACGCGCAGGCCCCCTTCGCAGGGCTCGACCACGCGGAGGGCGGCAGCGGCGATCAGCACCCGCGCGTCGTCGAGCGCGCCCTCGGGGAACAGCGCGCGTGCCTCGTCGAGGGTCAGGACCTCGGCCGCCTCCTTGGGGCTCGACAGCGACCGCGCGAGGCCGAGCAGGTCGGCCACCGTTCGCTGCTCGGACGACGCTTCGAGGAGCTCGCGCATCGACTCGAGCGAGAAGCCGCGGGTCTTGAGGTCGTCGATGAGACGGAGGCGATCGAGGTGGCTCGCGCCGTAGTAGCCCTTGCGACCGACGAGGCGCGGGGGCGAAAGCAGACCCCGGCTCTGGTAGGCGCGCACGTTGCGGGTCGTCGTGTGCGCCCGCCGCGCCACCTCGTCGATCGTCATGTCCTCGGTCGCCGAGGCCTTCCGCCGCGCCATCGGCGACGGACGATATCAGGCCGCGGGCCGCAGCGCCTCGCGATGCTGGGCGAGCAGCGCCTCGTGGTCGCGCTGATCGGGGTGGAAGCCCGGGGTGAGGTAGCGGCGCACGGCGCGGACGAGGCCGACCCTGCGCAGGTCGAACGGGAGCCGGCCGCGGGTCTCGGTGGTGCGGCCCATCGCGAGGTCCTGGAGCAGCAGGTCGACGAAGGCGACCGAGAAGAAGCCGCCGAGCAGCGCGCAGGCGACGGCCATCCCCGCGACCCGCAGGGCGAAGCGGTCGTCGACCGCGCGGAGCACGTCGAACGCCACGCTCTTGTGCTCGATCTCCTCGATCGCGTGCCAGGTGATGAGGGCGCGCACGCTCGGGTGCATGGCCTCGACCAGACCCTCGCGCAGCGCGAGCTCGGCGAGGTGGGCCGTGAAGTGCTCGAGGGCCACGGTCACCGAGAGGCGGAGCGCCGGCGAGGTGCGCGGCTCGACGAAGGCGAACCCCACGCGCTCGAAGAACCGGAGGAAGCGCTGGATCTCGAACCCTTGCTGCTCGAGGGTCGTGAAGAACCGCTCGTGCTCGAGCCCGTGCCGCACCTCCTGGCCCATGAAGCCCCGGATCTGGGCGCGCAGCTCCGGGTCGTCGACGAGCGCCGCGTGGTGCCGCACGGCCCGCACGAAGAAGCGCTCCCCCGCGGGGAAGAGCAGGTTGAGGGCGTCGACGGCGACGCTGGCGACCCGGTTGCCTCCGAACCAGTGGCGCGGCGTGCCCTCGAACTCGAAGGTGATCCGGCGCGGCTCGACGTGGCGAGCAGGGACCCGCAGCCCGTTATTCGACATCAATCGATGATACATGAAACGAGGGCGTGATCCAGCGGGCCTGTGCGCCGGGGGCACGGGTGGGGAACGCGCCGTCCGGTGTTCGAACCCCGCAGACCCTCGGTTCTGCGGGAAATTCGCGCTGGCACGCGGGTTGAAGCTACGAAGGCCCCATGTCGTGGCCTCGCTCGTTCGCTTCCGCCTTCGTCACACTCTCCCTCGCCACCCTCGCCACGAGGGGGCGCGCTGGAGAGGCGATCGACGAGCCGAGCACCAAGGCCCGGATCCCCGTCGTCGCCAGCTTCGGCGCCTACGCCGGCGGCCTCGCCGGCACGCAGGCCGGGACCGTCCTCGGGATCGACGCCGTCGTCGCGTTCGAGTCGCTCCGCGTCGGTGGCTCGGTGGAGACCTCCTCGTTCGATCTCCACGGCCGGTACCTGCTCGGCGCCGCCGGTGTGTTCGGCGTCGGCGTGACCTCGAGCGACGGGGCGATCGACGGCATGGTCGGCCTCGAGGGCGGCGTGCACACCTACCGCGGCGTCGGCAACGGGAGCGAGCGCCGCCCGAACGGCGAGGCCACGCTGCTCTTCGGCGGCGCGCGCGCGAGCGTCGAGGTGCGCTTCGGCGACCATCGTCGCTTCGGCCTCGGCCTGCTCGGCTTCGCGCGGTCGGACTTCGGCCAGCGCGCGGCCTACGCCGCTGCCACGGCGACCGAGCCGAGGCGCGTGGTGGGCTCCGTCGGCGAGCAGTCGGTCGGCGCGGCGCTGCGCTTCGGCGTCACGTTCTAGCGCTCTAGGGCGCTACCAGCGGCGTCACGGGCAGCGGCGAGGGCGCGCCGACCTTGCCGAACGCCGGGTCGCGCTGCACGCGGAGGAGGCAGAGGAACGCCATCATCGCGTGCTGGGCGAGGTCGATGCGCACGACGTGGCTCCAGGGATCGCCGCGGATGCCCCCGAGCGCCCTCTTCGGGTTCGGGAAGGAGAACGAGCCCTCGGCGTCGTGCTGCTCGGCGGCGATCAGCGTCGCGGCGCGCCGGGCGTGGCTCATCATCGCCGCGTCGTCCACGCCGGCGAACCGCGCGAGCGCGATCTCGGTGGTGAGCGCCTCGAGCGCCGTGCTCAGCCCCGACGCGCCCGGCATCATCGTGAAGCTCGCGCTGCCCGCGAGGTCCTCCTCGTCATCGTCCTGATCGCCCATGATGCCCGTGGCGATGAACGCAGCGCGGCTCGACCACCGCGCGTCTCTCGTCGTCCGGTGCAGCTCGGCGAGCGTCAGCGCATACCAGTAGTCCCGCCACGCATCGGACTTCGGCGTGTACGGCGTCGCGAGGCGGTAGGCCGCGGCGCGCTCCACCGCCTCGAGCCACTCCTTGCGCGGATCGAGCGCGTAGAGGCGCATCAAGCCGAGCATGGCCTCGCCCGGGTAATAGAGCACCTCGTGCAGCTCGAGCTTCGGTCCCGCGGGCGCCTGGTACGGCAAGAAGTGCCCGTCCGGGCCGAGCTGCTTGACGAGGAACCGACCCATCGCCTGCAGTCGCGGCAGGTACTTGGGGTCGCGAGTGACCGCCGCGTGCTTCGCGAACGCGACCAGCGCGAGACCGGTGCCGCCGATGGCGCCGTAGGCGTTGTCCTCGTCGGCGAGCAGGAGCCGATCCTGGTCGGCGGTCAGGTGCCTATCGAGCCAGTCGAGCGCGCGCAGGCCGGCGGCGAGCACGGCGGGGTTCTTCAGCTCCTCGTACCCTTCGAACAGCGAGTGGGTCGCGCCCGCGTGACGGATGACGCTGTAGTCGTCGTCGACCTCGCGATCGTGGACCGGATCGTAGAGGTAGGCGTAGCGACCGTGGTCGTCGACGAGGCCCGCGAGGTGGTCCGCGGCGAGGCCGATGCGTCGGCGCAGCTCCTCGCTCGACAGCTCGGCGGGGCGCGGAAACCGGCCGCGTGCCAGCTTGCGCACGGGGCCGAGTGGGCTCGCCTCGACCACCGAGAGGGTGCGGAAGCGGGTGCGCTTGCACCCCGTGCCTGCGTCGACGGTCGGACACGGCGCGCCGAGCCGCACGGCGAGCTCCTTCTGGACGCGCTTGTCGTCGAGGATGGGCTTCTCGTCGCCCACGAGGAGGCCGAGGGAGAGGAGCTCGGTCGGCGTGACCCAACCGACGTGCTGCGGGTCCCGCGCCACGAGGAAGCCCTCGGCGCCGAGCTCCTCGGGCGGCACCTCGGTGCCCGTGTCGGCCGCACGTCCGGTCGCGATCTCGAGCGTGACGCGCACGTCCCGGAGATCCCAGCCGACGAGCCGGGGGCGCGCGTCGTCCGCCGCGGCCGCGAGCGAGGCGCCGAGGGTCGGCCCGAGCCCGGTGGCGAACGCGCGGCGCGCACCGACGTAGAACCCCACGAACACCCGGCGTCCGGGGCTCGTCGTGGCCCTCGCCGGCGGAGAGGCGAGCCCGTCCGCGACCCGCGCGCGGACGAAGCGGACGTCGTCACCGAGCTCCGGGAGCGTGGGCTCCTTGCCGCCGAGCGTGCCGTAGACGTCGTCGTGGACGAGCGAGACGGTGCGATGCCGACGGCAGGCCGGTGCGATCACCACCAGCGCTGCGAGCGCGAACGCGTGCACGGTCGTGCGAGAGGAACGGCGCATGAAGAGCGCATCCTAGGGGCATGTTGGTTCCCACGCACCTACACTGGAAACGCGCTCTTCCGCGCAACGGCAGCGAAATTGTCCCGCGGTGGACGCTCTGTCGAAGAAACCGTGAGCCGTTCGCGAGAAGATCCCCACACTGCCGCTCCGTGGAAACCGCGCTCCCCCCCAAGACCCTGCCCGAGCTCCCCCCGCTCGACTTCGAGTCGGACGAGCCCACCCAGCAACTGAGCCAGGAGACGATCCTCGCGCAGGCCCTCGACGCGCTGTTCGACGAGCCGTTCGACTTCGCGACCACGCGCAGCGATCCGCCGCGTTGCTGAGCTCTGGCGCGCTACGCTGAGCGCATGCCCCTCCCCGTCGTGATCGTGAGCGGCCTCGGCGCGCCGCGCCTGTCCGCAGTGGCCTACGGCCTCGCGCTCCGTGCCCACGGGTTCGACACCTACGCGGCCCCCCAGCGCTTGCTCGGCTACGGCGACGTCCGCGTCGCGGCGCGGCTGGTCGCCGAAGAGGTGGAGCGGGTGCGAGACAAGACGAGGTCGGACAAGGTCCACCTGGTCGGCATGAGCCTTGGTGGGCTCATCGGCCTCTACTTCGTCCGCTGCCTCGAGGGCGGCGCGAACGTGGCCCGGTTCGTCTCGGTGGGAGGTCCCCTGAACGGTAGCGCCCTTGCCCGCCTCGGCGCGCTCGTGCCCGCAAAGGACCACGCGGTGGCGCAGACGGTGCCCGACAACGACCTGCTCCGCGAGGTGCACGAGCGAGAGAACCCGGAGGGCGTCCGGCTGTTCTCGATCGGCACGCGCGGCGACTTCATGACGCCCCGCTCCTCGTGGGACGCGCGCGGCATCGAGCCCGTCGAGTCTCCGTACGGCGTGTTCCCGGTCGGGCACTGGATGCTGTTCACACACCCGGGCAACCACGCCCTCGTCGCCCGCTGCCTCACCGACTGATCAGGACGGCAAGAGCGAGCGGCGCAGCTCGCCGAGGATGCGCACCGTGGCCGTGACGAAGCGCCCGTCCTTCGGCACGAAGTCCCACACGCCGAGGGCGCGGAACAGCGCGAGATCGCGCTCGTCGGCGGCTTCGGTCAGCGCGACGACCCGCGGCCGTCGGCCCTCGGGGATCGCCGCGAGGGCCATCGCGAGCTCGATCCCGTTCATGGCGGTCATCTCGAGGTCGACGAGCACGACGTCGACGTGGGTCGCGTCGATGCGCTCGAGGGCGGCGACCGCGTCGAGGAAGCTCTCCACCTCGAGGCCGGGCAGCGCGGCGCGCAGGCTCCGCTCGAGGATGTGCAGCACGTCCGGGTCGTCGTCGACGAGGAACACCCGCGTCGGTCGCGCGCGGTGAGTCGCGTGTTCACCGGCGATGTTCGCGAGCCTCCACACGACCGCCTCGGCGCCGTCGGGGCGGTCTTCTGGGCGCTTCTCGAGGAGCTCCCGGATCAGGTGCGCGAGGGCGAGGGGGGTCTCGGGTCGCAGCTCGCGCACGTCGGGGATCGCCCCGAGCACGTGCCCGGTCACGACGCTCGACGGTGAGCTCGTGCCATACGGGGTGCGCCCGCTGAGCAGCTCGAATCCGACCACGCCGAGCGCGTACAGATCGATGGCCGGCCCCTCCCCCGCCCTCACGGACTTGGTGAGCACTTCGGGGGCCATGTACTCGATCGAGCCGACGACGTGCGGGTCGCGTTCCGCGTCGTACTCCGGGATGAACAGGCCGAAGTCGACGAGGACGAGGCGCTTGCCGCACACCATGACGTTGGCGGGCTTCAGGTCGCGGTGGGCGACCCCGACGCCGTGGGCCGCCGCGAGGGCGTCGGCGATGCGTCGCAGGGTCGAGACCACCTCGGCGATCGTGAACTGGTGCCCGCCCGAGAGGGTCTCCTCGATCCGTTGCTCCAGCGATCGCCCCTTCAGCCGCTCCATCACGAGGTAGGGGTGGCCGAGGTGAGAGCCCGCAGCGAAGATGGTCGGGATGCCGGGGTGGCGCAGCACTGCGAGCGCCCTCCCCTCACGCACGAGCGCGTCGCTGCCGAGGAGCGCGACCTTGAGCGCCACCCGCCGCAAGAGGACGCGATCTTCTGCCTCGTAGACGGTACCCATCCCTCCCTGACCCAGGACCGCGACCAGCTCGTACACTCCACCGACCACCTCACCGAGGGTGAAGGGGGCCTCCGTCGAAGGCACATGGGGTGCGAGTTCGGGGACGGTGGCGCGCCCCGACGCATGGTCGCGGTCTGCCTCCATGATGGGGAGCAGTGCAACGCTCGGACCAGCCGCGACCGAGGACGGGAAGGGAGCGATCGCGGCGGAGGACGCGAATCCCGCGCGCAGCCACCGCACGTGGTGCAGTCGGCGGGTCAGCGCGCCACGAGCACCGTCGCGTCGTCGTTCTTCCTTCCGAATTCCTGCAGGAGCTTCTGGGCGACGAGGATCGGGTGCTCGTGCACCAAGGGATCGCGGCGGGTGAGCGTCGTCCGCGACAGCAAGCCGTCGGTGAACACGAGGACGACGTCGCGGGGATCCAGCGACAGATCTTCGACGTGCACCCGTAGCTTGCGACCGCGTTGACCGAGCGATCCGGGGCGACCCGCGAGCCGTGTCGTGCCGTCGGCCTTCACGTGGTGCACCTCGACGTTGCCGACCCCCGACATGCGCGCCGTGCGCGCCCCCTCGTCGACGTCGACCACCGCGATCGCGCAGCCCCGACTGTCGTGCAGTCGATGATCCACCTCGAGCAGGGCGACGTCGGTGGTGGCCCCCACGCCCCGCAGCGCGTCGACCGCGGTCGCGGCTGCCGCTCGGGCGTGCACCCCGTGACCGACGCCGTCGGCGACCACGAGCCGGAGCCGCTCGCCCTCGCGGAGGAACATGGCGTCGTCACCCGCGACCGTCTCGTGCTCGGCGGGGCGGACGATCACCCCGACCTCCCGCCGACGAGCGAGTGGGCTCGCGAACTTGCGGGCGTAGAGGCAGGTGCCGACCCCGATCCGCACGTCGACATCGAGCTCGTCGACGCCGCCGCGCACGCTCGCGAGGCCCACACCGAGGCTGCCGGAGCTGCGCGGCTTCCCGGCGAACGCCGTGGCGGGATCGGCGATCCCGTCGCCGCGATCGACCGCGGCCACCTCGATGCCCAACGTGTTCTCGCGGAGCAGCGGACGCACGCCGATGCGCCCGTACCGCGCGTGACGCAGCTGGTTGCGCCCGAGCTCCGAGACCACGAGCGTCAGCCGCTCGACCATCGCCTCGGGCATCCCCTGGGCGACCCGACGGACGAGGTCACGGGCGAGGGTCAACGACGCTTCGTCCAGCATGGGGACGATGTCGGCGAAGCCCTCGAGCCAGCGTTCGGTCAGCGTCGCGTCCATTTGGTGACCACGATGGTGGTCCCCTCGCCGGGACGGGTGTCGATGGCGAACTCGTCGACCAAGCGACGGGTGCCCGACACCCCGAGCCCGAGCGAGCTCGCCGTGCTGTAGCCACCCCGGAGGACACGCTCGAGATCGGGAATCCCCGGGCCGCGATCGGCGAACGTCATGCGCACGCCAGCCCGACGACCGTCGCGCACCTCCTCGATGGCCGCGAGGCCACCGCCACCGTGCTGCCACGTGTTGCGCGCCATCTCGGAGGCGGCGGTCATGAGCGCGGCCGACGCGAAGGCGTCGAACCCTCCGCGCTGGGCGAGCGCGCGCGCGAGCCGGCGGACACGGACGATGTCCTCCTCGGAGCGGATCGGCAGCTCCTCGCGCGCGACGACGGCGACGGTCATCGCGGTTGGGCCCCCGTCAAGATGGCGAGCCCTTCGTCGGCGTCGAGGGCGGTCTCGATGCCCTCGACCCCGAAGCCCATGCGCACGAGCGTCGCGGCGACCTCCGGGCGCATGCCCACGAGCACGGTGCGCGCGCCCATGAGGCGGGCCATCTTTCCAGTGTCGGCGAGCACCCGCGCCACGTAGGTGTCGACGACGTCGAGGCCGCTGATGTCGATGAGGAGGCCCTGCGCGCCGGTCTTCTCGATGCGCCCGAGGAGGTCTTCCTGGAAGCGCTCGGCGACCGAATCGTCGAGGTCGACGTGCACGGCCGCGAGCAGGACGTCTCCCAGCCGGAGGATCGGGATGGCCGTCAAGGCTTGTCCCCGATGGGCCGGATCTCGCGGCCGATCAGCTTGAGCGCGTGCTCGATGCCCTCGGAGAGCCTCGCCCGCGTGACCATGGAGGAGATGTCGACCCCGAGCTGGATGATGGTGCGCGCCACCTGTGCGCTCACGCCGGTGAGGATGGTGTCCGCGCCGACCAGCCGCACGGCGGCGGTGGTCTTGAGGAGGTGATCGGCCACGCGTGTGTCGACCACGGGCACGCCGGCGATGTCGAGGATGAGCGCGCGCGCCTTGTCCTCGATGACGCGGACCAGCACCGTCTCCATGACCTGCTGGGCACGGTGGGAGTCGATGGCGCCCACCAGCGGGAGCAAGAGCACCCGATCGTGGACGCGGATGACGGGCGTGGAGAGCTCGCGAATGGCGGCCTGCTGGCGCCCGAGGCTGTCGAGGTTCGCGGCGATGTAGGCGTCGATCGCCAGCGAGGTGTCGAACGCCACGAGCTTGTGCAAGGACTCGAACGCCGCCATCGCCTCGACGCGATCGGGGATCTCGGCGACGATGCGCTCGAGGAGGAGCGAGAGGTACTTGCGGAACGCGCCGATGTACCACTTGGGTGGCATCCCGATGCGCTCGTGGGTGGCGCCGACCCGCAGCCGATCCTGCGCGTAGGCGAGATCGCAACGGCCAGCGAACAGCCCGAGGAAGTAGCTACGCTGTAGACGCTTGACGCGTCCGACCGTGAGCTCGTCGGGAAAGAAGGCGCGTGTGTCGGGGTGGCCGAGCAGGAGCTCGTAGAACGAGTCCACGACGGCATCCATGTGCCGCTCGGCCAGGGGGCGCAGCGCGGCGATCCGCGCGAGGTCCTGCGCCTCTATGCAGAAGAGGGCACGCCGCCTCGTGACTTCTTGCTCGTCCAGCGTGACGTGGCCATCGGATTCGTTGCCCGGAAAGCGTCGCTCCACGGCGCGAACGTAGCTCAGTTCGCCTACCAGCGCTCCCAGAACCGCCCGCCTTCGTGATAGGACGTCCTCATGGACCAGTCGGTGCGGCTGCTCGTGCACTTCGGAGATCTACTCTCCCGTGCGGCCGAACCGGCAGAAGTCATGGAGTTGCTGGCCGAGGTCGCGGTGGCCGAAGTCGGAGCCGACGCCGCCCTCGTCCTCGCCATCAACGACCAGGGCGACCTGGAACTCGGCGCGAGCAGGCAGTTCGACCAGGACGTGAGCGCTTGCCTGGCCGGCGCCGACGCCATCGGGACCGACCTCGAACGCCAGATCCTCGCCGCCTGTCAGCGCCGGTTCGCCTGTGTGCAGACGATCCCCCTGGCCAGCGACAAGGACCTGTACGGCGCGCTCCTCTTGCTCCAGGTGAAGCCCGACGCGCTCGACGACTGGCGCCTCGGCCTGGCGACCGGGCTGGCAGGCCTCGCCGCGAGCGGGCTCAGCCGCGCCGCGAAGTACGCCGAGCTCCTCCGGTCGTACTCGGAGCTGCAGGCCTCGCGGGAGGTCCTCGCGCGGAGCCAGAAGCTGCGCGCGCTCGGGGAGATGGCGGCCGGGGTCTCCCACGACCTCAAGAACATCCTCAACCCGCTCTCGCTGAACCTGCAGTTCCTCCGGCGCCTCGTGCCGCGCGATCAACAGCAAGCGCACGAGTCGATCGACGACATGCTCCACGTCCTCGAGCGTGGCGTGCAGACCATCGAGCGACTGCGCACGTTCTCGCGGCTCGAGCCGAGCGGCAACGTCAAGGTCGTCGACCTCAGCGCGCTCGCCCACGAGGCGATGGAGATCGTCCGCCCGCGGACGCGCATGAACAGCCGCATCGCGTTCCGCCTCCACGAGGACCTCCTCGTCTCCGTGCGCGCCAAGGTCGACCCTGCGGAGGCGGTCGCCGCCTTCGTGAACCTGCTGGTCAACGCCATCGACGCGCTCGAGCACGGCGGCAACGTGCGCATCGCGACCGGTGTCGACGATCAGACAGCCTGGGTCCGCGTCAGCGACGACGGGCCAGGCATGAGCAAGGAGATCGAAGCGCGGGTGTTCGAGCCGTTCTTCACCACCAAGGGCGAGCAGGGCACGGGCCTCGGCCTCGCCATGGTGTACGGCTTCGTGCAGCACCACGGCGGCACGATCCTGCTGCAGACCGCGCCGGGCAAGGGCGCCACGTTCACCCTGCGCCTGCCGCGGGCCTAGCCGCGCATCTCTTCGAGCGCGCGCACGCTTCGTCACGCGCGAAGGCTACTGCGGTTCGGTTTGCTGGCGCGCCCAGGACGATTCGAACGTCCGACCTTTGGTTCCGTAGACCAACGCTCTATCCAGCTGAGCTATGGGCGCGTTCCCGTTGAAGGGGCCTGCACATTAGCTTCGGCGCCCACGGTGTCAAGGACTCTTCGAGCCCCCCTCCAGCGACGCGAGCGCGTCCTCGACGGCCTCGGGATCGGCCAGCGATTCTCGCCCCCGGAGCTGCTCGATCGCGCCGCGGGCCACGGTGAGGCGCGCGTGCCCCGCGATGCCCAGGGCCACCGCGCGGCGCGCGTACGACCCGCGCTCGATCTCGTCGAGGACGACGGCGATCGCCTCCTCGTCGCCGAGGCGACAGAGCGCGAGCAGCGCCGTCGTGCGCCGTGAGGGGTCGCCGAAGCGCGCGCGCAGGCCGAACACCGCGGCGCGCAGCGTGGGGATGGCGGCGCGCAGGCCGAGCTCGCCGCACAGCTCGAGCGCGATGAACGTGCGGCGTTCGTCGGTCTTCATGCTGCCGTCGACGACCGCGAGCAACACGGGAGCGCCGCGCGCGTCGCCCGAGTCGCCGAGCGCCGTGGCGGCGGCGAGGCGCAGCTCCTGACCGACGGCCGTGTCGCCGGCGAGGCGCGCCAGGCGGTCGGCGATCGCGGGGGGGAGCGGGTCGCCCGCGGCGAGCTCCGCGCACGCCTCGGCCGCGCGGACCTCCACCTCTTCGTCGGCGTCGTCGAGGCCGCGGCGCAGGGTCGCCCAGATGCGGTCGGGGGCGACCGCGCCCTTGGCCACCCGCGGGTAGGCGACGATGGCCTGGAAGCGAACCTCGGGCTGCTCGTCGCGCAGCGCTCGCTCGACCACGGCGAGCCCCTCCGCGTCCCCGAGCTCGCCGAGCGCCGAGACCGCGAGCTCGCGCACGAGGTCGTGGTCGGACTCGGCCGCGGCGATCAGCGCGGGCAAGGCCTCTCTGGCGCCGAGATCGGCCAGCGCGAACGCCGCATCGCCGCGCACCATCGCGGGGGCTTCGCTGCCGAGGATGCGCGCGAGGACGCTGACGATGCGCGCGCGCGCCTCGCTGCCCTCTTCGCGGGCGACCCCCGGTGCGGCCGCGATGGCCTCGCGCTGCACGCGCGTCTCCGCCGACTCGAGATCGCGCAGCACGGCCGCCGTGGTGGCGACGCGCGCGCGCATGAGGAAGCTCATGTGGCCCCGCGGACTCCGAAGAAGTGATAGTGCGTGACGTCGTCCACTCGACGGAGGTCGTAGCGCGCGGCGAGCGCGCGCGCGAACGCCTCGTAGCCGTCGCCGCTCAGATGCAGCCCCTCGGCCGTGACCCGCGAGAGCACCCAGTCGCCCGGGCGGCTCGAGTACCGGTCGGGCGCGGGCATCACCTCGTGGCGGAGCACGCGCCCCGTGCTGGTGTCGACGAACACGCGCTCGAGGAAGTCGCGGTAGCGGCTCATGCGCTCGATGGCGAACGAGGCGGGGAGCGCGCTGCCGCTCGCCAGCACCATCGGCGCGCCGCTCGGCCCGACGCCGAGGCGGTCGAGGGTGGCCCCGACGCGCTGGGTGAGCGTCGCGAGCGCGTCGGCGGTGGCCAGCTGCACCGCGTTCTGCACCTCGAGGATGCGCTGCTCGCCGGCCGGCCGCTGGGCGTAGCCCGTGACGTGCTCGGTCCAGACGACGTTGCCCGGCCCCGCGGCCCGCTTGTCGACCAGCTGGGCGCGCAGCGTGACGTTGCCGTAGGCCGCGTAGTTGTGGCTCTGCACGTCGACGAAGGCGTCGGTCGACTGCTTGCTACTCAGGACCACGACGGTCTGCTTGTTGGCGGCGAAATGGGTGCCGTAGACGTGCTCGGCCGCGAGGCGCAGCTCGAAGTCGGCGGCGCCCGTGGCGACCACCTTCTTGGCGACCTGGCCCGCGGTCAGGTGCTGGATCGCGAGGCCGCGCAGCTCCTTGACGGCGTCGGGCCCGACCGTGAAGTCGTTGGTGAGGAAGTTCCCCTCGCGGCGGATGTGCACGCCCACGCCGAAGAAGATGAAGAGGCGCGTCCGGACGCTCGAGCCCTCGTGCTCGTCGTCGGGGCGCTCGTCGACCACGGTGGGCACCGCGAGCGTGATCTGCGGCGCTCGCGGTACGGGCGCGGCGGGGATCTCGGGCCCGAGGAGCGTGCCGCGGACGGGCGCGCCGGCGCCGCAGCCGAGGAGCGCGAGCGTGAGGAACAGAGGCAGGTGGCGCATGCTCAGCCTCCCTTCTTCGTCGCGCCGACGGCGGCGATGAACGCCGGGTCGGCAGTGAGCTTCTCGGCGAGCTTCCAGCCGAGCAGCTTGAGCATGTCGGTCAGGCCGTCGTACGGGTAGCGCCCCTCGACGCGATAGGTCTTGCTGAGCGCGACCTTCCCGTTCACGTCGCGGACGAGCAGCGCGACCTCGAGCAGCCCCACCTCGACGTCGACCGACTCCTTCTTGTCGCGGATCTGATCGTGCTGCAGCGCGGTGACCGTGGCCGAGACCAGCATCGGCGCCTGCGCGCGCACCGCCGGCTCCACGAGCGCGGGCTCGGCGCGGCCCGCGTAGTCCTTGAGGACCGGCAGGCCGCTCGCGCGCAAGCCATCGGACACGTGCTCGAAGATCTCGACCGCGCCGTCCTTGAAGAAGTACGTGCGCTGCAGCGCGGAGACCTCGTAGTCCTTGCGGTCGTAGAGGCCGCCGATCGGGTTGCCGGCCGTGGTGTCGAAGCGCCCGAGCACCACGAGGCGGTTGCCGGCGAGCGCCGGGATCTGCGGCTTACCGAGGTCGGGCGTCGCGCCCACGTCGAAACGCACGCTGCGGTGCGGGGTCGAGGGCGGCGACGACCAGTAGCACCCGCTGACCGCGAGCAGGAGCGCGAGGACGAGGCGCTTCATCGCGGCCCCTCCGCGCTCGAGAGCGGGGCGACGACGGCGCCGTTGGGGCCGAGCGGGGTCCCTTGTTGCCCGAGGTGCGTGTTGAACTTGAGGCCGTCGATCGGCGTGGCCTGCGCGAACGGATCCTTGCCCGACTCCTCGAGCTTCACGCCGTTCGCCTCGCGGAAGTGGAACGCACCCGCGTACGAGCCGCCCGGTCCGCCGCCGGCGATGACCGTGGTGCCCGAGGCCCGGAAGCCCTGGTGGTCGTACTCCCAGGTGGTGCCGCGCGGCGCAGGAGGCGCCCACGACGGCGGCGTGCACGCGACGAGCGCGCCGAGGCTGAAGAGGATGGAGCGTCGCATCCGACTCCTCTAGCACGCGCACCCACTCCGGGCCGCTGCGGGTGCGTGCTAGGGTGCCGCCGTGCGCGCGTGGTGGATCGGGGTGATGCTCGTGACGACCTCCTTTGCGCTCGCGTGTCGACGGAAGGCCACGCCGAGCAACCCGCCCGTCGCTTCGGCATCTTCGCCTTCTGCTTCCGTCTCGGCGGCGCCGGCCCTTCCGCCGCTGCGGCTCGAACGGTTCCTCGACGCGCACGCGCTGCCGTCCGGACTCGTGCGGATCGCCGCCGTCGCGCGCGACGCCTCTGTCGTCCTCGCCACCGTCGACGCCAAGCTCGAGACCCGCTCGGTCGACGTGCTCGTGAGGGAGTTCACCGCCGACCCGGCGACCACCGAGATCGTGCTCGTCGGCGACGACCTCGTGGTCGCCGTCGGCAAGCTCACCAACGTCCGCGCGCCGTGGCTCCTGCGCAAGGGCCTTCCCCCGAAGGCGCTGCCGGCCGACTGGTGTCGCACCGCAAACGGCGTCGCTTACGTCGTGCGCGACCCGAGCGCGGCGATCGTGCGCTTCTCGGACAAGGACGGCGAGAAGTCCGCCGAGCCGATCGTGGTCCCGCTCGAGGCCGAGGTGCACCTCGCCTGCGGGCCTGGCTCGGCGGTCCTCTACGTGCCCGACGGCCCGCGCTTGCAGGCCGCCCGGGTGTTCCCCGGCAAGGCCACGGCGCTCGTGGAGCTCGAGAAGGACGGCGATCTCGAGGCCGAGCTGCGCGACCGCCAGGTGCTCGTGCGCGACGACGCGTCGATGCTCCTCCTTCGGCTCGCCGAGGCCAGCCTGGCCGTGCGCGAGATCAAGGGCAGCGAGCCCGGCAAGTGGGTCTCGCTGACCGACGACAAGGGCAAGCCGTTCGCGCTCGACCCCGACGCCGACCTCCTGGCCGCCACCGCCGCCAAGGAGGGCCCGGCGTTCTTGCTCGTGAGCTCGCCCATGAAGGGCGCGTGCGCGAGCGGCGATCCGCCCCGCCGCATCGTGCTGCACACGCTCGCCAAGGACAGCCCAAAGGTCGAGAGCCGGCCGATCGTCGAGCTGCCGTGCGGCGTCGACGCGATCCCCGCCAAGCTCACCCTCGACGGCCCCGTCGCGCGTCTCTCGTGGACGGAGCCCCTCGGCGCGTGCAGCCCCGTGCAGGTGGGGCTGTCGGTCGGCGCGGTGGTGGTGGCGAGCAGCGACAAGCCGGGCGCCCGCCGCGCCGACATGGCGGCCGAGGCCATCGTGCGCGTCGACGACACCCGGTTCCTCGGCGTCGTCCGGCCGGGGGGGTGCGTCGGCTACGAAGCGCCCGGCAACGGCGCGCTGCAGTGGGCTCCGCTCGCGAAGTGACCGGGCGAAGTGATCGGGCGAAGTGATCAGGCGCGGGCCGGCGACCAGTCGCGGACCCAGCTGTCCCACGCCACGGGGCGCGGGCGCAGGGCCGGCGGATCGATGGCGGGCAACGACAGCTGCCCCTCCACGACGACTGCCTCCGTCGGGCCGCTGGCCGAGAGGTCGTAGAGCGCCTCAGCGCTCCAGTCGGGCGACCACACGGCGAGCCCCTCGTCACAGACGTCGTACGGTCGACCGCCGACGGCTCGCTCGAGCGCCTCGCGCGTGAAGTCCACGTCGGCGAGGTGACAGAAGCCATCGAGCGCGGCGAGCAAGGCGGCGCGATCCTGCTCGGACAGCTCGTCGAGCAGCGAATCGCGCACGCGCTCGGCGAGGATGAGGCCCGATTGCTCCTCGAAGGCCAGCACGAGGGGGCAGTGCGCTGCGCCGAGCTCGTGTCCCTCCCCGGATTCGCGCTGGCTGCGGGTGAGGTGCAAGCGGATGCGGTTGCTCCCGAGCTCCACCCGCGCGAGCCGCAGTGGACCCGCCGTCCAGCGGGGTGAGCGCTCCAGCAAGGCCAGGAGCTCGCGCTCGACGAACGTGGCGATGGCCTCCTCGACGTGGTGCCGGTCTGTCTCGGCGCGGGTGCGCGTACGCAGCGCGAGCCTCCAGAACGGATCGCGGCGATCCACGCGCCGGGCCGCGCGGCGGATCGCGGCCTCGATCTTCGGCAGCGTGCCGGAGTGAAAGCCCGGGACGAGGAGGCCGGTCATGGTCTCGCCGTGCGAGCCGATGCGCACGGGCTCGAGGGTGGGCGGCAGCGCTGCGCGGTAGAGTCGCCGATTCTCCTTGAGCTCCCACGCGAGGAAGCCGAACACCCCCGGCAGGAGGAAGCAGGTGACCCCGGCGATGGTGTTGGCGACCACCGCGCCGAGCGGCATCAGCGGCGCGCGCATCAGCACGAGCAGCGTGGGCAGCATCGGCAGGATGATCTTGTGCGACACCGTGACCACGGGGAAGTGCTTGATCGGGTTGACCTGGGGCTCGATCAGGAGGTTCACGTAGAAGCGCAGCAGGAACGTGAAGATGCCCCACACGAACGAGGCCACCCCCTTGAACGCGAGGCCGACCTTGCTGTCACCCGGGCGGAAGAGCAGTCGCTCGCCCACCTGGTAGAGCACCCGCTCCACCCACTCGACGACCGCGCGGATGGCGTCGAGCAGAAAGGAGAACACCCCGGGGAGCACGCGCTTGCGCACGTTGCGGGCGCCGCGCGCCAGGCCGTCGAGGACGATCTCCTCGAACAGCGCGAACAGCCGCGAGTTCATGGTGGCCGAGACGAGCGGCAGGGCGACGAGCGCCGCGACCAGCGCCTGCCGTGGCGGCAGGTGCAAGAGCCGCCGCGCCAGGAAATACGCGGGGACGGCCACCGTGGCGGGCTTGGCCACGAACCGCAGGAACAGCTGCACGGGCGCGCTCCGCGCCACCGTGAGGACCACCGGTCGTGTGAAGAGCCACACCGGCGCGGCCACGAACACCCCGTGCAGCACGGCGAAGATCGCCGACAGCACCGCCTTGCCCACCGCCCTCGCCCCTGCGCTGTGCAGGAGGGCGAAGATCAGGACCGAGACCGCCGCCAGCGAGGGCCGCGTGAGCAGGTGGAGGTGATGGACGTGGAACAGCTTGCGAGCGAGCGGATGGAGCAGGTGCGACAGCCCCTCGAGCACGACGAAGGCGCCGAGGATGGGCAGCACGAGGTACATCGTGAGGAGCCGCCCGGGCCGCGTGCCGAACGCCAGCGAGCTGAGCTTCTGCAACCCACGTAGGTAGATCTCGCCACGCCGGTAGACGCCGTCGAGCTCGTCGCTGAGACGGGCGTCGGCCCGCAGGAGCTCGTCCCCGAAGAGCAGCGAAGAGGGGGAGACGTCACTGCACTTGAGGCGGTTGCGCGCGATGGCGTCGCGCAGGTGGGGCAGCGAGAACGTGCCTTGCACGAGCACGTGGTCGACCAGCTCCTCGACCAGCTTGTGCTCGGCCACCTCCTCGGGGACGTTGGCGGGCCGCAGCGAGACGGCCGCCAGCGCCGCCGCGATGCGCGGGCGCAGGGCCGCGCGCACGCCCTCGTCGGCCAGGTGCTCGAGCCGGCGCAGCGCCACGCCGACGGCCTCGCGGGCCTCTGGCGCGAGCCTGGTGCGCGGCAGCTTCTCGAGCGCCCGGTGGCAGTGCCGCGCCACCTGCACCTCGCGCCGCGCGGGCTGGGTCCGCACGATCTTCTTGCGGAACAGCGAGCCGATCGCGCCGAGCACGTCGACGGTGCCGGTCGGGCGCTCGGCGTCGACGCAGGCGCGCTGCAGATCGTAGAGCACGCGCGCCTCGATCGAGAGGGTGGGCGCGGGAGTGCGCTGGGCCACCGTGACGAGGTGGGCGAGGGTCGTCGCGAGATCGTCGGGCAGCGACGCCGACACCGCCGCCGACAGCCGCGTGGTCAGCGCTTCGAGGTCGGCGCGCGCGTCGGAGCCCTCGAGCGCCGCCCGGACCACGTTGCCGCGCTTTCGCGCCGCCTCGAGCTCGTCGGCGGAGGACACCCGCGAGATGCGGCGCGAGGCGAGCGGCGGCGGGGCCGTGCTCGGCGCGGGCTGCGCCACGGGCTCTTCGAGGCCCTCGGGCTTGCAGGCCGAGAGGATCGCCCCCGCGTCGAGATCGAGCGCCAGGGTCTCCTCGATCCGCGCGCGGTCGAGGCCGGGAAACGTCTGCGCGAGCGTGTGCGGCGCGAACGCCGCGAGCTCGCTGTAGTACGCGGCGAGCTCGACGTATTCGTCGATCGCGTCGGCGCGTGGGAGGAGCAGCTCGTCGTGGTGGAGGACCGCGCGGATCTCGTCGAGCTCGGTCTGGCCGATCCGGTGGCGACGCGCCCGCACGATGGCCTCGGTGAGCTGACCGGCCTTGCGCTTCTCCTCCAGCGCCACGTGCACCCGCAGGTGGAACTCCGCGCGCCAGCGCTGGCGGAGCGCCCCTGCGCCGCTCTGTTCGGGGCGCGGCACGAGGAGGACCCACGAAGGCAACGCGCCTCCGTCGTCGCCTCGCTCGTCCGCGGTGGTGAGCGCCGCCGCGGCTTCACCGGGCAGCGCGTACCCGATGCCGTGCGGGGTCGCGACCGAGGTCGCCGACACCTTGCGGTGCTTGCGCACCACGCGCCGCAGCACGCGCGCCTCCACGACGCGCACCGCTGCGTCGGCCTGTCTCGCCCTCGTGGAGACGCCCCCGCCGCTCATGCCCGGTCGATCAGAAGCGACCGACGAGGGAGAAGGCCGCGCCACCGACGGTCGGGGCGATCACCCACGCCACGGCGGGCTCCTTCTTGCGGAGCAGGGCGTAGGTGGCGACCGTACCCGCGAGGCCGAGCACCGTGAACGTGGCCGAGACGATCATCCACGTCTTCGCCGAGTCACGCTGCGCGATCTCGTCCAGGCCGGCGGTCTTGCAGGAGATGCCGTCGGTGGTCCTGCACTTGTCGCCCTTGAGCTTGTAAGCGTCCTGCAGCTTGACCGCGTTGTCGTCGTGGGTGGAGAACGAAGAGTAGAAGCCGATCCACCCCACCGCGCCGACGACGGTCACGCCGGCGGAGACGTAGGTGCTCCAGTGCAGCGACTTGAAGAAGCCGGGTTTGCCCGTGTCGGGCGTGACGACGGCCCCACCACCACCACCGCCGGGCGGCGGGGGCGGAGGCTCGGCCCCGCCACCCGTGGGCGGAGGAGGAGGTTCGTTTCCACCACCGGTGGGCGGCGGAGGCGGAGGCGGCGTGACCGGATCGGCGGTCTTGTTCGCCTTGACGGTGACCGAGCCTCCCGCGTTGGGGCTGACCTTCTCCGTGATGTCCTTGCCCGCGACCTTCACGACCACGGTGTGCGCGCCGGGGAGCACCTCGATGCCCCCCTCGATGGGCGTCGTGCCCTTGGCCTCGCCGTCGACGGTGACGGTGCTCCCGGCCGGAGCGTCGACCATGATGACCCCGAGCTGCTTGCGCACCTCGGTGAGGCCGTTCTTCGCGTCCTCCTTGTCGTCGGGCTTGGCGTCGGCCATGCCGAGCACCTCGCGATAGTGCGTGGCCGCGTCGACCGGGCGCTTGGTCTGCATCTCGGCGTTGGCGAGGTTGAGGATGATGCTCGGGCGCTTCTTCAGGCCGTAGGCGGCCTTGAACTTGACGCGCGCGTCCTCGTACTTGCCGGCCTTGTACAACACGACACCGTCTTCGAAGAGCTTCTTCGCCTCCTTGGTGTCGGCGTCCATCGCTTGCGCGTGGGCGTACCGCGTGGGCAACGTCGTCGAAGCGCTCGCCACGGAGACGGCGAGCAGACAAGCCAAGGCCTCGTTCCGCATGCTGGTGTTCCTCGCTGGACCTCGCGGGCACGCGAGGTTCGCCGAATCTGTATCAGAATTCGTCTTTGACCTTCGGGGGTTTCTTCGCCGGAGGGGGCGCGACGGGCGGAGGCTTGACCGGAGGAGGGGCCGTGACGGGCGGAGGGGCCTTCGGCGGAGGCTGCGTGGCGACCGGCGGTGGCTTGGGGGGTTCGGGCGCTGCGGTCTTCGCGGGCTCCGGAGCCTTGGGCTCGTCCTTCTTCGGCTCGTCCTTCTTCGGCTCGTCCTTCTTCGGCTCGTCCTTCTTCGGCTCGTCCTTCTTCGGCTCGTCCGCCTTGACCGACCCAGGGTCCGGCAACGCGGATTTCTTCTTGTCTTCTGCCGTGGCGGCCGGCTTCTCGTCCTTGGTCTCGGACTTCTTGTCCTTGTCGCCACCGCTGGTCGCCACGACCGCGACGATGGCGATGACCGCGCCGAGGCCGAGCACGCCACCGATCACCAGGCCGGTCTTCTTCTTCGGCGGGGGCGCGTCCTCCTCGTAGCTGGCCACCGGCGCCGCGCGGGCGACGGGGGCAGCGATGGGCGCGGCGATCGGGCCAGTGGTTGGCGCAGCGATGGGCGCGGCGACCGGGGCCGCAACCGCCGCCGCGGGCATCGGGGCCGCGTCGATCGACACGTCGAGGTCGGGAGGCGGGGCGATCGGCGCGGCGATCCCCATCATCGTGGCCTTGGGGTTGCCGGCCGGCGCGACGACGGGCTCGGCGACGGGCAGCATGGGCGCGACCATCCCGATCATCGTGGCCTTGGGGTTCTTGGCCGGGGCCACGGCCACCGCGGGCGCGCTCGGTGGGAGAAGCTGCGCTGCGAGGCCAGCATCCACCTTGACCGCCGAGAAGCCCGGGTCGGGCGCCGCCGCCGGTGCATCGGCCGCCGCGGCCTCCCAGCTCGGCACGAACAACGCCGCGAACTTGTCGAGCTCTTCGGGCGAGAGGCTCGCCATCTTGAAGCCCGCGTGGGAAGGCGAAGCGATCGGGGTATTGGCCATACGAGCTCCGACGCACGTGGCGTCCGAAAGTTGGATGTGATCTAGCAGGCCGCGTTCATCGCCCGCAAATCCTCGCCGTATCGGCGGATCTTTACGGGTTCACGGCCAAGGAGCGGCCACAGGTGGCCGATCGACGCCCCATGTAGGCGCGACCTTCAGGCGCCTTCGCCGAACTCGCGCTGGAGCTCGTCGTCCCACTCGTCGGCGACCGCGCTGACGGTCTGCAACAGGTCCTCGAACTCCTCGAAGTCGAGCCCCGAGATGCGGCGCAGGGCGCGCACGTAGACGACGTCCTTCTTGCCGTCGATGGCGAACGCCGCGTCGCTGGTCTGCAGGAACGACAGCTCGAGCAGCTTGCGATACAGGCGCTCGCGCCCCGCGAAGGGGACCTCCATGATCGGCGCGAGGAACATCAGCACGCCGTTCTCCTCGAGCACGTTGATGCCGACGTAGGCGCTGCCGCGCTTGACCTGCGTGTACCCCGTGGCGTCGAGCGGCTCGAGGGCGACCTGGGCGCTCTCGGCGAACCGCGTGATGTACGCGTTCACCATCTCGAAGGCGCTCGCGTAGACGGTCCCGGTGTTGCGGTCTTCGTAGGTGGGGGTCGTGGGGGCGGTCACGGGACCATCCTATCGAGCTTCGTCTCGACGCCGCAACGTGACCTTGCCATCGTGGGGCCGTGCCGCGCCTCGCCTCCACTGCCTTCGCCGCGGTCCTCGCGCTCACCGTGGGGTGCGCGAGCCATGGCGGCGGGAGCCCCGACGCCCCCCCCCCCTCGCTCGAGATCCTCGACGAGGGCACGCGCCTGCTCGCGAACCCGCACGCGGACGCCGCCGCCCTGCGTGCGTTCGCCGACAAGCTCGCGACCGCGGCGGCGTCGGAGGGTGGCACGGCGCGGGGCGTCTCGCTCGGCACGCTGGCCGGCGAGCTGCGCCTGCGGGTGTTCCGCGCCTCGTCGGGCAGCTCCGAGCCCGACGCGCGGGCCGCCCTCGCCGCGTTCGCCACCGCGGGCAAGCGCGTGGATCTCGAGGCCTGCCGCCCCGCGCGCCTGTTCGCCGAGCTGAGCGGCGAGATCGCGCACGACCCGGGCGTCACCTACCAGGAGCTCTACGTCGCGCGCCGCCGGTTCCACGCAGCGGCGTGTGTCGACGAGCTCGAGCAGGCGCTCGTGCGCGCGTCTCCGTTCCGGCCTCCGCCGACCGTGCTCGAGCAGCTGGATCGCGCGCTCACCGCCGAGGGCGTCCCCATCGAGGACGCCGGCATCGCCCCGCCCAAGAGCGAGGCCCGGCCCCGCGTGTCGCGGCTCTCGCGCTGGACCACGGCAGACACCGCGCGCGTCGTGATCGAGCTCGATCGCGCCGCGGCCTACGCGCTCGAGCCGGCGAGCGGCGGCGGCGTCCGTCTGCGCATCGACGGCGCGGAGCTCCCGAGCCTCGCGGCCGGCGGCAGCGAGCCCACCCTCGAGCCCTCGCCGCCCAAGAGTCTGCTGCTCGGCGGCGGGCTCGCCAAGACCGACGGCGGCCTCGTGCTCACCCTGTCGCTCGCGCGTCCCGCGTATCGCCGCGTGTTCTTCCTGCCCGACCCGTTCCGGATCGTCGTCGATCTCGGCACCCAGCCGCCGGTCTTCGGCGTCGCCTCGGGGCCGAGGCCGCTGCGGCGGGTGGTGGTCGATCCCGGTCACGGCGGCGCCGATCCGGGCGCGATAGGCCCCACGGGCCTCCGCGAGAAGGACGTCACCATCGCCATCGCCAAGATGGTCGGGCCGATCCTCGCGCGCGAGCTCGGCGTCGAGGTGCGGCTCACGCGCGGCAGCGACGCGTTCGTGTCCCTCGAGGAGCGCGCGGCCGTCGGCAACGCGTTCGAGGCCGACGTCTTCGTCTCCATCCACTGCAACGCCGCCGAGACCAAGGCCCGGCGTGGCATCGAGACCTACGTGCTCGACACGGCGCGCGACGAGCTCGCCCACCGCGTCGCCAAGCGCGAGAACGGCGGCGGCGCGGCGAGCCACGGCGAGCTCCGCGCGATCCTGGACGACCTCAAGATCGCCGAGGTGGGCGCGCGCTCGCACCACCTCGCGACGCTGCTGCAGAAGGCCACCATGTCCTCGCTGCACGCCGAGGAGAAGGGCGTCAGCTACGGCGACGTGCTCGACGGCGGCGTGCACGGCGCGGGGTTCTTCGTGCTCGTCGGCGCGCGCATGCCCGCCGTCCTCATGGAGGTATCGTTCATCTCGAACCCGATCGAGGAGGGCTACCTCGCCAAGACCGACTACCGGGCGCGGGTGGCCGACGCGATCGTCAACGCCCTCCGCGCGTACCGCGACGGGAAGTAGCGGTGTTCGGCTGGTTCCTCCGCCGCCTGGTCCCCATGGGGCCCGCGCTCCTGCTGTTCGGCGTGGTGCTGTTCGCGCTCGTCGCCAGCGTGCCGCCACCCGACCTCGACGCCGAGGGTCAGGCCAAGCGCGCCCTCCACCTGCCGGTGCTGTTCAACCTCGACCCCGAGGACCGCCCGCGGCTCGTGCCGGCGCTGGTCGAACGCGCGGCGAGCTCCACGGGGGAGACGCGCGAGCGCGCGGTCAAGGCGCTGCTCCGGATCGGCGCGGCGGGTCTGCCCGAGCTAGGGCCCGCGCTCGAGCGCCTCTCGCCCGGCGCCCGCGGCGCCCTCGCGCACGAGCTCCAGCCGCTCGCCGTCCGCATGGGTCAGATCGACGCCAGCGACCTCGACGACCCGAAGAAGGCGGAGAGCTACTTCCGCCGCCTCCTCGACGAGCACGGCGCCGATCTTCGCCCCGCGTCGGTCAAGCGGACGCTGCGCCGCCTCCTCGAGGCGCGCGACGAGCCGAGCTACCGCGCCGAGCTCCGCGCGGCGGACACCGCCGTCATCGCGCCGATCTTCGAGGTGCTCGGGCAGAAGCCCACCGCGGCCGACCGCACGCTGCTCGAGTCGCTCGCCGCCGACGCCGTCAAGCAGGCCGGCTACCCACGGCCCGAGGGTCGCGCGCGCCTCCTCGCCTGGTGGTCGCTCCATCGCGCCGAGTACCGCGAGCACGACCCGCTCGAGCGGCTGGTCGCCCACGTGACCGACACCCGCCTCGGTCGCTACGCCGCGGAGCTCTCCGAGGGCACGCTCGGCCGCTCGCTGCGGGACGACAAGCCCGTCGGCGAAGACCTGCGCGCGCGCGCCCCGAAGACGATCGGGCGGGTGCTGACGGCGCTCGCCCTCGCCTACCTCGGCGGCCTGCCGCTCGCGTGGCTCCTCACCGCGCGGAGGAGGCAGGCGCCCGCGCGCGTGATCGGCACGGCTTCCGTGGTGCTCTACGCGCTGCCCGCGTTCGTGCTCGCGCTCGCCACCCGCGGCGCCTCGAGCGCGTTCGCGCGCAACGAGGTGTTCGTCGCCGTGGCGCTCGCGCTGGTCTCGCTCGCCCCGATCTCGCGGCAGATGCGGGCCAGCGTGCTCGACGTCGCCACGGCCCACTGGGTCGTCACCACGCGGGCGATGGGGCTGCCGCGCGGTCGCCGCTGGTGGATGATCGCGCGCGCCGCGCTCGGGCCCACGTTCGCCTACGCCGCCGTGCAGGTGCCGCTGCTCCTCTCCTCGACGCTCGTGGTGGAAGAGGTGCTCGAGCTGCCGGGCCTCGGACCCGCCGCGATGGCCGCGCTGCGGGCGCGCGACCTGCCCTGGATCATGCCCTTCGTACTCGCTTCGGCCACGTTCTCGGCGGTGCTCGTGCTGTTCGCCGACGTGCTGCACGGCCTCGTCGATCCGCGCGTCCGCGCCTCCCTCGTGCGCGACGAGGGCGAGCGATGACCTCCCGGCGCAGCTCGCTCCTCCAGCGCTTGACGATGACCGCGAGCGCGGTCGCCGACCCGGCGATCGCGGCGTTCGCCGACCCGGCGCGGCAGGTGTTCCGGTCGTTCCTCGGCGCCCTCCGCCGGGACACGCGCGCCCGCGTCGGCGGTGTCCTCGCCCTCGTCTTGACGGGGCTGCTCGTGGTCGGTGCGCTCGTCGCGCCGCCGACCGGACGGGCCTCCGAGTCCCTCCTCGGTCCGTCGGCGGGTCACCTGCTCGGCACCGACGAGGCCGGCCGCGACGTGTTCCGCGCGCTGATCTCGGGCTCGTTCCCCACGCTCACGCTCGCGCTGCTCGCGGTGCTCGGGTCCGGCGCGCTCGGCGCCGCGCTCGGCGCGCTGAGCGGCCTCCTGCGCGGCGGCTTCGACGGCTTCCTGCGCCGCTTGCTCGAGGTCACCGCGGCCGTGCCCTCGCTGCTCCTCGTGCTCGTGCTGCAGGCCGCGTTCCCCGCCACCTTCACCCTGCTGCTCGTCGTCGTGGCCTGCCGGTGCCCGGAGATCGCGCTCGTCGCGCGGGCCGACGTCATCCGCGTGCAGACCCTCGACCACGTGACCGCCGCGCGCGCGCTCGGCGCGAGCCCCGGCCGCATCCTCGCTTCGCACGTGATGCCGTGGGTGCTCTCGTCGGGCCTCGTGGTCGCGGCGTTCGGCGTCGGCACGGTGGTGGTGCTCGAGTCGGCGGTGGCCATCGTCGGCGTCGGTCAGGTGCACCCCCTCGCGTGGGGTGCGCTGCTCGGGCAGGCGCGACGCCACCCCGAGGCCTGGTGGCTGGTCGCGTTTCCCTCGCTGCTCGTGCTGATCACGGTGGCTGCGAGCGTGCTGCTCGGTGAGGCGATGCGCGACACCCTGGACCCGAAAGAGCGCCTCCGCGCCTGATCCGGCCTGCGGCCGGGTTTGCGCGCCCATGGGGGCGCGGCCCGAGCGAAACGGTTTCGCTCGGGTCCCCGGGGTGAGAGCTCTTGGGCCAGGCCGCGCGGGCGCTCGGTCACGGCTGCACGGATTGCGCGGAAATACGTGGGGCATTCTAGCGAACGTGGGGAGATCCGGCGCGGCGTGGGCATTGCAGCCAGAGCGCGCATGCGCACCCGCACACCCTTCTTCTTCGCGCTCGCGCTCGCGGGTTGTTACGTCCAGGGCCAGACCCAGGTCGGTGGCTGGGAGCCCACGCCGGTCGCTGCGCCGGTCGCCGAGGTCGACGTGGACGCGGACGACACCGATCCGACCGCCCTCGCCACCTTCCGGCCGGCGCTCGATCCCTACGGCGTATGGGTCGAGGACGCGACCTTCGGCGTCGTCTGGGTGCCGGCGACCACCGTCGTCGGCGTGGGCTTCTCGCCCTACGTCACCCACGGCCACTGGGCGTACACGAGCGAGGGCTACTACTGGGTGAGCGACTTCGCCTGGGGCTGGGGACCTTTCCACTACGGTCGCTGGGTCTGGAGCGAGGGCTACGGCTGGGTGTGGATCCCCGGCGCGCGCTACAGCCCCGCGTGGGTCGAGTGGCGGTCGGGCAACGGCTACATGGGCTGGGGCCCCGCGTACCCGCACTACGGCTGGCGCGGTGGCGCGGCGGTGTACATCACGGTCGGCGTCACGCCGTTCGTGTTCGTGCACTCTCACCACTTCTTCCACCCGCAGGGGCCGTCGCACCACCTGCTCGGTCACGAGCACCACGGCGCCGTCCTCGGCGCGACCACCCCGTACACTCCGCCCCCTCGCCCGCTGCACGGTGCGCGACCGTTCCTCGGACCGCCACCCGTCGCCGCAGGACTGCCCCCCGAGCACGTCAAGGGCAGCACGATCGCCCCACCGCTCCACGCCAAACCCGGCGCGGTCGCGTGGACGCCGGCGCCCTCGTCGAAGCTCGCCCCCCACGGCAAGCCGTACACGCCGCCGCTCGCCGGCAAGCCCGGCGCGCAACCGCCGACGGCCGCGCCGCCCCCCGGCCCCAAGTGGACGCCGGCGCCACCGACCGGCCCCTCGCCGACCGCGACGCCCGGCCCCACGGTCGCGCCCACCGTCGCGCCCACCGTCGCCCCGCCGCCGCCGGGCCCGACCAGCGTCCCGATGCCGACCGGCAAGCCCGCGCCGCCGCCGACGTACATGCCGCCGCCCGCGCCCGGGCCCGCCCCCACGTACACCCCGAAGCCGGGCCCGACGTACGCGCCCGTCCCGCAGCCCGCGCCGCCGCCGACGTTCACGCCGAAGCCCGCGCCCATCCCGGCGCCGCCCCCCACGTACACGCCGCCGAACCCCACGCCGAAGCCGCCGATCCTGCCCGCACCCGGGCCGGCGCCGACCGTGAAGCCGAAGCCCAAGCCGCTGCCTGCACCGGGCAAGTGAGGGCGCACGGGCTTGCATCACCGCGCCGACATCCTTACTCGCATGCGACCCATGGCGCCCTCTGCGATCCCCTATGTCGACGAGCAGTCCTTCGAGCGTGAGATCCTCCGGTCCGAGCTGCCGGTGCTCGTCGAGTTCTCCGCGGTGTGGTGCGGCCCCTGCAAGCAGGTCGAGCCCGATCTGATCGCGCTCATGCACGAGCTCGAGGGCAAGGCCAAGGTCGTCAAGGTCGACGTCGACAAGTGCCCCGCGCTCGCGCAGGAGCTCCAGATCAAGAGCGTCCCCACGTTCATGGTCTTCAAGGGCGGGCGCATCGCGGGTGGACAGCCCGGCGCGCTCCGTCGCGCGCAGCTCCGCGCGATGATCGAGCCGTTCCTGCCGCGCTCCGAGTCCGCGGTGCGCGTCGAGGAGTTCCTCAAGCTCGCGCAGGCCGGTCGGGTCGTCGCGGTCGACACCCGCGACGTCCAGTCGTTCACCCGCGCGCACATCCCGGGCGCGTTGCACCTCCCGCTGGCGGACATCGCGGCCAAGGCCGACATGCTGATGGCCACGGGGCGCGCCGCCGTCCTCTACTGCCGCGCCGGCACCGAGACCAAGGCGCTCGCCGAGAAGCTGGCAGAAGAGGGTTACCCCGTCGCGTTCCTCGAGGGCGGCTTCCTCTCCTGGGAGGTCTCGGGCCAGCCGATCGAGCGCGGCGCCCCCGAGCCGGTCGCGAACTGAACGCCCGTCGATCAATGCCCCCGGGCTGAAGCCCGGGGCACCGACAGCACCACAAGCCCGGGGCCTCTCACCCCGGGCTGCACGTCCCGAATCACTGGCTGGACCTCTCGCCGCTGAGGACGTGCAGAGAGGAGTTCAGCCAGGCCGGCGCGGCGGCGAGCCCGGGGTGGATGCCCCGGGCTTCAGCGGCCGTCGGTGCCCCGGGCTTTAGCCCGGGGGCATTCTCCGATCGCGAACTGAACCGCGCAGACAAAAGCAAACGAGGGGTGGTGAGACCCCTCGTTGCTACGTGACGTTCGGGTTTCGATCAGAAGGCGACGCACTCGCCGGCGAACACGACGCCGCAGCGGTTGTCCTTGGTGCAGCAGGCGCCGTCGCCACAGTCCTTGTCCGCGGCGCAGGTCGGGCCGAAGCCAGGGGCGAACGCGCCGACCTCGAAGCCGCCGCCGTCGCTGCCGCCGCTGTCGGTGCCGCCGAAGTCCGGGAAGTCGGAGTCCACGAGCTCACCCGTGTCCGGGTCACCCGTGTCCGGCGTCCCTGTGTCGGGTGTGCCCGTGTCCTTGGTGCCCGTGTCGCCCGAAGAGCTGTCCTTGCTGCCCGTGTCGGTCACGGCGGTCCCGGAGTCGACGTCGCTCGTCGTCTCCGAGTCGACCGACTCGGCACAGCCCACGCCGACGAGGCCGGCCGGAACGACGATGACGGAGGTCAAGAGGAGGGCACGGAGGAGCTTCTTCATCGAGGTGGACACAGGATACGGAAACCCCGTCCGTCCGCTACTTCATACGTAAAGGATTCCGTCGGCAACGCCCGGCTTGCATCATTCCACCCATGCTGTCTGGCCCGAGACGGCGCCGATCTGGGCCCGAAGCCCGCGGATCGCCTAGGCTTCCTGGGTGTCGCGAACTCCCTGGCGGGCCATGGTGGGCGTTGCAGTCCTGGCCGCATCCGTCCGGGGCGCTGCCGCGCCTCCGACCTCGACCTGGGTCAAGGAGACGGTCTCCCCCCAGGGGGGCGTCTCCATGCCGCTCTCGGACGCCCCCCTCGTGAAGGCCTGCGGCGGGGGTCTCGATCGCGCCCTCGTCACGGTGGCCCTCGAGCTCGCCAAGGTCCTCGCCGAGCGCGGCAAGCTGCCCGACGCGCAGGAGATCGAGTGGCTGCAGCGCAAGGCAGGGAGCCCCCACGTTTGGCCGCGCACCTGGGGCGCGGTCGTCGAGGGTCAGCTCGATCGCAAGGCGCTCGGCAAGGACGTGGCGACGTGGCTCGGCGCGCACGCGCCCCGCGCGCGCTGCGGCGTGGGCAGCTACAAGGGGGGCGGCAAGGACTCCCTCGCGCTCGTCATGATCGACCCCGTCGCCGACCTCGCTGCGATCCCGACGCAGGTGAACACCAACACCTGGATCGACGTCGACGCGCGCCTGCTCGCCGGGCAGACCGAGGGCCGCGTGGTGCTGCTGCCGCCGACCGGCGCCCCGAAGACCATCCTCTCGTCGGTGACCGGCAGCGCGCCGCACGTGCGCGCGAAGTTCCTGGTGGCGACCGCGGGTCGACACGTCGTGCAGATCCTCGCCGACGACGAGGCCGGTCCGCGACCGGTGCTCGAGGCCGAGGTGTGGGCGGCGATCGCCCCGCCCGAGCAGCCACCCTCGAGCGAGGTGCCGGGCGAGGCCGCGGGCGACAAGGAGAAGGACCCGGCGACCGCGCTGTTCCTCCGCCTCGACGGCGCGCGCAAGGCCGAGAAGCTCCCGTCGCTCGTGCGCGACCCGAGCCTCGACAAGCTGGCGCGCGCGCACGCCGAGGCCATGCGCAAGGCCAAGCTCCTCGGGCACGACGTCGGCGACGGCGACCCGGCGTCGCGCGCCGCCGCGAGCGGCAAGAAGTGGAAGGTGGTCGGCGAGAACGTCGCCAAGGCCAGGACCGAGAAGGCCGCGCACCGCGCGCTCTACGCGTCGCCCTCGCACCGCGGCAACATGCTCGAGACGCGCTTCACCAGGGTCGGCATCGGCGTGGTCGTCGACGACAAGACCGAGGAGATGTGGGTCACGGAGCTCTACGGCGGTTGACGATGGACCTCCGGGCGAGCCCCCTCGACGCCGCGCGCATCGTCGCGGACGCGACGATCTTCCGCCTCAAGAAGCGCGAGATGGGGAACCTCGTCACGAGCACCACGCTCGCGTTCGCGCTCGGGCTGCCGCTGCTCGACGTCGGGCACCGCCTGGTGTTCGGCGCGGTGCTCAACGCGTTCGTGTACCTGGTCAACGACCTCTTCGACGTCGAGATCGACGTGCGCGCCGAGGGCCGCGACGTGGCGCGCACGCGGTTCCTCGCCGAACACGTCGCTTCGGGCTGGCTCGGCGCGGTCGGGCTCCTGGCGATGGCGGCCGCGATCGCCGCGCTGCACGGCAAGGGCCTGCTCGTGGTGCTCGCGGCCAACACGGTCGTGATCGTCCTCTACTCGCGGTGGCTGAAGCGCCACCCCGGCGTCGACATCCTCGCCATGGCCACCTGGGGGACGACGATGGCGCTCGTCGGCTGTCCGCTCGACCACCGCGTGGGACTGCGCCTCGTGGGCCTGCTCGCGCTCCTCTGCATGGTCACCGAGGGCGTGCAGGTGATCCGCGACGCCGAGACCGACGCCCGCGCGGGCTTGCGCACCACTGCGGTGGTGTTCGGGGTGGGCCTCACCGCCGCGACCACGCGGGTGTTGATCGTGGCTTCGGCCGCGTACACCACGCTCTACCTGCACGCGTTCCTCGGGCCCGTGCTCCTCGTCGGCCTCCTGTGGCCGCTCACGCCGGCGACGGCCTCGCGCACCTGGGACTTGCTGCGCGGACTGTTCGGCGCCACCTGGCTCGGCCTCCTCGCCTACCTGCGGGTGGTCGGCCACCTGCGCCCGCTCCTGCCATGACTCCGCGCCGCTTCGCCGTGCTCTTCGCGCTGCTCTTCGCGGCGCACGTCGGCGTGATGCTCTACATGTCGCCGGCGTCGGTGGTGCTCGGGCGCGAGCCGATGATCTCGCTCGATTTCTCGACCCACTACGAGCAGTGCAAGCGCGCGGTCGAGGCGTGGCAGGCGTCGGGGCGCACCTGGCTCTGGGACCCGCACCTGCTCGCGGGCCAGCCGTCGGGGGCCATCTTCGACGCCGACAACAAGCTCTGGGAGGTGTTCTGCATCGCGCTCGTGAAGCTCGGCGTGCGCTTCGACCGCGCCTTCAACCTGTTCGCGTGGCTGGTCTCGATCGGGGTGTTCCCGGTGGTCGTGGCCTCGGCGCGGCTCCTCGGGGCGCGGCCCCGCGCGGCGCTGATCGCGGGCTCGCTCGCGGCGCTCGTGTGGTGGTTCGACGGCTTCACCCACTGGTTGTGGTTCGTGGGCATGGTGTGCTGGGCGGCGGCCGCGTACTGGTTCCTGCTGCCGCTCGGGCTGCTCGTCGCCTACGTCCGCGAGCGCAAGCGCTGGCAGCTCGTGCTGCTCGGGCCGGTGCTGGCGCTCGTGCACACGCTGCACCCGTACACGTTCCTCGCGCTCGCGGGCCCGATGCTGGTGCTCTACGTGCGCGAGCGGAAGGCGCTCTCGCGCAACGAGCACGCGGCCATCCTCGCCGCCGCGGCCCTCACGGTGCTCGCCAACCTGTGGTGGCTGAAGACCGCGCTCCGGTTCTGGCACTACATCCTCGACAGCGGCTACTACCTCGACGCCACGCCGGATTTCGTGCTGTGGGACTGGCTCGCCATCACCAAGGAGCCGTGGGTCACCGGCGTGCTCGGCAACCGCAGCGGGTTCCGCTCCGTGGCGCTCGTGGCGTGCGCGGCCGCGCTCTACCGCATGCGCAAGGAGAAGGACGCGCGCCTGCCGTGGCTGTGGCCCGCGCTCCTGTTCCCGCTGTTCGTCGCCTACGTCGGCTCGCTCGTGCCGCTGCTGCGGCAGGTGCAGCCCTACCGCTTCGTGTTGCCGGCGATCATGCTCGCGACGGTGTTCGCGGGGGAGCTGTTCGACGACCTCGCCGCGCCGATCGCGCTGGCGTTGCGCGAGCGGGGCGCGGTGGCCGCGATGTTCGGCGTGCTCGTGCTGGTCGGCGCGCCGCGGCTGCTGCGCGACGTCCTCTACTTCGTCCCCGACCTCGTGCCGCGCCACAAGAAGCCCCTGCCCCTCGCGCCGCCCAACATCGGCGGGCCGCTCGAGTTCGGCACGCAGGGCTGGCCCGAGCCGTTCGTCTACCGCCACGCGCCCGACGCGCTGTTCCCCGCCATCGAGGACTTCGTGAAGAAGCGCGACGACGGCCGCGGCCGCTGGCTCGTCGAGTGGTGGATGACCGGCGAGCAGCTCGCGGGCCGCACGAACGCGCAGGTGCTCGGCGGGTTCCGCGAGATCAACCTCGCCCACTCCGACGCCAACTTCTTCCGCGTGCAGCCCGAGGACCGACCGGTCGACGTCGAGGCCTTCCGCAAGTACCTCGAGACCTTCAACGTGCAGTGGGTGGTGCTCGTGAAGCACTGGCCCGCGCTCGAGGCCCGCCGCGATCTCCTCGAGCCGGTGCCGGGGCCGCTCGGGGGGCTCTTCTTCCGCACCCGCCTCCTCCACAACTGGTTCCTGCCCGCGGGGCCGGGACTCGTGCAGGCGAGCAACGATCGGATCGTGGTCACGGGCTCGGCGGGCGGGAGTCTGGTCCTCAAGTACCACTTCCTCGAGACGCTCCGGTGCAAGCCGGGCTGCACGGTGCGCAAGGTGGAGGTCGCGGGCACCCGCGTCGGGTTCATCGGGGTCGACGGCGCCCCCCCGGACTTCGAGGTCTACAACCCGTGAGCGGGGTTGGCCCGGGACTTGAAGAGCCGGGGCCGTGCTCGCCACGCTGACCCTCCTCGCGGCCACCGCGCTGCCGATGTCCCCCACCGAGTTCGCCCGCATCGGCGGGAGCGTCTCGACGGTGAACGGAAGCCGGTTGATCGGCGAAGGGACGCGCCAGGGCTACCGCGGCACCGCGATCGCCCTCGATCTCGAAGCGATGCGTTTCCCCTCGGAATACGCCGGCTTCGAGATCGGGCTCCTGTGGGGCGGCACCTCGGTGCCGTGGGGGAACAAGGCCACGACGTACCGGCTGGAGGGAGCGCTCGACGCGGTCCTGTTCGCGAGCCCGCGGGGGAGCGTGATCGTCGGGCTCGGTCCCGGCCTCGAGACGGGGGACCGGCTCTGGTGGAGCCCGAACGGCATCCGCGGCAACGTCGGCGGCCTCCTGCGCACGCGGCTGTTTCCGGCGCGGGACGTCGCGATCCACGCCAACGCGCGCCTCGATCTGTTCGCCACCGGCGACCTCGCCTCGCGCACGCTGCGCAGCGAGCTCCTCTTCGGCTGGGCGCTCGGCATGGTGGGGGTGCACTGGACCCGCACGTGGATCAGCGGGGGCGCCCCGAACCGCACGTACCTCGACGACCAGCTCGGGGTCTCGATCTCGCTCGGCATCCACGGGTGAGACCACGACAACGGGATCACGTCCGGCGTGAACCGACGGCGTTGCTAGACTCGTTCGGTGTCACGCGGCGTCTTCGTCGGGGTGCTCGCGCTCTCGGGGTTCGCCGCGTGTGCGCCCCCTCGCCTCGCGCAGCACGCGACGCGGGCGCGGTCCGACCTCGGGGAGGGCGCGCGCATCGCGGTCATCGAGCCGGCGTTCGTCCTCGCTGCGCCGTCCAACGTCACCGAGAAGGTGTTCGTCGACACCGAGGCCCAGCTGCGGAGGCTCTACGCAGGCCTCGTGGGCGCGGGGCTCGACCCTCCCCCGAGCGGCGCGGCGACCGCCCTCTACCTCCTGCCCGGTGCAGGCAGCTACCAGACCTTCTGTTTCACGAAGTGGGACAAGCCGTGCCTCTCCGACCGCGGCTTCTTCGTCGCGGCCGATCGCCTCGCGGTCGTCGACCTCGCCAACGGCGGGACGCTCACCGTGTTGCACGAGGCCGTTCATCCGCTCGTGCTGGCGCATTTTCCGGGCATCCCGGCGTGGTTCTACGAAGGCCTGTCCGCGCTGTTCGAGGTGCCCCGCTACGACGAGGGCGTCCTGCACGGAGACCGCAAGGCCCGCGCCGGCTATCTCCCGCACGAACAGAAGAAGCTCGCGCCCCACGTCCGGCTCGACAAGCTGTTCGCCATGGACGAACTCGCGTTCCGCAGGGACGCTTCGGAGAGCTACGCCATCGCGCGCTTCGTCTGTCTCTGGCTCGACGAGAAGGGCTACCTGTGGCCGTTCTTCCACCGCTTCCGCGAGATCGCGTGGCGCGACTCGGGCGCCCAGGCGTTCCGCGACGTGGTCGGGCTCACGCTGGCCGAGGCGCAGCCCGTGTGGGAGTCGTGGGTGATCGCCCGGATCTACGAGAACTGATCGGCCGGCGGAGCGGCGTCCTCGGCCAGCGTCTCGGCGAGCACCTTCTCCGAGACGATCGACCGGTGCAGCCAGTCGAAGAGCGGGATGGTGACGTTGAAGTTCCACCGCTGCATCAGGCGCGGGTGGTGGTGGCGCCGGTGGTGCTCGCGGAGGAACCGCACGAGCGCGAGGCGACCGACGAACGAGTCCGGCGCGAGGTGATAGCTCGTGTGCGAGAGCTCGTAGCCGACCATGTAGATGGCGGAGCAGACGAGGAACAGCCAGCCGCGGTTGGGCGACCAGAAGTGCCCGAGCGCCCACGCGAGCGGCGCGACCGCGACGACGATGCCGAGCACGCCGATCCACGGGATGAGCACGCGGTGCAGCTCGCGCGGCTCGCGGATGGCCATGTCGTCGTAGCCGAACACCATGTGGTGCTCGGGGGTGTGGCGGTCGTAGAGCTCGTGCAGCGGCGGGCGCCGGTGGTGGAGCAGATCCTTGTGGGCCCGCCACTCGAAGGCGTTGGCGAACACGAAGACCAGCGGGATGGTGAGCAGCTCGCGCCACGTGGGCGCGTGGATCATGACGAGGCCCACCACCAGCGCGGCGACACCGATGCCGGTGGTCGCGCCGAGGTGCAGCCACGGGTTGTAGTTCGCCGGGATGGTCGCCTGCAGGCGATCGCGCGCGGCGTTGCGCGCCCGGAGGATGCCTCGCTGCCCTGCGCCGACCTCTGCCATCACTGCTGCCATGGTGTGCGTACTGTATATTCTGCAAACACAGAACGCAAGTGGGACCCACCCGTTCGGGGAGCGGCGACGACGGCGATCGATGCGCAAGGTGGAATGCGCTTCTATGAATGGAGAGCATGGTGCCCCCGAACGATCCCAAGCCGCCGAACCCCGAGCGGGACGACGACCTCGTCGTCGAAGAGGAGCGCAAGATCCAGCGCCCCAAGCGCTGGAAGGTGCTCTTCCACAACGACGACTACACGACCAAGGAGTTCGTCATCGAGGTCCTGGTGCGATTCTTCGAGAAGAGCGAGTCCGAGGCGACGTACGTGATGCTCTCGGTGCATCACAAGGGCATGGGGGTCGCTGGCCTCTACCCGAAGGACATCGCCGAATCGAAGGTCGACAAGACGATGACCTACGCCCGCGAGCACGGCATGCCCCTCAAGGTGACCGCGGAGCAGGAATGAGCGCTGGAACGGTGCAACGGGAGACAGCAGCAACATGAAGATGTCGGTCGAGGTCGAGATCGCGCTGAACCAGGTCGTCGAAGAGGCGAGCCGGCGCCAGCACGAGTTCATGACCGTGGAGCACCTGCTCCTCGCGCTGTGCTTCGATCCGGGGCTCAGCAAGGTCCTCGTGCACTCGGGGGGTGACGTCGACGCGCTGAAGAAGGCGCTCACCAAGTACCTCGACGAGGAGATGCCGCGGTCGCCCGACGGCCCGCCCTCCCCTTCCCTGGGGCTCTCCCGCGTCGTGCGCCGCGCGACCATGCACGCGCAGGGCGCCGAGAAGAACGAGGTCACGCCGGCCGACCTGCTCATCGCCATCTTCAGCGAGCGCGACTCGATGGCGGCGGCGCTGCTCGACGAGCAGGGGGTCACGCGGCTCGCCGTGGTCGAATACGTCTCGCACGGGGTCTCCAAGATCGGCGAGGACGACCCGGTCGGCGACGACAAGGCCGACGCGAGCGGCGAGTCCGACGAGCGCAGCGGCCGGCCCAAGGTCGCCAAGAACCCGCTGGCGGCCTACGCGGTGCACCTCAACAAGGAGGCCGCCGACGGCCGCATCGATCCGCTGATCGGCCGCCAGAAAGAGGTCGATCGCTGCATCCACGTGCTCGCGCGTCGGCGCAAGAACAACCCGCTCCTGGTGGGCGACGCCGGCGTCGGCAAGACCGCCATCGTCGAGGGCCTCGCCTGGAAGATCGTGCGCGGCGAGGTGCCCCCCGCCCTACTCGACGCGCAGGTCTACACGCTCGACATGGGCGCGCTCGTGGCCGGCACGCGCTACCGCGGTGACTTCGAGGAGCGCATGAAGGGCGTCATCGAGGCCATCACCAAGCAGAAGAACGCCATCCTGTTCATCGACGAGATCCACACCATCATCGGCGCCGGATCGGCGAGTGGTGGCACCCTCGACGCGGGCAACCTGCTCAAGCCCGCGCTCTCGAGCGGCAAGCTGCGCTGCATCGGGTCGACCACGTTCGCCGAGCTGCGCACCCACTTCGAGCGCGACCGCGCGCTGTCGCGCCGGTTCCAGAAGGTCGAGGTCACCGAGCCCTCGCTCGAGGACGCGATCGCGATCTGCGCCGGGCTGAAATCCAAGTACGAGGAGTTCCACGGCGTGGTCTACCAGGCGGCCACCCTCGAGGCCGCGGTCAACCTCTCCGCCAAGTACCTCCACGACCGCAAGCTGCCCGACAAGGCGATCGACCTCATGGACGAGGCCGGCGCGATGGTGAAGCTGCGCGGCCGCGCGGAGGGCGTGGGCGCCGACGTGCCGCTCGAGGTGGTCGTGGGCGACGTCGAGACGGTCGTCGCCAAGATGGCCCAGATCCCACCGAAAGAGGTGTCGACCGACGACAAGGAAGGCCTGCGCCACCTCGAGCGCGACCTCGGCCGCGTGATCTTCGGCCAGGAAGAAGCCGTCCGCGAGGTGACCCAGGCGATCAAGCTCGCGCGGGCCGGCCTGCGCGGGGGCGAGAAGCCCATCGGGAGCTTCCTCTTCACCGGCCCCACCGGCGTCGGCAAGACGGAGCTCGCGAAGCAGCTCGCCAAGTGCCTCGGCATCGCCTTCGTCCGCTTCGACATGAGCGAGTACATGGAGCCGCACACGGTCTCGCGCCTCATCGGCGCGCCGCCCGGCTACGTGGGCTTCGACCGCGGCGGCCTGCTCACCGACGCCATCGCCAAGACCCCGCACGCGGTGCTCCTGCTCGACGAGATCGAGAAGGCGCACCCCTCGATCTTCAACGTGCTCCTCCAGGTGATGGACCACGGCAAGCTCACCGACAACAACGGCGTGGCCAGCGATTTCCGGCACGTCGTGCTGATCATGACCAGCAACGTCGGCGCCCGCGACCTCGCCCGCAAGCGGGTCGGCTTCGGCGACAGCGGCCCGCAGAAGGGCAACGAGGAGAAGGCCTTCAAGGACCTGTTCTCGCCCGAGTTCAGGAATCGGCTCGACGCCAAGGTGGGCTTCAACCCGCTCGATCCCTCGGTCGTCGCGAGCATCGTCGACAAGTTCATCGGCGAGCTCGACGCCCAGCTGCGCGAGCGCCACGCCACGATCCAGATCACCGAGCCCGCGCGCAAGTGGCTCGCCGAGAAGGGCTACGATCCGGAGATGGGCGCCCGCCCGCTCGCGCGCGTGATCCAGAACGAGGTGAAGAAGCGCCTCACGGACGTGCTCCTGTTCGGGGAGCTCGAGAACGGCGGCGAGGCGCTCGTCGACGTGAAGGACGGCGAGCTCGTGTTCAGCTACACGCCGCGGCCCCGCGAGGTCGTGGCCGAGAAGGTCGAAGGGCCTTCCGCGTAGCGTGCGGGCGCGGGTCGGAGAGCGGGCGCGCGGCAAACGCCTCGCGTTCGTGCTCCGGCACCGCCCGGATTCGGTGGGGCTCGCGCTCGACCCTGAAGGGTTCTTGTTGGTCGAAGCGCTCGCGGCCGCGCTCGGGTGGAGCTCGGCGGAGCTGCTCGAGGTGGTCGAGACGGACGACAAGGGGCGCTTCGCGCTGTCGGTGGACGGGCTCTGCGTGCGGGCCTGTCAGGGGCACTCGGTCGCGGTGGATCTGGGGCTCGTCGCCTGTGAGCCACCGGCGCAGCTGTTCCACGGGACGGTCGCGAGGAACCTCGCGGCGATCGCCGAGGAAGGGCTGCGGCCGATGGGGCGGACACACGTGCACCTGTCGGTGGACGAGGAGACGGCCCGACGGGTGGGTGCGCGGCGGGGGGAGCCCTGCGTCCTCCGTGTGGACAGCGCCGCGATGGCGCGCGAGGGGTTCACGTTCCACCGCAGCGACAACGGGGTGTGGCTGACGGACGCGGTGCCGCCGCGCTTCCTCACGACGCCACCGGCTGATCCGCGAAGGTGAGCAGCCGGCCGAGGGCCGCTTCCCAGTCGAGGACCGGGACGAGGCCGACGGGCGGGTGCAGGTGCTTCTGCGGCCCGAAGAGGAGCCGCAGCTCGACGATGCCGGCCATCGGCAGGAGCACGTCGGCGCGGTCGTCGACGAAGGCGTGCAGGCCGAGGCGGCTGGCGATGCCCGCCTTCTCGCGGCGCTCGCGGCAGAAGTGCACCTGGCGCGGCGAGAGGCCGGTGACCTCGTGGAACCGGTGCCGGGCGAGCCAGCGGAGCGAGCGCTGCTGGACGCCGGGGCCGCACTTCGAGACGAGGTGGACGCGGCCCTCGTAGGCCTCGACCAGCATCGTCACGGCCGCGAAGGCGCCGGGCATGGGCGGCGTCTCGAGGGCGACGGCCTCGGTGCTGCCGAGGAAGGAGGTGTCGCCGGCCTGGTCGCCGGCGGAGATGAGGACTCGACCGATGTCGATGCCCAGGGTGGGTCGGAGGGGATGTTTCATGGTGACCCGAGGGTGCCGCCCGGAAGACTCCTCCGGAAGAAGTACGTTCCGAGCTACACTCAGGAATCCTGATGACTGTCCTCGACGCCGAGCAGCTCGAGACCCTGCGAATCTTCGCGGAAGACCCGAACCTCACGCACACCGCGCAGCGCCGGCACCTGTCGCAGCCCGCGGTGCACCTGCAGCTCGCGCGGCTCGCCGAATCGGTCGGTTCGGCGCTGTACCGGCGGGTCGGACGGCGGCTCGTGTTGACCGAGGTGGGCGAGGCGCTCGCGCGGCACGCGGTCGACGTGCGCACCCGCGAGGCCGAGGTGCTCGGGCGTCTGGCCGGCGAGGAGCAGAGCTCACCGGCCGTGCTCGCGGCGGGCGAGGGAGCGCTGCTCTACCTGATCGGCCCGGCGCTGTCGGCGTTCGCGCACGAGGGCGGCCGCGTGCTCGTGCGCACGCGCGACCGCGAGGGCACGATCGCGGCGCTCAAGAGCGGCGAGGCGCACCTCGGCGTCACCACGCTCGACGCAGACGTGCCGCGCCTGGTCGACGTACCGCTGGTGACCGCCGTGCCCGTGCTCGCGATGCCGCGCGCGCACCGGCTCGCGCGGAGGCGGGTGTTGCGCCTCGCGGATCTGGAGGGCGAGCGGCTCGTGGTGCCACCACGCGGAAGACCGCTGCGCGAGGCGATCGCGGGCGCGCTCAGCGGTGCCGGCGTGCGGTGGGAGGTGGCGGTCGAGGCCACCGGGTGGGCGCCGATCCTGCATTTCGTCGCGCTCGGTCTCGGCGTCGCGGTGGTGAACGGCTGCTGCGCGCTGCCGAAGGGCGTGATCGGGCGCCCGATCGAGGGGCTGCCCCGCGCGCGGTACCGGATCGTTTGGGCCGACGGGCTCGCGCACACCGGGGCCGTACGGCTGCGCGCGCTCCTCCGGGCCCGGTCGCCGATATCCCGGTAGCCCGCGGCCGTTGGGCGTAGGCTCCGTGCATGGAAGTCGAGAGCTGCCGGATCTGTGGGGGTGACGGGCGCATCGGCAACGCCTTCGGGGGGAGCAGCACGACCTGCCCCGGGTGCCACGGCACCGGGCGGCGCGCCGAGAACACCGGCCTGCGCGACGTCACCAAGACCAAGCCCTCCCACCACAAGCCCGCGACCGCGGTGGCCGAGAAGGACAAGTGGCCCACCTCGCTGGAGGGCGCCACGCTCGCCAAGCAGATCCGCGACGGCAGCGGCACCCCCGAGGTGAAGGCGCGCCTCATCGCGGAGATCATGGAGCACGAGGCCACCCACGGCCGGTGCACCCAGACGTTCGTCAAGAAGATGCGCAAGCAGATCCCGGCCGCGCCGGGCTAGCGGCCTCCGAGACAGGTGGACTGGCGGACGACGTGGACCACCTCGCGGACGTCCGCCGCCCCGGCCGCGTCGCGGATCACAGCGCGAAAGCGCACCACGGTGTTGGGCCCCTTGGGGGTGCGCACCCGAAGCTGGGCGCAGAGGCGCTGGCCCTTCTTGGCGCCGACGAAGGTGTCCTCCACGCCGTCGCCATCGGTGTCCTTCGTCGTGACCGCCTCTGCGCACGCTGCGCCCTTGGACAGCGCGAGCGGGGCGCCGAAGACGAGCTCGGCGATGGTGGGCTTGGTGACGGCACCCTCCAGGCCCAGCTTGAAGTCGCCATCGTTCGGGGCCACGAAGACGAACCGGTCGCCGAGCGGGGTCTTCGCGTCTCCGCAGCCCGTCCCGAGGACCAGCATGCCGTGGTGGGTCGGATCGGGGTCGGTCGCCCCGGCCAAGCCGATCACCACGAGCGCAGCGTCGCGTGTGATGCCGCCGTGGCTGGCCGTCACCACGGACCACCGGGACTCGTCGGCGCCGACCACGGTCGACCCGAAGCGAGGGCCGACAAAGCTCCCGACGCTCGGGTCGGACAAGGTGAACGTTGTCTCGTCGGTGACGATCCCGCCTGGGTCGCGGTGGACGACGAAGTCGACCACTCCGGGTCTCGGAGGGGTGAGCGCGGTGTCCACGACGGCGACAGGCTCTCTTGGCTCCAGGATGAGGCTGGCCGGTTCCGGCGGCGGCGCCGAGTCGATGCACAGGTCGCAGGCGGTGTCGGCGCTCGTATCTGCTTCCCCTGCATCGAGCGCCGGTGAGGGAGCGTTGTCGACGCGACCGCCGCAAGCTGCCAGGAGGGCACCGACGAACGGCCAGATGCGCATGCCACAGTATGCACCGTCCCCTGACCGTTGCACGATCGATCGCGCTTGCCCTGAGGTCTCGGGCCTCGACTCAGGGCCTGACGCCGCAGCTCGGCTTGCGAGCGACGTGCACGATGGTGCGCGAGGCGCTGGCGCCGCTCGTGCTGCGCAGCGTGACCGTCAACGGGGTGACGCTCTCGGCGAGGGCGCCGTCGCGGGGCTCGATCCGAGCGCAGACCCGCTGACCCTTGGTGAGGCCGACGAAGCGATCCGGCACGAAGTCCTTGTCGGTGTCGACGACGCTCACGACGGGGCACCACCCGCTGGGATCGGCCGCCAGCGGGTGAGCCTTCGCGAGGGGCGACTTGGGCGGATCGCCCGTGACCTCGAGCGTGTGGTCGCCATCGGCCGGCGCGACGAAGACGAGGACGTCGCCGAGCGGCTTCGCGAAGCCGCACCCGACGGTGCCGTCGAAGACGAGCGCGTGGGAGAGAGGGTCGGGGTCTTCGGCGCCGGGGATCGCGAGCACGAGGAGCCGGACCTCGTCCGAGAGGCCGCCGCCGGTGGCGCGCACGGAGGTCCAGCGCTCTCCCGTGAAGCCCGTCGTCGAGACGTGGAACGTCGAGTCGGCGAAGGTGCCCAGCGACGGGTCGTCGAGGGTGAAGGTGACGGGGAGCGTCGCGGGATCGACCGCGAAGGTGAGCGTGGCCGTGAGGGGCGTGGATCGCCCTGGGTCGACCAGGACGAGGGGGGCACGGGGTGCGATCCACAGGCTGGGCGGGACGTCTGGTAGGTCGGTGTCGAAGACGCAGACCTCCATGGGCTCCACGTCCGCGCCCGCGTCGTCGACCACGAGCGGGGCCGGTCGTTCGCCGCCACAGGCACCCGCGAGGGGTGCGAGCACGAGCAGGGACGCGAACCGCACGAGGAGACGATGCACCCGTTCTCGCGTCCGCGCACGACCTCGATCGCTTGCCCCCAGTTCGGACCCGTTGACCACCAGGGTGAACAATCAGCGCGCAGTCTGGCCATGTGATACCGTCTGCCATTCAATCGCGGCGAGACTGCGTTCGTTTCCGCAACAACTATCGCACCATCAAACCTATTCATCACAATGTCAAACACTCGGCCGCCGCGCGCCTCCCTCGAAGATCTCGCGGTCTTCGTCGCCGTGGCCGAGACCGGCGGCTTCTCGACCGCCGCCGAGCGCCTCCGCGTGTCGAAGGCGATGGTGTCGGTCGCCGTCGCGCGCCTGGAGCGCCAGCTCGGCGTGCAGCTCCTCCACCGGACCACGCGGCGCACCTCGCTCACCGAGGCGGGCGCGGCCACGCTCCCGCATGCGCAGCGTTCCTTGCTCGCGGCCCGCGACGCGGAGGAGGCGGCCACGGCGGCGGTGGCCTCTCCGCGCGGCCTGCTCCGGGTCCACGCCCCCACGGTGTTCGGCCTCCTCCACGTCGCGCCCCACGTGGCCGACTTCGCGCGCGCCCACCCCGAGGTGCAGCTCGAGCTCTCCCTCGACGACGGAGACCCAGCAACCTTCGACGTGGCGATCGGCGCCGGTGAGGGCGCGCTCCTGGCGTCGGCGCAACGGGTGCTCGTCGCGAGCCCGGCGTACCTGTCGCGCGGGGTCCCCACGACCCCGATCGAGCTGACCCGCTACGTGGGCCTCGTCCACGACCGCGCCGACCCGACCTGGATCCTCTCCCGCGGCGACCGGCGCGAGACCGTGACCGTCCGCGGCCCGCTCGCGTCGAGCAACGACCTCGCGCTCTACACCGCCGCGCTCGAAGGCCTCGGGATCGCCGCGCTGCCCGTCTTCGTCGTCGGCGCCGATCTCGCGGCCAAGCGCCTCCTGCGCGTGCTCCCCGACTGGGAGTTGCCTACATCGAGCCTCGTGGTGCGCACGGTGAAGGATCACCGGCCGGCGCAGGCGTTCGTCGAGTTCCTCCGGGCGCGGCTCGGGTCTGCGCCGACGTGAGTCGCGCTCGGGCGCGGGTCGGGCTATCCGGTCCCGAGCATGCGCCTCGTCCTCGCCTCGACCAGCCCCCATCGGCGCGCGATCCTCGAGGCGGCGAGCATCGCCCACGAGGCGGTCGCGCCGAGCTTCGTCGAGGACCACGGCAGCGATCCACCGGAGCAGATCGCGATCGCGTTCGCCCGCGCGAAGGCCGAGAGCGTCGCCGCGCGGTTCCCGGGCGCGGTGGTGATCGGCGCCGACCAGGTGCCCGAGCTCGACGGCAAGCCGCTCACCAAGCCCGCCAGCGTGCCGGAGGCCGAGGCCCAGCTCCGCGCGCTCCGCGGCAAGACCCACCGCCTCCTGACCGCCGTCGCGGTGCACGCCGACGGACGCACCGAGCACCGGCTCGTCGTCCACCACATGCACATGCGCGCGCTCGGCGACGCCGAGATCACCGCCTACGTGGCGCGCGATCGGCCGATCGGGTGCGCGGGCGCGTACAAGGTCGAGGCCGCGGGCGCGCTCCTGTTCTCGTCGATGGAGGGGCCGGATCACACGGCGATCGTGGGCCTTCCGCTCGCGGCGCTGGCCGACCTGCTCGCCGAGCGGGGGCTCTCGCTGCTGCTCTGAGCCGTTCTTCGGGTCGGGGAGACTCCACGCGCCGTGCGCCCCGCCCGCTCCCGCGAGACCGCCGCGCGTCCGACGACCGCGCGCGTGCGGAGCCAGCTGCAGGCGCACGTGGAGTGGCTGCGCGGCGTGCCGCTGGGGCTCGCGGCCGGGGGGATCGAGTGGCTCGTGTTGGCCACCGAGCGCGAGGGCGAGCGCACGATCGTGGTGGATCGCGCGCGCTTGCACGCGACCTCCCGCTGCATCCGCGAGCTGCGCCGCGAGCAACCCGAGGCGCTGCTCCGCGTGGTCGGAGACCTCGATCGCTGGCACGAGCGCGTGTCGCGGGTGCTCGATGCGCTCAAGCCCTCGGTCCACGAGGGCGCCCCCATCGACCAGGCGATCGAGCCCCTCGCGACCGCGCTGCCGACCGCGCTCGGCAAGCACGCGCGGCGCCTGCTCGGGGTCGCATCGCTGCGCAGGGTGGTCGTCGCGCTGCTGTTCGCCCACACCCTCGAGCCCGCCGGCCTCACCAGGGCGCTCGCGCAGGTCGACGCCCACAGCGCGCTCCTCGGCGCGCTGCTCGGGCGGAACGATCGACACGCGCTGTCCCGCGCGCTCGCGCTGGTCGAGCTCGTGGAGGAGGACCAGGCGCGCACGGCGGGCCTCCTCTCGCTGCTGGAGGAAGCCCGGGTATACGACCCGGCCACTTGCGAGAAGGAGCCGTTTCGCGCGCTCTTTCCGCTCGATCCGCGTCCGAGCTTCGGCATGGTCCCGGTGCGCGCACCCGACCCACCGAAGAAGCGGGTCTTCGACGCCATCGCGAAAGTGCTCCCGTGGCTCGCGCGGAGGGACCAGCGGTCTCGCCGCGCGGTGCTCGCTCTCCTCGATGCGAGCGCGCCGCAGGGTCTGTTGCGGGACTGGGCGAAGGTCCACGAGGAGCTCACCGCCCTCGACGCCGAAGCGCGCACCCGCCCCGAGTGGTCGCCTCGCTCCCGCATCTGCCTCTCGCTGCAGGCCCTCACGGCGCGGGTCCCTGCGGATTTCGACGTCGACGCGTTCGCCGACGCGCTGCACGCGCTGGCCGGTGCTCCCGAGATCGCGCGGTCGCTCGTCGGCGTGGTCGCAGCCCTGCCCGCAGGGCCCGCGCGCGTGCGCTGGGTCCGGTGCTGGGCAGACGCGGTTCGTTACCTCGACCCGGCGACCCGCAAGAAGGTCCCCGCGTATCTCGAGCAGCTGCGCGGCTACCTGCTCGACCCGGGGACCGTCGAGGAGGGGCACGGACTCGCGGCGTGGGAGCACCTCCTCTCCGGCAACGGCGCCCCCGGCTGGTGGAGAGCCCCCGACGACGATCTCCTGACGACCCTGCCGGCGCGCTCGTTCGCCGCCTGCTTCTCCGCGTTGCGCGCGGTGACGGCGCCGCGGACGGCGACGCTCGTCCGCACCCTCGCCCGCCTCCTCGCGACCACGCACGACGCGGAGCGAGCCGCCGCGCGCGCCGTGGCGCTGACCGCCGACGAGGAGCGGCCGCGGCCCACGGACAGCGCGCTGCGGATCGCCCACGAGCTCGAGCCCTCCGACGCGATCGAGTTCGCCAGGCTGGTCTCGGCGCTGTCGGGGCCCGGCCTCGCCGACCTCGCGTCGACCCTCGCCGCGCCCGGGCGCCTCTCGAAGCTGACGGCGCCCACCCGCGCGCGGCTGCGGCGCGCGTTCGTCGAGTCGCCGGCGCTCGTGCCGCGCATCGCGAACGCGGTGTCGATCGCCACCCTCGCGGGCAGCGTGCCCGAGATGCCCGAGATCGCTGCGGGGGAGCCGCCGACCTGGGCGGCCCGCTACCCACGCGCGCTCTCGGCCGCGCTCGCCAGGCTCGCGGCCACGAGCCCCGACGCCGAGCGGATCGCCGCCCGCATCCTCGCGCGAGACTTCCCTCCGGACGAGGTGTTCGAGGGGCAGATCGCCGCGCTCGAGGCGCGCGCCGATCCCGCGCTCGCGGGCCGGATCGAGAAGCTGCGCGCGCGCCGGGCTGCGCCGCCGGTGGTGGGCGACGGGCGCCTGTCGAACCTGGCCGACAAGCTCGATCGCGCCGCCGAGAAGTGGGTCTTCGACGCGTGGACGGGCCGCCTCGAGGAGGCGTGCCGTCGCGGGATCGCGCGTCTCCTCGGGCTCGCCGAGTGTCCACCGTGGGCGCTCGAGGACCAGAACCTGCGCATCGTCGCGAGCGCGCTCGCGCTCGAGTCTCCGCACCGCGAGCTCGCGCTGCGTCTGCTCGCGCTGCGGGCCGGGCCACCCCCCTGGGACCTGCGTGACGCCCCCGAGAACGTGAAGGCGGCGCGCGCGCTCGCGCGCAAGGGCCTCGATCTGCGCCCGTGGATCGAGGGCGTCGGCGCCGTCGAGATCGAGGGCCCGGAAGGCCGGCCGATGTGGCTCTCCCTCGAGGACGACCCGCTCGAGATCTTCCTGATGGGCGAGCGGTTCCACACCTGCCTGAGCCTCGGCGCGTGCAACTACTTCTCGGTGTTCGCCAACGCGGCCGACGTCGACAAGCGCGTGGTCTACGCCCGCGACGGCCAGGGCGTGGCGCACGCCCGCTGCCTGCTCGTGCTCGACGACGAGGGGCGCCTCCTCACCTTCCACGCCTACGCGCACCACGACGCGGCCGTGTTCGCGGAGCGCTTCGCGGCGTTCGCCAACGACCTCGCCGCCCGGGTCGGCACCGTGTGCGCGCCGCGGGGCACCGTGCGGCCGCGCGTCGCGAAGGCGTGGTACGACGACGGGCCGCGGCAGATCGGAGGGAGTTTTCCCTGCCTCGAGCCCGCTTCTGCGTTCCGGAAGGCGCTCGCCACCATCGCGCCGGCCGCCTTGCTCGCCCACGTCGCGACGTGGTTCGCGCCGCGCCCGCTGGACGCCCTCACCCTGCCGCTCGTCCTCGAGCTGTCGGAGGTGGAGGAGCGCCCCGAGCTCGCCCGCCCGCTCGTCGGCGCGCTCCAAGCCCTCGGCGAGCCCTTGCCCGACGCGACGGTGCTCACGATGACCCGCCTGCTCGCGCGGATGGGTGACCTCGATGGCGCGCGCGCGCTCGGGCGGGACGTGCTGGTCGCGGAGCTCGAGGCCCAGCTGCGGCGGGCCCATCCCGAACACTTCCACGGCGCGCTGCTCGCGTTGCTGCTGGAGCTCGACCCCGCGGCGGTGCTCGGTGTCGCGCGGAGGATGGGTCGGAAGAGGGGCGATTTCAGCCGCGAGGCGACGCGCCTCTACCTGCTCGCCTGCGGCTACGAGCAGCTCGGCCGGCTGCGGCGCGCGATCGACGCGTGGGTCGCGATCGGCGCCCACGGTGGGCGATCGGTCCGCGAGGTCGAGCGAGCGATCGCGAACCTGCGGGCGCGGCTCGCTCAGGCGAGGCGCACCGGGTCGCAGTCGTAGATGCTGCGCGCGAGCGCGATCGCGCGGGGCGAGCGGACCTGCCAGTCGAGCCGGTTCATCACGTAGCCGTAGGAGAGCCCGGAGACCGGGTCGCACCACCCGAGCGCGCCCCCCATCCCCGCGTGGCCGAACGACTCGGAGTGCGGCGAGAACAGCGTCGTCTCGTCCTTGAGGAACCCCTGCGACCACCCGATGGGCTTCGAGAGCACGCCGTCGCGCTCGGACCAGCTCTGGCGCGCGTGGATCGGCGCCAGCGTCTCCGCCTGCAGGTACCGCCGCCCGAACGCCTCACCGCCCATCGCGAACGGCACGTAGGCGCGCGCGAGGCCGTAGGCGCTCGCGGTCGCGGAGGCCCACGCGAGCTCGGCGCGGCGCACGGCCGGCACGTCGTAGGTCGCCGGGCTGCCGGGCGGGTTCATGAACGCGCGGCGCTGCAGCGAGTCCTTCTGCAGGGTGGCGCGCAGCACGCGCAGCTCGGTGGTGGGCCCGAGGAGCGCGGAGAGCAGCGTGTTGCGCACACGCTGGAAGGCCGACGGCGGGTAGAGCCGCGCCATCGGCGCGACGCCGTCCTCGGTGCCCAGCGACACCTCGGCGCGCAGCGGCTCGAAGAACTCGCGGCGGAGCAGGTGGCCGATGCTCTCGCCGGTGAGGCGCTCGACGAACGCCTGCGCGTACATACCGAACGTGACCGCGTGGTAGGCCTGATCGGTGCCTGGCTCCCAGATCGGGCGCTGCGCCGCGAGCGCCGCCACGAGCCGCGGTGGGCGGGCGATGCACTCGTCCATCGTGAACCGCTCGTCGAGCGCGGCGAGCCCCGCGCGGTGGTTGAACAGCGTGCGCACGGTGACCGCGCCCTTGCCGGCGACGGCGAACTCGGGCCAGTACTGCGCGACCGGCGCGTCCCACTCGAAGCGGCCGCGTTCGCCGAGCCAGGCGAGCGCCATGGCGGTCAGACCCTTGGTCACCGAGAACACCATCGCGCGCGTGTCGTGGGTCCACGGGAGGCCGTGCTCCACGTCGGCGGTGCCACCCCACACGTCGACGACGCAGCGCCCGCGGTGGAACACCGAGAAGGCGGCGCCGATCTCGCGACCGGTACGGAGGTGCGCCGCGAAGGTCCGCGCGACCGGCCCGAAGCCGTCCGCATAGGTGCCCTGCGCGGGGTGCGGCGCGGGGTTTCCCCCCTGGACGCGATCGGGGCTCGACACAGCGCGGGAGGATACCGATCACGGCGCCGCGCGGCAGACCTTCTCGACGGTGAACCAGGAGGTCGCGTAGATGGCGCCGCTCTTGCCGATGGGCTTGAAGTCGTTCTTGCCGACGAAGCGGTAGCGCTGGGTGGGCTTGGTCCCGAAGGGCTCGCAATGGTAGTTGCAGTCCATGCCGGTGCAGCCGGCGAGACCGGTGAACTGCACGTGCAGCCGATCACCGAGCTGGGTCTCGTACATGCCGCCGCACTGGTTGCAGCAGACCTGCTCGGGCTTCTTCGGCGGCGGGGGCTCTTCGTCCGCGTAGACCGCCTCCACGCACGCCATCAGGGTGCACGCGATCGCGGCCCGCGGCACCACCTCGAGCGCGACGCGCTCTCCCGCGTGTGCGCCGTCGGCGATCTGCTCCAGCGTGACGAGCGGCGCGTCGGCACACGCGTCGGCGGAAGGCAGCTCGGGCACCACGTTCTCTGGTCCCCGCCCTGGCTTCGGAGGTGGCTTGGCGTTGCCCTGCGGCGAGGGTGGACAGGCGACCAGGAGAAGAAACGAGCCGACGAGTGCGACGCGCATGCGTCCGACCGTACCTCCACAAAGGAGCGCAAACGGCCGGATCTCGGGCGGCTGCTCCGAATTTGGCCCCATGTAGGATATTGGCGCACACCAGGCGCATGAACCCGCGCACCCTCGTTCTCCTCCTCGGTCTCGGGGCCGTCGTGGTCGCGCCCACCGCCGAGGCCGCCAAGCCCGTCGCCAAGCTCCCGCACAAGCCCGAGGCCAAGCCCGTCGCCAAGCCGAGCTGCGCCAACGCCGTCCGCTTCACCAGCGACGCGCTCCTGCCGCTCGCGCTCGTGCGCGACGGCAAGCTCGAGGCAGACAAGGGGCAGTGCCCCGAGGAGTTCTTCCCGAAGGGCCAGAAGTGGTCGGCGATCGACCGCTTCGGCAAGATGGTCGGGCTCGTCGAGAACACCACCGACAGTTCGGGCATGCACTTCCGCGTGGTCTCGGGGTCGCCCGGCGCGCGTGTCTTCGTCCGCGGCCGCAAGGCCCCCTATGCATCCGCGGCGTGGACGCCGCCGGCGAGCGAGAAGAAGAAGCTGCTCACCGCGATCGGCGCGAAGGTGGCGCGCGAGGTCACGTTCTTCCAGGCCGGCGACCGCAAGTTCGGCGTCGTGACCGAGCGCTCCACCTTCAGCATCGCCGAGCGCGACGCGAAGGGGCAGTGGAAGCGCCGGTTCCACGAGAAGAACTTCGTCGGCTTCAACGTGTTCGCGCTCCGCGCCATCGTGGACATGGACGGCGACGGCATGCCCGAGATCGTCAAGCACTTCTCCGAGGACGCGCAGGGGCACGGCTTCGAGGTGGTGCTCGCGCGCAAGCCGAACGGCGACTGGCACGAGGTGGCGTCCAACGAGGACACCGGCCCGTAGCTCAGACCGTCGACAGCTCGATGCGCGTGATCTCCGCCGGTGATCCGACGCGCATCGGCGGGCCCCAGTAGCCGGTGCCGCGGCTCACGTAGAGCCAGGCTTCGCCGTGTCGGTAGAGCCCGGCGACGAACTTCTGCTGCAGCGCGACCAGGTAGCGCCAGGGGAAGATCTGGCCCCCGTGGGTGTGGCCGCTGATCTGCAGGCCGATGCCGAAGCCCGCGGCCTCGATCAGCTGTCGAGGCTGGTGGGCGAGGAGCACGAGCTCGCGCGCCGGATCGCGCCCGCGGAGGGCCCGCGCGAGGTCGGCGCCGTGGCCCGGGAACTGGTGGGCGCTGTGGTCGTCGATGCCGGCGAGGTCGAACACCGCGTCGCCCTTCCGGATCTCGACGCGCTCGTTGCGGAGCACGCGGATGCCGAGGCGGCCGAGCTCCTCCATCCAGGCGTCGACGCCCGAGTAGTACTCGTGGTTGCCGGTGACGAAGTACACGCCGTGCGGCGCGCGCAGGCGGCCGAGCGGCGCCACGTGCTCGCGCAGCTGCTCCACCGTGCCGTCGACGAGGTCACCGGTGATCACCACGATGTCGGGCGAGAGGGCGAGGATCTGGTCGACCACGCGGTCGAGGAACCCACGGCCGAGCGTGGGCCCGATGTGCACGTCCGTGATCTGCACGATGGAGAGCCCGGCCATGGAGGCGGGGAGCTTGCGCAGCGGGACCTTGACCCGCTCGATGCGGATGGCGCCGAGCGCGGAGAACAGGCCGAAGCCCCCCGCCCCCGCCGCGACGAGGGCGGTGGTGGCGGCGAGGAAGCGGAGCATGAACCGCCGGCGATCGGGATCGGCGTCGACGCCCCCCACGTGCAGGCCGAGGCGCACGAGATCGGTCGCGAGCAGCGCCACGAAGACGAGGAACACGAGCCCCATCCAGGTGAAGGCGACCCACGCGAGCGGGCTCGGGATCGAGCGCGGCAGCGCGCGCTGGAGCGGCATCACGAGCCACATCAGGAGCGCCAGGAGGACGAGCACGGCGGTGGCGACCCGCGCGACCGGCGCGGGCAGCTGGGCGTCGCGGATGAGGCGCGCCCAGGCGTAGCGGTGCATCAGGAAGGTGAGCGTCCCGGCGACGAGGGCGACGAGGGCGAAGCGCACGGGTTCGTCAGATGCCAGCCGCGGCGGGGCGGTGCAACGTCCGCTTGTTTGCTGGATCGGCCGCCCGTGGAGGCGGCCGACGTTCGCTTCGCTCCGCTCCGCTCACTTGCCGAGGAGCGCGAGGATCTTGGGGACCGCCTGCTTGAAGCTCGATTCGCCCGACCCGGTCACCGAGCCGTCGATGCGCTCGAGGATCTTCATGGTGCGACAGTCGAACAGGAACGTGTATTCGCGGCGCTTGTAGGTATCGAGCGTGCGCGTGCCGACCCCCGGTGGGTCGTGCAGCGCGGTGATCGGCACCTTGTAGGTGTTGATCCACGTGTCGAGATCCGACTTGGTGGCCGCCGCGAACGTTCGCGTGGCCAGGATCTGGATCACCACCCCACCCGCGTCCACCACGGTCTTCCCCTGCGCAGCCATGTCACGGGCCGCGTTCTGGCAACCGGGTCACAAGAACTCGGCGACGTGGAGGATGCCGTAGTTGCCCTTCCTCCGGAGCTTGTCGAGCGAGGTCGTCACGAAGGGCTTGGTCGTGGAGACGGCGTCGGCCTTGTCGTTGACGTAGCCCTCCCAGTCGAGGCCCGCGAGGACCTGACCGGCGTTGATGCCGTAGGGACCGGCCGGATACCCCGCGCCCCAGGGGTCGGCGTCGCCGCCCACGTCGGGTGCGGTGCCGGTGTCGGTTCCGACGCCGGTGTCGGTCGCCACGCCCGTGTCGTCGCCGCTGTCGATCACGACGTCGGTGTCGGTGCCCGCGCTGCCCGTGTCCTTGGCGGTGGAGGTCGGCTCGTCGCTGCCGCCGCACGCGAGCAGCAGGGCGCAGGCCGCCACGACGGAGCGGTGCACGCTCACTTGGCCGCTCGCACGCCGACCCAGGTGAGCGCCGTGAGGCCGACGCCGGCGTCGGTGCTGACGGTCTTGCCGTCGGCGCTGACCTTGCCGGTGCCGACGACGATCAGCTTGCCGGCGTCGAACGGCGCCGAGAGGAACGTGTTGCCGAGCGAGACGAACTCGACGGCCGCGCCCGCCGCGAGCCCCGCCGGCGCGGCGAAGCTCACGCCCACCTTGCCCTTGCTGAACTTGGCGTCGAACGGGTTGGCCGCGTAGAGCGCGAGCACGTTCTCGCCGGTGGTGAACGGTGGGTAGTCCTTGGTGTCCACCTTTGCCACGCGCAGCTTGTTGCCGAGCGCGCCGAGGTCGACGTCCTCGATGTCGAGCTCGACCACGGTGCCGGCCTCGAAGGTGAGCGAGAGGCCCGCGCTCGTGATGGTGCTCTTGGCGGTGACGACGCCCTTGCTGTCGACGGGGAGGTCGGGGCCGTCGGCGGGCAGCGTGGGCACGCGCAGCGGATCCTTGAGGATCCACGACGCACCGGTGAGCGCTGGGACGCGCTGGTAGAGCGAAGCGTCGGGGCGGCCGTGGACCGAGATGGAGAACGTGTCGGGCTTGAGGCAGGTGTTGATCGCTGCGTCGAAGCTGCCGTCGGCGCCCGTCTTGGCGAAGAAGCAGATGCTCCCGCACACCGACACGGGCTTTTCGACGAGGGCCTTGCCGGTGGTGTCGGTGGCCTTGCCGGTCGCGTTCTTGACGAACACCTGGTCGGGCTCGTCGCACGCCGCGCCGTCACCGAGCGGTGTGGTGTCCTTGGCGGCGTCACCGGCGCCCGTGTCCGCGCCGCCGTCGGTGGTGGCGGCGGGTTCCGTGTTGCTGCTGCAAGCCGTGAGCGCGAAGACGAGGAGGACGCCGGCCAGGGACGGACGAAGCATCCGGAGAAAGTAGCACCTCACCGCGCCGGAGTGGCATCCTCCGCCCGTGCCTCGGCCCCTCCTCGTGCTCTTCACCGGCAACACGGTCCCCAACGTCCGCGACGCCTTCGGCGACTTCGACGCGCACTTCCGGTCCCGCGTGGGGGACGTCTGGCAGCACGGGTGGTCGACCGCCGACGCCCGCGACGAGGCCACGCCGCTGCCCGATCCCGGCGGGTTTTCCGGGGTCATCGTGACCGGCTCGTCGTCGAGCGTCACCGAACGGGCGCCGTGGATGCTGCGGCTCGAGGCGTGGCTCCGGACCGCGGTCGCCGCGGAGGCGCCGCTGCTCGGCGTCTGCTTCGGACACCAGATCCTCGGTTCCGCCCTCGGCGGCGAAGTGCACAAGAACGTGGCCGGGCGCCGCCTCGGTACGGTCGAGGTCGTGCGCACGGACGACGACCCGCTGCTGGAGGGCCTGCCGGAGCGCTTCACCGTGAACGTCTCGCACCGCGATCACGTCGCGATCGCGCCGCCGGGCGTGCGGGGCCTCGTGACCGCCGACCACGATCGACTGCACGCGTTCGCCGCCGGTACGAACGCGCGCGCGGTGCAGTTCCACCCCGAGTTCGACCAGGCGATCCTCCGCGGCTACATCGAGGCGCGCCGCCAGGTCCTGCGCGAAGAGGGCCTCGACGCGGACGCGCTGCACGCCGCCGCCGAGGATTCCCCCGCGGCGGGGCGCGTGCTCCAGAACTTCGTTCGTCACTTCGCGAGGCGCACATGAGCGACAACGGCACGCAGATCCGGCGGTGGAACGAGGATTCCGGGCAGCGGTGGGTGGATCTCGAGGGCCACCTCGACCGCCAGCTCGCGCCGCTCGGCGAGGCCGCTCTCGACGCGCTGGCCCCCGTCGCCGGAGAGCGCGTCCTCGACCTCGGGTGCGGCACCGGCGCCACCTCGCTGCGCCTCGCCGAGCGCGTCGGCCCGGGCGGGCTCGTCGTGGGGGTGGACGTCTCGCGGCCCATGCTCACCCGCGCGCGCGAGCGCACCGCGGAGATCGGGCACGTGCAGATCCTCGAGGCCGACGCGCAGGTCGCGCCGCTGCCGGCAGTGGACGCGGCGTTCTCGCGGTTCGGCGTCATGTTCTTCGCCGACCCCGTGGCGGCGTTCCAGAACGTGCGCGCCGCCTTGCCCGCGGGTGGGCGACTCGCCTTCGTCTGCTGGCGAAGGCTCGAGGACAACCCCGTCATGGGGCTCGCCGGCGAGATCGTGGGGCGGGCGCTCGGGGTCTCGGTCACCGCCGCGGAGCCACGCGCGCCGGGCCCGTTCGCGTTCGCGGACGAGGCGTGGCCGCGCGAGATCCTCGACCGCGCGGGCTTCGGGGACGTCACCATCACGCCGTTCGACACCCGCGTACCGGTGACCGATCACCCGGCGAACGCGGCCCGGTTCCTCGTGCAGATGGGCCCGGCTGGCACCGCGCTCCGCGAGGCGGGCGTCGATGCCGCGCGCACGACCGCGATCGAAGGCGAGGTCGCCACGGCGCTCGAGCCGCATGTGCGCGACGGCGTGCCGTGGCTGCCCGCCGCCGTCTGGGTGGTGAAGGCGCGCGCGGTGTAAGGCGACCGGGGCCGCCGCGTTCTCTCGAGCGTGCGCCCCCTCGGTCCAGTCCTGCTCGCCGCCTCGCTCCTCGCCGCGGGCGCCGCGTCGGCGCACGAAATCCCGAAGACCGACATGGGCGTCGCGATCCGGGCGACGCACCAGCTCCTCTCGCTCGACCGAGGCGTGCCGGGCTCCATGCACGGCCTCGCGGTCAGCCAGCACGCGCGGTTCGACGAGCACGTCGGGGCACAGGTGACCGTCTCGTTCGCCACCGGCGTCGATCCCCACGGCTACGGCCGCACCGACCTCGAGTTCGTGATGCCCGCGATCCTCCTGTTCTTCGGCTCGAAGGACCACGTCCGGCCCTACTTCTCGACGGGCTTCGTGATGACCACGAGCTTCTACCACGGCAGCGCCCCCTCGATCGGCGGCATGGTCTACGCCGGCAACCGCACGAGCCTCGGGTTCGAGTGGCACCGCACCAAGAAGCTGTCGTTCCTGTTCGAGCTCTCGACGACGGTCCGCGGCCGTTTCGCCGTGGACAAAGAGGATCACCCGGTGCTGGCCGCGAACCCCGTGTTCGACCGCGCTTCGGCGGTGGTCCACGAGGGCGGCCTCTCCCTCGGCGTCGTCCTCTACTGACCGCCGGACGAAACGCCGCAAACCCTTGCCGGGGGCACCTCGCCTCTGCGACCATCGCCTCTGACGCGA
>JAEUKC010000106.1:0-11670 GCA_016794445.1 Myxococcales bacterium
CCGCCTTGGTGCAGACCGCGCCGACGACCGCCGGGACGGTGGAGTAGCAGAAGCCTCCGCCCGTCCCGAGCGTGAAGGTCGGGTCTTCGAGGCACCCCTTGGTGACCTCGGCCGACGCGCGTCCCGCCGTCACTGAACGGCGCACGATCGATCGATCGCGTCACGCGCGCGTGCGGTAGGCTCTCCGACCATGCGCATCTCGGCCCCGGTCCTCCTGGCCCTCACCCTCTTGCCCGCCTGCCCGAAGCCCGAAGCGGACAAGGCCGACAAGAAGAAGGAGGTCGACGAGAAGGACGAGGACAAGAAAGACAAGAAGGGCAAGAAGGGCGACAAGGGCAAGAAGGACGACGACGGCGACAAGGCCGGCGACGACCAGGCGAAGAAGCCGAAGAAGCCCGAGCCGCCGCCGCCGGTCTGCACGGTCGACGCGCAGAAGAGCTGGGGCAAGGGCATCAACGTCCTGACGGGCCTCACGCCCGTCTCGTTCCCCGATGGCACGGTGGCCATCGGCCACGCGGCGGGCATGACCCCGCGCGTCCTGGTCCTCAGCGCGCACGGGACGGGCAAGCTCGTGGGCGTCAGCGTCGCCAAGACCTCGGCCTTCGCGGCCGAGGCGCCGAAGCCTGGAAAGGGCACGCGGCTGCTCTGGCGCGTCACCCCGAACCACGCACCGACCACGACGGCGACGGCCTTCCTCGACTTCGAGGACACCTACGAGGCCCCGGACGATCCCAAGGGGCCGAAGTGGAAGCGCGTGGTGTGTGGACCGGCCGACGTCGTCTCGCAGTGGGTCCTCGACGTCGGCCCCGCGTGGTTCGACGACGCCAAGACCAAGGTGGACCCGATCAAGGCCATCGAGGAGAAGCACCCCATCGCCGGCTACCGCGAGGTCCGCGAGTGTCGCACCTTCTTCGACGCGGCGAAGGGGCACGAGTGGGTGGTCGGCTCGGCGATCCACATCGACAAGGTCGGCGCGAAGCTCGAGGCCTCGTCCCGCCTCTTCGTGAAGGACGGCCCGGGCGCCACCGACGTGGTCGTTCATCGCTCCGGCCTCAAGATCGAGGGGGGCCTCAAGGCCATCGACTACGAGGTCCCGGTCGTCCACGAGCTCTCCGGAGGCGGCGCGCTCGTGGCCGCGCGCTACGGGGGTGGTCAGCTGATCGTCCAGCTGCTCGACGCCAGCAAGAAGCCGAAGGGTGGGCCGAAGAGCTACCCGGGGTCGTTCCTGATGCCCGACGTCGCCGACGACGGCAACGACACGGTCCTCGTGGCCTCGATGGGCATCGGCAAGTCGAACTACGCGCTGCGCGCGCTGCGCGCGACCCCCGCCCTGCCGGCCACGATGTCCCCGGTGATGACCGACGACGACGACAGCGTGTCGGAGTCGCGCGCGGAGTTCTTGCGCGACGGAAAGGGCCAGCGCTGGCTCGCCTACCTGGAGGACGCCGAGAAGGGAAAGGGACGGCTCGAGATCATCCCGGTGGACGAGGCGTTCCACGCCGTCGGGCGGCCCTACCAGGTGACCAAGGACGACGAGAAGGCCAGCGAAGCCCGGCTGGTCCCCCTGAAGGACGGCGGGTTCCTCGTCGCGTACGTGCGCGACACGGGGGACGGCATGGGCGAGCTCGTCACCGAGGACCTCGATTGCAAGGTGAGCAAGTAGCGTCGACCGAGATTCCGTCGTGGGGCACGCCCGCCCCTGGGATCGGCTCCCGGGTCCGCGCGGTCATGGAGGAGATGGAGGCGCGCGACGCCAACACCATGATCACGACCACCACGAGCATCGACAACGCGTTCCTGGAGATCGCCATCTGCGACCAGAATCGCCCGGGCGCCGCGACCGCCAGAACTGAAGAAGAACTGAAGAAGCGATCGATCCGCGCATGCAAGGCTGGTTTGGATGCCGAACCGAGCCTCGATCGCCCTCCTCGCCCTTCCCTTGATGCTCGTCGCCGTCCCCTTCGCGTGCAGCAAGGACGAGACGCCGCCGGAGACCCCCAGCCCCACGGGCGGGCTCGATCCGGACATCGGCAAGACCTTCTCGGCGAGCGTGGGCCCCGAAGGTGGAACGCTGGCCGGGACCAGCAACGGCATCGAGGTCATGATCCCCGCGCGACGGCTCGCGAGCGCGACGACGCTCACGCTCTCGGTGAAGGATCCGAACGCGCTGCCCCAGCCGGCGGACTCGCTGAGCGCCGCCTACGAGCTCGGCCCCGACGGTCAGACGTTCATGGACGAGGTCACGCTGTCGATTCGCGTGACCAAGCCCGTGCCCGCGGGCGAGATGCCGGTCATCAAGGTGCTCGATCCGAAGACGAACACCTGGACCGTGCTCGACGGCTCGCGCACGCTGTACGACGGCCGCGGTGGCGCCCGGGTCATCGCGCGCTCGGGGCACTTCAGCACGTACACCACCGGTCACGCGCCGTTCACGCTGCCCGACGAGAAGTGCCGGGCGCCGTTGACCGGAGGCGTCCTCGGGGTGTTCACCGCCGACACGCTGAACATCTCCGGCGCGACCGTGACGAAGCGCCAGCAATCGAAGGGCGACCTGAAGATCGAGTACTCGTCGGAGTGGATCGCGAACAGCCCGAGCGTCACCGTCTCGGGCCTCGGCGTGATCGACGGCAAGGGCGAGTGGCGATACTGGCGCGAGTTCGGGTACACGAGGGACGCGAGTGGCAATACCGCGGTCAAGGCGCCGACCACGGAGCAGGGCTTCGTCGTCTCCGGGGGGAAGTTCTCGTTCAACGTCGACGTGAAGTCGGTCGAGCCGCTCGGCGCCCCCGGATACGGCGTGATCCACATCGACGATCCATGCCTCGGCGCAGTCGACGTCAGCATCCAGTGCGGCCCTGGATGCTCCGGCCCGATCGGCGACGGGGGAGCGGACGGATCGAGCGACGCCGCGGCCGACGGGGCGACCGACACGGGTACGACCGAGACCGGTGGCGCGTGCACGCCGTCGCTCGGCAACATCACCGGCCACGGCGGCGCCCAGTCGCTGGTCGTCACCGGACCGAAGCTGGTGTCCGCGACCGGACCGACGGTGGTCTCGACCGCGCTCGACGGCACTGGCAAGCTCACCATCATCAACGCCACGACCGGCGAGTCGTTCCGCGAGGTGAGCGCCTCGGGCGGCATCGTGGTCGCGAGCCCCAACGGCGGCACCGCGCGCATCGGACGCGCGCCCGCCGACGGCAGCGCGGCCGCGAGCTTCTTCGACCTCGCGACGTACACGGCCTACCAGACGGCGCTCGCGCTGGGCCCGGTCGCGTACGTACCCATCGCCGGTCACGTGGTGACCGACGGGACCACGATCCTCCTCGAAGAGCGGACCTACGGCGGCCTCATCGCGCTGAACGCGTCGTCGATGATCCCGCTCGGGTTCCTGCTCGGACCGAGCACCGACCGATCGCTCACCGGCGTCACCTCCATGGTGCTGCAGGGCAATCAGCTGGTCACGCTCATCGATCGTTCGGGCCTCGGCCTCACGCCACTGTCGGCGGTGCGGGTGTTCGACGTGAGCACGAAGTCGGCCATGACCGTCGCGGGGCAGGTGCTCCGCACCGACGGCCGGAGCGCCGCGCTGATCTGGGACGGCGCGCGCGGGCGTTACCTCTACTCGACCTCGACCTCACCGACGACCCCGGGCATCTGGGCCTTCACCATCGCGACCAGCGGAGTCCCGACCGCGCCCACCTCGGTCTTCTCCATCACCGGCAAGCGCCAGCTGCGATCGCTCGCGGTGGCTGGCAACGCCGTGGTGGTGGCGACGCCCGACTTCACCGCCACCCCGGTGAGCACGCAGGTCACCATCCTCGGTGCCGGCTCGGGCGGCGGCCTGACCATCCAGGGCACGCTCGCCCTGCCCCGCGCGGACATGTACGGGAACAGCCTCGGCGCGTCGACCGACGGCGTCTTCGTCGCGCCGGAGTCGACCGCGGACATCCAGCGCGTATCGCTGACCGGCTGCCTGTGATCAGTCCCTGAGCGAACGAACGCGCGAGCGAAGCTCGCCGGGGAGCGCGCGCGCCTCGGCGAGCAGGGCGGTCATCCCGAGCTCGCGTGCGGCGTCGAGGCCGACGGTGAGCTCCTCGATCGCGCGCCGGCGATCGCCGCTCGCGTCTCGCGACCAGCGCGCGCGCGCGAGCTCGACCCGGGTGCGCGCCGCCCAGCCGAGGGCGCCCATCGCCTCGGCCGCTCCGAGGCCGCGCTCGAGCTCACCGACGGCCTCGTCGAGCTCGCCGGCATCGGCGGCGAGGAGGCCGATCGCCCGCGCCGTGGGCCCGAAGTAGAGCGAGCAACCCGCGGCGACGAAGTGCTTCACGTCGAGGGCAGCCAGCTTCCGTCGGAGGACCGCGCCCGCCCTGCCGTCGTGCAGGAGGACGCTCGTCTCGGCGAGGAGCGCGACGGCCCCGAGGTAGTTGAGATCGGGCGCGATCCCCGCGAACTCGTCGCGAGCCAGCTCCGCGAAGCGTTGCCTCGCCTCGTCGAGGCGCCCCGTCTGCGCGAGGATCCAGACGACGACGGATCGCCAGGTCGTGTCCCAGGGGATGAACTCGGCGACGCTGCGCGCGAAGGCCTCGATCTCCGAGAGGCGCCCCTGCTCCCGGAGGAGCGCGACCATCTCGATCCAGTAGACGAGCGTCGCGTTCGCGTCGCCGATGGCCTGGCCCATCGAGAGCGTCTCCTCGGCGAGGCGATCGGCCTCCTGCAGCCGGCCCGCGAGCAGGGTCGTGACCACCCCGAACCGCGCCGCGATGAGCCGGAGCCAGGGGAGCCTGAGGCTCGCCGCCTCGCGCAGGTGCAGCGCGAGCTCGGCCTCGAACTCCTGCTTCCGACCGAGCTCGAGGAGATCGCCGATCGTCCAGATGCGCGCCTCGCACGCGAGCGACCAGTCACGCGCGGCGAGGGCGGCCGACACGGCCGCGCGCGCGACGCGCAAGCGCTCCTCCGCCGGCGCGTCGCCGCGGTAGGTCCAGCGCCACGCGTGCAGCGCGATCGCGAGCGTGCGCTCCGCTCCCAGGCGCTCGGCCATGGCCACCGCCTCGCGCGCGAGCGCCTCGGGTGCGCCCCGATCGGGGCCGAACGCGCTCGCGAGCGCGAGGCGCGCCGAGAGGCTCGCGCGGAGGACGCTGTCCTCGGCGGGCAACATCGCGAGCGCCTCCTGCAGGCGCGCGATCACCGAGAAGTCGACGATGTTCTTCTGGGTCGCGGCGAGCTCGTCGACGGCGCGGGCGACCAGGGTCACGTCCCCGGCCGCCTTCGCGAGATCGATCGCCCGCTCGATGCTCTCGACCGCGCGCGACGCCTGACCCGCGCAGCGGAACGCGGTCCCGAGCTCCGTCGAGAGCTCGGCGTCGAGGCGCGGATCGGGCGCCTTCGCCAGCGCGACCCTCGCCCGCTCGAGCAACACCAGCGCATCCTCGTAGGCGAGTCGCTGGTGCGCCTCTCGGGCGGCCTCGCGCAAGTGGAAGACGGCCGCGGCGGCGTCGCCCGCCGGGGACGCGAGGTAGAAGTGATGGGCGAGCTCGGCCTTTGGCGTACCCGGCGTGCGCGAGAGGACGTCCGCGATGCGGCGATGCGCGCGCGCGCGTTCGTCGGGCGGCAGATCGCCGTACAGGGTCTCGCGGACCACGGAGTGCGCGAACGCGTATCGACCCACGCCCACCTCGCGCAGACGGCCTCCCTTGATCGCGGGCGCGAGCGCGGCGAGGGCGCGCTCGGCGGGGAGCTCGGCAGCCTCGCGCAGGACGGCGACCTCGACCTCGCCTCCGATGACCGACGAGAGCGAGAGCAGCCGCAGCGTCTCGACCGGCAGCGCCGACAGGGACCGGCGAATCGCCTGCGACACGTGGTCGGGCACGCGGAACGAATCGAGCACCGGCGCGGCGTGGTCCAGGCCGCCGCGCGTCTGCAGCGCGCGCACGAGCTCGCCGACCACGAGTGGATTGCCGCCGGTGACGTCCATGACTGCCTCGAGCACCGCGCTCTGCGCCTTGCGACCGAGCCGCTGTTCCAGCCAGCCCGCCACCTCGTCCGGCGAGAGGCCATCGAGCTGCAACCGCGGAGCATCGCCGAGGGCACAGACCAGTCGGCCGAGGGGATCTTCGCTCGACAGGTCGCCGTCGCGGAACGTGGCGAGCACCAGCACCCGCGTCGTCGAGAGCTCCGACGCGAGGTACTCGAGCAAGAGCAGCGATGGCTCGTCCGCCGCGTGGAGATCTTCGAGCGCGAGCACGATCGGCCGGTGGCGCGCGGCGTGTCGCAGCAACGAGGCGATCACCTCGAACGCGCGGAACCGCGTGCCCGCGCCTTCGCTCGGCCCTCGTGACGTGCCACGCGGACCCGACGTCGGGAGCGACGGGAACAGGCGCTCGACGTCGATCAGTCGATCGGCCGTGATCTCCGGCGGCCGCACCTCCCACAGCGCGTGCAACGTGGACGACCACATCGCGAAGGGTTCGCTGCCCTCGCCCTCCTGACATCGTCCCCACAGCGTGCGCGCGCCCCAACCGGAGGCCTCGGTCGTGAGGTGCTCGACCAGCGTCGTCTTCCCCACGCCCGGCTGGCCTTGCACGAGGATGACACCGCCGGCGCCTCCATCCGCGGCGGCGAAGCGTTCACGCAGACGCTCGAGCTCGCTCGCTCGCCCGACCAGCCCGTGCACCGCTGCCCGCATGGTCTCGCTGGGGCGCGCGCCGCGTTCGCGCGCTTCGGCGACGAAGCGGAAACCGAGGCCACGGACGGTCTGGATCACCGCCTGCTTGTCACCGTCGTCGTCGACGGCTCTCCGCGCGAGCGAGATCACCTGGCTCACTGCCCCGTGGGTCACGACCACGCCGGGCCACGCCTCGCGGAGGAGCTCTTCTTTCGACACCACGCGGTCGCGATGGCGCAGCAGGTAGCCCAGCGCCTGGAACACCTGGCGCTGCATGGGCACCACGCGACCGTTCCGCCGCAGCTCGAACCGGTCGGAATCGAGCGCAAATACGCCGAATGCGAACGTTGCCACCGCCCCCACCCCCGGGGTACCTGGAAGCACGCGACGGGTCAACATGGGCCGATCGCTCGTCGAAGCTGCTGAGCTGACCGTGAGCAAATGCACGGGGCGCCCCCGAAAGGGCATCCGCCGAGGCACGGCGTCGCGGTCGGGCGCCGAGAAGCGCCGTCGATCCCCGCGTCGCGGCTGTGCCCCGAACTTGCAAGCGGCCGTCGCATGCGCCGCTCGCTCCCCTCGGCCCTCTCGCTCGTCGCGCTCGTCTCGTCGGGCTGCGGGGGCGGCTCCTCCACCCCGGCGCCCCCGTCGTTCGTCGCACCCCCGGCCGCGCTTTCGCTCGAGGAGGGCGGCGACGTGACCGGTGGGTTCTCCGTGAGCTCGGGAGCGGGGCTGACCGCGTCGGTCCTCCCCATCGAGGGCTTCGACCTCGAGATGCTCGAGTTCGAAGACGAGCCCAGTATCCCCCCCAGGCTCGACAGCACGCGTCGCTTCGAGGTCCGCGCGCACGCGCGCTTCGGGGCCACGAGCGCCACCACCCAGGTGGTGCTCACGCGCGCGGGCGAAGAGGTGCTGCGCGCCCCGCTGACGCTCACCGTGACGTCCCTGCGCTGGCGGCCCTCCACGACCTGGAAGGCCGAGGGCCCCGAGGCCCGCGAGCACGGCGCGTTGATCGTCGACGAGGCACGGCAGCGCGTGATCCTGATCGGGGGCAGCGGCTACGCGCCGTACGGGACGCCGCTCGCCGACGCCTGGTCGTTCGGCCTCGCCGACCAGCGCTGGACGAAGCTCACCATCACGGGAGACGCGCCCGCGCCGGGAGGCTCGCGCCGCGTCGCGTGGGTCGATGCGGCCCACGTGTACCTGTTCGGCGGCTACGGCGAGGGCAGCGCCGTCGACGCGGATCTCTACCGCCTCGATCTGACGGGCGAGACCATCGTGTCGAAGAAGCTCGCGCACACCGGCGGCGCGCCGGCGCGGAGCCTCCACGCCTTCGCCTACGACGGACCCGGCGATCGATTCGTGGTGTTCGGCGGCGCGAGCACGAAGGCGCTGGCCGACACGTGGACGATGAAGATCGCGGGCGACACGGTCACGTGGACCAAGCTCGACGCGACGGGTCCGAGCGCGCGGTACGGGTTCTTCTACGGCTTCGACGCGGCCCTGCGGCGACTCGTGGTCTTCAGCGGCGCCCAGCGGTTCTCGCCGCTCGATCCCGCGCAGGACACCTGGGCCCTCGACCTCGGGAGCAGCCCGCCGACGTGGCGCGCGATCGCGACCGACTCCGCCGCACCGCCCGGCCGCCGCAACGGGTGCTTCGTGTACGACGAGCGCCGCCACGCCTTGTTCGTGTTCGGCGGGACCGCCGACGCGAAGGTGACCGAGCCTGGCTTCTTCGTGCTCGACGCCCTCCCCGGTCGCGAGCGGTGGACCACGCTCGTGCGCGACGGCGAGCCGGCGCTCCGCTCGAGTGGGATCGGCTTCTACGACCCGACGCGGCGCGAGATCACCTGCGGCTTCGGCAACACGACCTCCGCCGTCTACGCCGACTTCACGGCCTTCGGTCCCTGAGCACGGCGTCGACCTCGCCGAGCGCCAGTCACCAGAGGTCGACGCGGCGATCGAGGACCACGTCGGGCGGGATGGCGAACAGGTTGGTGGACGGGCGCGCGTCGAACGCGACGTGGACGATGTGGTCCTCGTACCAGGGATCGTCGTACGCCTGGTGGCGACCGTTGAAGCGGACCAGCAGGCGTTGCCCGGAGGGCAGCGAGAGCCTCGCGTCCCTCCGACGCGGCCGACCGCAAGGCCCGCTGTCCCCGTGGAAGGCGACCACGAGCAGGCCCTCCGATTCGGTCAGCGTCAGCGCCTCGCACACACGCAGTCGCTCCTGCTCTTCTTCACGCACGGTCGGCGCGTGGTCCTTCGAGGAGGTCCGGTGGATCGTGTGCAGCACCCCGCGCCGCGTCGAGGCCAGGAGCGCGTCGGGCAAGGGGTAGCTCGTGGGCAACCTCGCGCGGCGTTCACGACCCTCGGCCCCACGTCTCGCTTCGTCCAGACGGTGACGATGTGCTGGAGGACGACCATGCGAGCCGCGGAGAAGATGCCAGCGCGCCGCGCGATCCCGCAAGCGACGGGCGCAGTCCTGGGAGGCGCCAGCGGGTGGCCTCAACCCAGGGCCGCCTGGCAGATGAGCCCATCCTCTGCGCAGGAGCTGCTGAGGACGGGCTGCGTTGTCGGTCAGAAGTCGGTCGACGCCCCAACCAGGTCCATAGTTCAAATATGGATTGGGAGTGCGCGGCCCCTCCTGAACCAGCAATCGATGGTGAGGTGGTCGCCAGGACCCCTCTCCGCCGCATGAAGATGACGCCGCTCTCGTCGCCGACGACCATAGCCGCCCGTTCACGGCTTGGAGCTCTCGCCACTACCGTGCCAACGCGCTCCCCGGGACCGCAACATCGCCGTGTCGCTCACCGGGTCGGCTGCTTGGCGCGGTCCTCCTCGCGACGCTACACTCAGAACGAATGAGCGTCCGAGCCACTGTCCGAAGCGGCCGCCTGATCGTCGACGAAGCGACGGATCTCCCCGACGGCATCGTGCTCGATCTGGTCATCGACGACGAGGGGGATGAACTCGATCCGGAGGAGCGGGCCGCTCTGAATGGTGCGATCTCGCGCAGCCTGCTCGCCGAAACGACGGGACGGTCGGCTCCGGCCGACATCCTCCTCGACCGACTGCGAGCACACCGCCGACCATGAGCAAGGCGGTTCGAACCAGTCCGGTGGCCGACGCACAGGCCGAGGCCCTCGACCGGTGGTGGCGTGAGAACCGTGAGAAGTCCCCAGACCTGTTCACCGAGGAACTCACAAGAGCGCTGCAGACGATCTCAGCGGCACCCGGCGCTGGGAAGACATGGCATCACCCTGGAGCGCGCGTGCGTCGCCTGCTCATGCGAGCCACCCACACCCACGTCTACTACGTCGAGCGCGACAACCACGTCTTGGTCGTCGCCCTTTGGGGTGCCGTCAAGGGCGCCGGCCCCGATCTGCGAGGCCTCTAGCCCCGTGTCGCACCGCTCGCCTGCGTCGCGTCGCCGTTCACCTGCGCCCGTGAACCACCTACCCCCGCGGCTTGCTCATCCCGAGCCACTCGCGGAGCCGCTGCCGCAGATCCAGCGCGGCCCGCGCCCGGTGGCTCACCACGTTCTTCTCCTCCTCGGAGAGCTCCGCCATCGTGCGGTCGCCCGGCACGTCGCGCACCAGGAACACCGGGTCGTACCCGAACCCGCCCTGCCCGCGCGGCGCCGGCGCGATGAAGCCCTCGCACACCCCCGTGCCCTCCACGAGCCGGTCCGGCTGCGTGGGATCGAACAGCGTGAGCACGCAGCGGAACCGCGCCGTGCGTGGCCCCACCGAGTCACCGAGCGCGGCGAGGTTGTGCAGCAGCTTCTTCGTGTTGTCCGCGTCCGTCACGTCCTCGCCCGCGTAGCGCGCGCTGCGCACCCCGGGGTCGCCGTTCAGCGCGTCCACCTCGAGCCCGCTGTCGTCCGCGAGCGCCGGCATCGCGAGCGCGGCCGCGTAGCCCCGCGCCTTCTTGCGCGCGTTCTCCTCGAACGTGTCGCCGTCCTCCACCACCTCGATGCGGCGGTTGGTCAGCGACGCCACCGACACGAGCTCGAGCGGCAGATCCTCGAACAGCGCCTTGAGCTCGCGGACCTTGTTCTTGTTCGCCGTGGCCACCACCACCGTGCGGCGGGCCATCATCGAGCCCGTCCAGAGCCGCTCCGTCACGACGCCTCGCGGACGATCAGCGTCGACAGATCGACCCCGTGCGCGAGCAGCGAAGCGCGCTGGATCGCGCAGAGCCGCGAGATGCCCTCGAGGCCGAGGTCGACCATCGTGTCGACGTCCTTGCGGGGCACCGGCGCGTCCTCGGCCGTGCCCTGGATCTCGACGATGTCTCCGGCCTCGGTGGCGACGACGTTGAGGTCGACGCGCGCCTTGCTGTCCTCGACGTAGATCAGATCGAGCGCGAGGCCCGTCTTCACCCAGCCGACGCTGATCGCGGCCACGGGCGCCCTCAGCACCGGCCCGGCCAGATCGCCCTTCTTGCGCAGCTTGTCGAGCGCGAGCGCGAGGGCCACGAAACCGCCGGTGATCGAGGCGGTGCGCGTGCCGCCGTCGGCCTCGAGCACGTCGCAGTCGATGCTGATCTGGCGCTCACCGAGCCGGTCGAGCAGGACCGCCGCGCGGAGCGAGCGGCCGATCAGGCGCTGGATCTCCTGCGTGCGCCCGGACACCGAGCCCTTGCGACCGTCGCGGCTCTCGCGGCGCGGCGGGTTGGCCCGCGGGTGCATCTGGTACTCACCGGTGACCCAGCCCTTGCCCGTGCCCTCGAGGAACGGAGGGGTCTTGGCGTCGACCGAGGCGGTGCAGAGCACCACGGTGTTGCCGGCGCGGTAGAGCACCGAACCCTCCGAAGGGCGATGGAAACCGACGTCGAGGGTGGGCGTACGCAAGTCACGGGCACCCCGCCCGTCAGGCCTCTCACTCATCCGGCGCTTCTACCACGGGAGGCAGGCGTTCGGAGGCCGACGGCGCGGGAAACGTGAGGCGGAACTCCGTGCCGCGCGGGCTCCCCGGCAGGCAGGCGATCCCTCCCCCGTGGGC
>JAEUKC010000140.1:0-15946 GCA_016794445.1 Myxococcales bacterium
CGCCCGCGCATGGCCCCGCTGCGCTCGATGGCGCTCAGATCGCTCACCTTGGCGACCACGCAGAGCAGGGTCGGATCGCGCCGCGGATCGGCGCACACCTCGCACACGACGGGCGCGTCGACGATCTCGACCTCGGCGAGGTTGCCGCATCGCTCGCAGGGACGAACGTGCTGGTGCAGCTCGACGAGGGCGCGCCCCAGGGCCCGCGCCACCTCCGGGTCCGCGCCCAGCAGGTGGACGACGTACCGGGAGGCGGTGCGCTCACCGACCCCGGGGAGCCGCTCGAGCAGGCGGGCGATCGCGCGCGCCGACCGCGGGAGCATCAGCCCGGGACCCTCACGTCACTCCGGGGATCTTGAGCCCGCCGGTGGCCTTGTTGACGGCCGCCTCGACCTCTTTCTCGGCGATCTCCTGGGCCGCGTTGATCGCGGCGGCGACGGAGTCGAGCACGACGTCGCGCTCCTCGCCCTTCCAGAACTCCTCGTCGACGCTGATCTTGGCGATCTTCTTCTCGCCGTTGACCGTGGCCTCGACCTTGCCGCCCGCGACGCTCGCCGACCACTCCTTGGTCTTCATCTCGTCGTGGATCTGTTGGATGCGGCGCTGCATGCGCGCGGCCTGCCGCATCAGCTCGTTCATGGACATGGGACCTCCTAGCTCTCTTCTCCGGCGAGCTTCACGGTGCGGACCTCCGCCGAGAAGATCGCGATGGCTTCTTGCACGAGCGGGTGATCGACGACGGCCTTGCGGGCCGCCCCGAGGGCCGCTGCCTTCTCGTCGCCCAGCACCTTGGCGAGGGTGAGCCCCTCGAGCGCGCCGTCGACGACCAGGAGGCGCAGCTCGAGGCCGAGCTCCTTGCGGGCCGCTTCGGCGAAGCAGTCGGCGATCGCGCGGTCGGCGAGCTGGCCGGCGAAGAACGTGCGGCGGCCGTACGCGAGCTCGAGCACCTGATCGTCGCAGCGGAGGACGACCCCGTTCTCGAAGAACGTGCCCCACTGGGAGCGGGTGGCCCGCACGCGCTGGGCGACCGCGCGCACGCGCGCCAGCGTGGCCGGCTCGCGGATGTGGGCGGGCTGCACGTGGGCCCCGGACACCGGCTCCACCTGCGCGGAGCCCCCGGCCTTCGGCGGCTCGGTCACGGGGGCGCGGGCGACGGCGATGCTGCCGCTCGACGCGCGGCCGAGATCGACGGGCCCGTTCTGGCTCGAGGGCTTGACGTCGACGACGCTCGGCCTCGACGGCACCGCGAGCGGCGCGGCGCTCGCGTGCATCGTCGGGGGCGAAGACTGCGCGCTCGCGTGCATCGTCGGGGGCGAAGGCTGCGCGGCGGGGATCGGCGCACTCGCGTGCGCGGAGGTGCTCGGCGCGGCGTGGGTGGGCGCGGCGTGGGTGGGCGCGGCGCCCTGCATCGGCCGGGCGGGGGGACGATTTCCGCCCGGATTCTCCCCGCCCGGTCGCGCTCCACCGCCTCCGCCACCCCCTCCGGGGCCGAGGCGTCGCTCGAGCGACTCGAGGCGCGCGAGCAGGTCGTCGATGGGCAAGAGCGGCGGACGGCGGGCCAGGCGCACGCACGCGATCTCGAGCGTGTGGCGAGGCGTGCCGGCCGTGGCGATGTCGTCGAGCATCTTGGAGAGGCCGGTGAAGATGCGCGCGAGGTCGTCCGGGTTGGTCCGCGCCGCGAGCGTCTTGACGTCGGCGAGCTCGGCGTCGGCCAGGTCGAGCAGCGGCTCGGGCTCGGGGACTACGCGCGCCACCGCGAGGTCACGGAAACGGCGCAGGAGGTCGCGCGCGACGTGCCCGAGGTCGAACCCGCCGCGGGCGAGCGCGTCGATCTGCGAGAGCGCCTGGTCGGCGTGGCCCTCGACCACCGCGCTCGCGAGCGCGTGCAGCGCGGCGCGATCGGCCACGCCGAGCACCCGGGCCACCTCGTCGCCGACCAGCGAGGCCCCGCCGAACGCGATGCACTGGTCGAGGATGGAGAGCGCGTCGCGCATCGAGCCCGCGGCCTCGCGCGCCACGAGCTGCACGGCGGCCTCGTCGGCCACGATCTTCTCTTCGCCGAGGATGTAGCGGACCCGCTCGGCGATCCGCTGCGCCGAGATCATCTTGAAGTCGAAGCGCTGGCAGCGCGACAGGATGGTGATCGGGACCTTGTGGACCTCGGTCGTCGCGAAGATGAACTTCACGTGGGCCGGCGGCTCCTCGAGGGTCTTGAGGAACGCGTTCCACGCGTTCCCCGACAGCATGTGGACCTCGTCCACGATCAGGATCTTGTGGCGGTCGCGCGCGGGCCGGTAGGGGAGGCTCTCCTGGATGCGCCGCACGTCGTCGACGCCGGTGTGCGAGGCGCCGTCGATCTCCTGCACGTCGACGTCGACGCCCGCCGCGATCTCCTTGCAGGCCGCGCAGACGAGACACGGCGCGGCGGTGGGCCCGTTGCTCGAGAGGCAGTTGAGGGCCTTGGCGAGGATGCGGGCGCTGGTGGTCTTGCCGACGCCGCGTACGCCGGTGAAGAGAAAGGCATGCGCGACGCGATCCTGCGCGATGGCGTTGCCGAGCGTGCGCGAGACGTGCTCCTGCCCGACGAGGTCGTCGAACGACTGCGGGCGCCACTTGCGGGCGAGGACGAGGTAGCTCATCGCGCGGGGAAGCGAGTCAACCCTTGGCTGCGGCGGGGCGCAACGGGCGATCCGGCCCGCGGCATCGCCGCGACGACTCAGGGCTGGTTCTTGTCCGGGACGACCTGCGCGAAGACTTTTCCACAGCGCCGGCAGCGATAGTCGATCCGGCGAGGCGGCCACGAGATCCCCGTGAGGACGGCCACCCAGCCGAGGACCCCGTGCACCTCTTCGTCGCTGACCATGTGGTGTCCGATGCCGTGCCCGCAAGGGCAAGTCGGACCTTCGTCGGCTTCTTCGGTCACGGTCGGCTGGGCTTCCACTTCGGTGGTCTCTTCGTAGGCCCCCGCCTGTCACCCGTCCAGGCGCACGGTCGGGTAGGATGCGCGCGTCGTGTCCGAACCCCTCCATCTGCCAAGTCTCGACGAGCTGGCCCGCGATCCCGCCTCCCGCTCCGAGCGCCGTCGCCTCGACGCCTCGGTCGAGACCCTCGGCGGCAAGGGGTCTCGCCTCGTCTGGCTCGTGCGGCACGGCTTCACGGTGCCCACCGGGGTGGTGATCCCGGCCTCCATCTTCGAGAGCGTGTGCAAGGAGGTGCTGCCCCCGGGGCACGACGTGCGCACGCTCCTGCGCCTGCAGGGCACGAGGGACGGCACCGAACGCGCGGGGCGCGCCCACGCGCGGATCCGCGAGGCCAAGCTGCCGCGCGCGCTCGAGCTCGAGCTCGCCCGGCTCGCGACGGAGCTCGGCGCCGAGGCCCCGTGGGGGCTCGCGGTGCGCTCCAGCGCCACCTGCGAAGACGGCGTCGACGGTTCGCTCGCCGGCCTCGCGACCACCCACCTCGGCGTGCGTGGCCACGCGGCGCTGGTCGATGCCGTGCGCGACGTCTGGGCCTCGCTGTTCCTGCCGCGGGCGCTGGTCTATCTCGGCCAGATCGGGGTGCAGGCCGCGGCGATGGCCGTGGTGATCCAGGTGGTGATCGAGGCGCGCGCCAGCGCCGTCGCCGTCGCCGAGCAACACGCCGTCGCGGGTCAGGCCGGGGGCGCGCTCGATGTGCTCGTCAACGCCACCTGGGGCCTCGGCGGGCCGATCGTCTCCGGGCACGCCACGCCCGACGTCGTGCGCATCCGGGTCTCGGGCGGCCAGTCGCACGCGACCGAGAGGGTGCTGGCGCACAAGCCCCGCATGCTGCTCGTCGGAGATCACGGCACCGAGGTGGTCGAGGTGCCGACGGCGCTCCGCGACGCACCCGCGCTCGAAGAGGCGCGCCTCGCCGAGATCGTGGCGGCCGGAGACCGGCTCACGCACCTCGGCCGCGGCCCGTGGGAGATCGAGGTGGCGGTCGACGGGCACGACGTCTTGCACCTGCTCCAGGCGCGGCCCGTGGTCGAGCGCGGCTTCCCCGAGGGGGGCGACGCCGCCACCGTGTGGTCGTGCACCAACCTCGCCGAGGCGCTGCCCGGCGTGGCCACCCCGCTCACGTGGTCGGTCGCCGAGACGTTCTCCGAGCTCGGCTTCCGCCGCGCGTTCGCCGCGCTCGGGTGCTCGGTGCCGCGGGGCACCAAGTTCGTCGCCAACGTGCACGGCCGGTTCTACCTGAACCTCACCGCGTTCATGCGCGTCGCGGCCGCGGTCCCCGGGCTCGATCCGGCGACGCTGCTCGGGATGAGCGGGGGCACCTCCGACAGCGCCGCGCTGCTCGCCACCCAGGTCGAGGGCGCCTCCCACCGCGGGTTCTACGCGCGCCTGCCGCTCACCGCGGCGCGCCTCGTGCGTGAGCAGGCGCGGCTCGACGAGGACTTCGAGGTCTACCAGCGAGAGGCGAGCCGCATGCGCGCGGCGTTCGAGGCCCGCGATCTCGGCATCCTCACCGACGACGGCGTCGCCACCACGCTGCGCGATCTGCAGCGCTTCCTCGATCGCACGGGCACGCTCATGCTCACCTGCGCGTCGAACGCGCTCTCGAGCTTCCTCGCGCTGCGCATGCTCCTGCAGCGCACGGCCTGCGACGGCGACGAGCCCAAGGCCACCCGCCTCGCCGCGGACGTCACGGCGGGCGGCGCCGGCAAGGGGCTCGGCGACCTCGAGAGCGCGCGGCCCACGATCGCGCTGGCCCGGGTCGCGGAGATCGCGCTGCGCGACGAGGCCGCCAAGGCCGTGCTGCTCGAGCACCCCCCCCGCGCCGTGCACGACCTGCCGCCCGGACCGACGCGAGACGCGCTCGACCGCTGGGTCGCGGCGTACGGCGACCGCGCCGTGCGCGAGGCCGAGCTCGCCACGCCGCGCTGGCGCGAGGACCAGAGCTTCCCGCTCGCGACCCTCGCGCTCTACGTTCAGCGCGGCGCAGCTGGCCTGCCCTACGCGCCCATGCTCGACGAGGCCTCGCACCGCGCGTCGACCACGATGGACAGGCTCGAGGCGCAGCTCGGCTTCGCGTCGCGCACCGCGCTCCGCCACCTCGTCGCGCGCTGCCACAAGTTCGCGCGCCTCCGCGAGCAGATGCGCGCGTGGGTCACCTGGGTCCTCGGTGGCATCCGGGTCGCCGTGCTCGAGGCCAACCGCCGGCTCTCGCGTCGCGACCCGGCGATCGTGGCGAACGACGTCTTCTTCTGCACCGTCGACGAGATCCTCGCCGCCCTGCGCGGCGAGGCGCGCCCGATCGATCGCATCATCGCCGCTCGTCGCGCCCAGCACGCCCGGGACCTCGCGCGGCCCGACCCGCCGGACACCTTCGTCGGGCGGCCGCCCTTCGTCCACGTCGAGCCCTCGGGGGGTCCCACGCTGCGCGGCCACGGCGCGTGCGCGGGGGTGGTCACGGGACCCGTGCGGGTGCTCGCCAGCCCCGAGCAGGCGACCGAGCTGCGCCCCGGCGAGATCCTCGTCACGCGCACCACCGACGTCGGCTGGACCCCGCTGTTCGTCGCGGCCGCGGGCGTCGTCACCGAGCTCGGTGGCCCGCTCTCCCACGCCGCGATCGTGGCGCGCGAGCTCGGGGTCCCGTGCGTCGTCAACGTGCAGGGAGCGCTCAAGCGGCTGCGCGATGGCATGACGGTGCGCCTCGACGGCGACCGCGGCGTCGTCGAGATCCTCTGATGCTGCGCAGGGTGGTCCGCGAACCGACGACGGTCGGGGCGGTGCTGTCCGCGCTGGCGGTGCCCGCCGCTGCGCTCCGCGAGGGCCGCGTGTTCGTGGGTCGCCGTCGCGCGACGTCCCTCGGCGAGAACGTGCCAGCGGGCGAGGAGCTGCTCGTCCACGACGCTGCCGCGACCGCCGCGTTGCCCGAGCCGTTCGTGCTCCACGACCGCGACGGTGTCCTGATGGTCGACAAGCCCGCGGGCATGCCCACGATCCCCGACCAGAAGGGCAGCGCGCACAGCCTCTTGCACCGGGCGGCCGAGGTCACGCGGCGCGATCCCTCCCAGCTGCACCCGACGAGCCGGCTGGATCGCGACGTGTCGGGCGTGGTCACGTTCGCGGTCGACGGCGCGGCCGCGACGGCGCTGCGCCTCGCGCGCGAGCAAGGAGCCTATCAGAGGCTCTACGTCGCCCTCGGCGTCGGTGCGCTCGCGGTCGAGCATGCCCGCTGGGAATGGAGCCTCGCCCCGGACCGCGCGCCCCGCGTGCACAAGGCCGTGCCGAAGGGGCAGAAGAGCGCTCTCCCTGCGGCGAGCCGCGTGGCCGTGGCGGCGACGCACGGCGCCTACCTGGCCCTGGCCCTCGCGCCCGAGACCGGGCGCACGCACCAGCTCCGGGTGCACGCCGCCGCGGCCGGGGTGCCCCTCGTCGGGGACCGGATCTACGGCGGTCCGGGGCGGATCACGACGTCGACCGGGGCCGTGCGGGTGCCCGGTCGCATCGCGCTCCACTGCGCGCGGGTGGACATCGGGCTCCCCGGGGGCCATGTTTCCGCCTCGTCCCCGATCCCGCCCGAGCTCGCCGAGCTCGCCGCGTTCCTCGGGCTCGATCTGGCCGAGGCCCTCCGATGCGCACCCTGATCACCGCCCCTCTCGTCGTCGCCGGCGTGGCCGCGCTCGGCCTGCTCGGGGGCCTCGCGCCCGCCGCCCCCGTCCTCTTGGCCGCGCCCAAGCCCAGCGCATCCACCAGCGCCTCCACGAGCGGCTCGACCAAGGCCTCGACCAGCGCGTCGAGCAGCGCCACCGGCGACAAGAGCATCCAGCCGGATCCGACCCCCCTCGTCGCGGATGCGCTGTTCGTGCTGTCGATTCGCTTCGACAAGGGCAAGGTCTCGATCACCAAGGTCGCGCGCGAGAAGCTCGCCAAGAAGGCCGCCGTGCCGCGCAAGCTCGGCCGGTTCGCCGTCGAGCTCTACTCGGGCCCCACCGTCGTCGAGCGCGTGCGCTTCGATTTCCCCCTGATCCACGACGACGACGTCGCCGGCGAGGCCTACGCCAAGGGCCTCGACGTCACCATCGACGTGCGCATCCCGGACAGCGATCGCCCCAACAAGCTCGAGATCTGGGACCGCGCCACCGACAAGCGCTGGAAGTACGCGTACCCGCCCAAGGCCCCGTGAAGCGCGACCGGCTGGCCAGGGGCGGCCCGGTCCACGCCGCCCTCGAGCGGATCATCACCGAGTGCGACGTCGAAGGCGAGATCGAGCGCGACCCGGTGCGCGCGGTGCATCGCTACCCGGACCCGCTGGACGCCGAGCTGGTCGCGCTGATGGCGAGCGCCGTCGCGTTCGGCAACGTGACGACGCTCGTGCGCAAGCTCGACGACGCCCTCGAGCGCCTCGGGCCCTCTCCCGCGAAGACGGCCGACGACCCCGCGGCCGTGCGCCGCGCGCTGCGGGGCTGGAAGCACCGCGTGTACGTGGCGGCAGACCTCGCGGGCCTCGTGATCGGCGCGCGCCGGGTGCAGCGCGCGCATGGTTCGATGGGTCGGCTGTTCGGCGCCGCGCTCGCCCGCACGGGTTCCGTGCGCGAGGCGCTCGCCGCGCTCGTGGACGCGGTGCGCGAGGGGGGCCTCGAGAAGAGCGCCTCGCGCGGCGCCCGCCACGTGTTGCCGGATCCGCGCGGAACGAGCGGCTGCAAGCGCCTCTTGCTGTTCCTGCGCTGGATGGTGCGCGGCCCCGACGGGTGCGACCTCGGCCTCTGGCGCGAGCACGTCCCGACCGCGAAGCTGCTCGTGCCGGTGGACGTGCACATCCACAAGCTCGCCCGGAACCTCGGCCTCACCGACCGCGCGACACCTTCGATCACCACCACCGAGGAGATCACCGAGGCCCTCCGCCGCTTCGATCCCGAAGACCCCGTCCGCTTCGACTTTGCGCTCTGTCACATGGGAATGCTGCAGGCCTGCCCGTCCCGTCGGGACGCGAAGCGCTGCGAAGGCTGCCCCGTCCGTGGGGTCTGCCGGCACTGGGCCTGATCATCCGTGGGGTGGTGCCCTGGTCCCGCTCTGGGCCACGTTGCGCCGCCCTCGCCTTTCACCTCGACGATCTGCCCGCGGTCGACAACGATACCGGGAGCGGTCCGGCCCTTGCTCCGGCTGCGCGGAAGCCCATGTCGAGAACCTCTTCTTCTTCCTCCTTTGCGACCCTCCTCGCCTCGCTCTTCGTCGGGAGCGCGGGCTGCCTCGTCGGCTGCGGAGGCGCCACGGAGCTCGATCCGTTCGGCACCGTCGACGGCGGCGGCACCGACACGTCGACCGACGGGACCTCGGACGTTCCGTTCGACGGGAGCTGCACGTTCCCCGACGTGAAGTGCGGCTCGACCTGCACGAACCTCGACAGCGATCCGAAGAACTGCGGCGCGTGTGGCAAGTCGTGCGCGGTCGGGGAGTTCTGCGCGATCGGCGCCTGCTCGGCGACCTGCTCGGCGCCGCTCCTCAAGTGCGGCGACCGCTGCGTCGATCCGGCACGCGATCCCGACAACTGCGGCGGATGCGGCACCAAGTGCGCGGACGGCGAGGTCTGTGGCCCGACCGGCTGCGGCGTCGTCTGCCCCGCCCCGCTCGCCTCGTGCGGGAAGACCTGCGCCGACACCGCGAACGACCCGAAGAACTGCGGCGGCTGCGGCCTCACCTGCGGCGCCGACGAGGTGTGCATCGGCAGCAAGTGCTCGACCACCTGCGGCTCCCCGCTCAAGAAGTGCGGCCTCAAGTGCGTCGACACCGCCTACGACCCGCGCAACTGCGGCCTCTGCGGCAACGTCTGCCCGGGCACGGCGTGCATCGAGGGCGGCTGCGGCGAGGTCGACAAGACCGACGACGACGGCGACACCATCAGCAACTTCTACGAGAGCAAGTCGGACAAGAAGGACACCGACAAGGACGGCACCCCGGACTACCTCGACCTCGACAGCGACGGCGACGGCATGACCGACAAGCAGGAGGCCGGCGACGACACCGTCGTCACGCCGCCGATCGACACCGACGGCGACACCATCCCCGACTTCCAGGACCTCGACAGCGACAACGACGGCCTCTCCGACAAGGACGAGTTCAACAAGTACAAGACCTCGCCGACCAAGCCCGACACCGACGGCGACGGCTACACCGACGCCGAGGAGATCGCGGCCGGCACCGACCCGCTCGACCCGAAGAGCAACCCGGGCACCATCGGCGGCTTCTCGTTCGACCTGCCGTACAAGGGCCTCCCGCGCACGCAGGAGTTCACCTTCAAGCCGCAGATCAAGAAGGCAGACGTGGCGTTCGTCATCGACACCACGGGCTCGATGGGCGGCACCATCACCGGCCTCAAGACCTCGCTGAGCTCGATCGCGAGCAGCCTGAAGACCAAGATCCCCGACGTGGCCATCGGTGTCGGCGACCACCGCGACATGCCGATCAACCCCTACGGCAGCCCAGGCGACTTCCCCTTCAAGCTCTGGCAGCGGGTCACGACCAGCCTCACCGACGCGCAGGCCGGCGTGAACAAGCTCACCCCCGGCGGCGGCAACGACATCGCCGAGTCGCAGATCGAGGGCCTCTACCAGGCCGCCGTGGGCTCGGGCTTCAACGCCGCCTCGGGCGCGGTGTGGACCCCCAAGTTCAATCCCGCGGTCGGCTTCGACGCGGCCAAGGGCCACGGCGACATCGGCGGCATGGGCTTCCGCAAGGACTCCGCGCCGATCTTCATCCTGGCGACCGACGCGATCTTCCACCGTCTCGCGGGCGACCCGGACAACGCGCCCCCCGGCGGGGACATGGCGTTCTACAACGCGTCGTCCTTCGGCTCGACCGACACGAACAAGCCCCACACGGTCAAGCAGGCCGTCGACGCGATCACCAAGATCGGCGGCAAGTTCATCGGCATCAACGTCATCCTCGGCTTCGGCGGCCAGCAGCCGCGTCGCCAGGAGGAGTACTTCGCCATCAAGACCAGCACCACCGTGCCGAGCACCGACGGCAGCACCTGCCCGCACGGCGTCAGCGGCGGCTCGGTGCCCGCGGTCGACGACGGCACCGGCAAGAAGGTCTGCCCGCTCGTCTTCGACAGCAACACGTCGGGCACCGGCATCGACACCGCGATCGTCGACGCGATCACGAAGCTCACCACGTTCGTGAACTTCAAGACGGTGTGGCTGGAGGCCCGCGACAACACGACCACCACCTTCGACGAGACCAAGTTCTTCAAGAAGGGCATCCCGGTCTCGTTCTCGACGCCGCTGCCCGCTGGCTGCACCGCGCCGTCCACGGCCGACCTGCTGCCTGCGCCCACCGGCGACGGCGTCTTCGACTCGTTCACCAACCTGTGCCCCGGCACGGTGGTCTCCTTCTCGCTCGTCATGCAGAACGTCGACATCCCGGCCACCTGCAGCGACCAGGTCTTCTCGTTCAAGATCGTGGTGATCGGCGACAAGACGGTGGAGACGGACGCCCGCGTGGTGACCGTGCGCGTGCCTGGTAACGTTGCGCTGTGCAAGCCCTAGGAGAGCGCTACCTCCGGTTCCAGAAGGCCCTCGACGGCGCGCCGCTCCCCGCGGCGCTCGTCGACCTCGGCGCGTTCGACCGCAACCTCACGCGCTTGCTCGCCCCGGTCGTCACGGCGGGCAAGACGCTGCGGGTGGCGAGCAAGTCGGTGCGGGTGCCGGCGCTGCTGCGGCGCGCTCTCGCGGCGAAGGGTGCGCGCGGCGTGATGACCTACTGCGCGAAGGAGACCCTCGCGCTCGCCGAGGACGGGTTCGAGGATCTGTTGCTCGCGTATCCCACCGTGCAGCGCTCCGACCAGGAGGCGCTCGTCGCCGCGAGCAAGCGCACGACGGTCAGCGTGGTGTGCGACGCGATCGAGCAGCTCGAGGCGCTGTCGAGCGCGGCGGGCGTGGCGGGCGTCGAGGGGCGCGTGATCGTCGAGGTGGACCTCGGGTTCCGCCCGGTCGGGGACACGGTGCACCTCGGGGTGAGGCGCAGTCCGCTGCGCACCGCCACGGACATCGCCGCGTTCGCGGATCGCGTGGCGCGCACGCCGCACCTGCGGTTCTGCGGGGTGATGGGGTACGAGGCGCACATCGCGGGGCTCGGCGACTCGTTCGCCGGCAAGCAGATCGTGAGCGCGGCGCGGCGAGCGCTGAAGGTGCGCGCGCAGCGCGAGGTGGAGCGCACGCGCGGGGAGATCGCGACGGTGCTGCGGGCGCGCGGGCACCAGATCGAGATCTACAACGGCGGCGGCTCGGGCAGCGTGGACTGGACCTCGCGCGAACCGTGGCTCACCGAGGTGACCGCGGGCTCGGGGCTGCTCGATTCGCACCTGTTCGACCACTACCAGGACATCCGGTTCGAGCCCGCGGCGTACTTCGCGCTGCAGGTGGTGCGGCGCCCGAAGGCCGGGATGGTCACCTGCCTCGGTGGTGGGTTCGTCGCCTCGGGGCAGGCGGGGGTGGATCGGCTGCCGATCCCCGCGCTGCCGGAGGGGTGTGCGCTGTTGCCGCTCGAGGGCGCGGGCGAGGTGCAGACGCCGGTGGTGTTGCCGGCCGGCGTGGACGTCGCGCTCGGCGACCCGATCTTCTTCCGCCACGCGAAGGCGGGAGAGCTCGCGGAGCACTTCTCCGAGTACCACCTGATCGACGGCGCTCGCGTCGAGCTCGCGCCCACGTACCGCGGCCGCGGGTGGTGTTTTCTCGGCTGATCGGTCTTGTCACGATCGGCAAAGCGCCGAAGACTGAGGCCATGCTCGTTCCCTGTTCGGCCTGTCGTCGCCACGTGCGGAGCGAGGAGCGTTGCCCCTTCTGCGGGGGTCGGCCATCGGTGCGCCACGGCGAGGCGGGTCAGACCACCCGACGGCTGGGTGGGATCGTCGCCCTCGCCGCGGCTGCCGGAGCCATCGTCTCGGCCTGCTCCGCGTACGGGACGCCGCCGCTGCCCGAAGGGCCCTATCGCCCGCACGACGCTGGCGACGCGGGGAACACCGCCGAGACCCTCGACGCGGATGGTGGTCCGTGATGTTGCCGGTGCTCCTCGCCGCAGCGAGCGAGCTCTCGACCCCGTCCCTGACGGTCGCGGCGCGCGCGGGGTACGAGTCGCTGTCGGCGAAGTACTTCGGTCCGTACACCGGAGGCGGCACCTTCGTCGGGCTACACCCCGGCATCCGCCTCCACCCACTGTTCGCGGTGAGCGCGTTCTACGAGCACGGCTTCCATTCCGCCGGGAAGCGCAACCCCGGCGGCGCTGCGAGCACGGACTTCTTCGGGGTGACGGCGCGACTGCTTGCGATGGGTCGACCGCACACCACGAGCATGCACCTCGAGGTCGCGTTCGGGCGGCGGCGATTCGGCTACGACTTCTCGAGGGACGACCCTTCGTCGGACCCCTTCCAGCCCGCACCCACCAATCCCCAGGAGCGGGCCACGCTGTGGGGCAGCGAGGGGCGCGTCGCGTTCGGACTGGGCATCGGCACGTGGGCGCGGCCGCTGGCCATCGACCTCTTGCTGGCCTTCGGCGGGGGCCGGTTCGATCGCTACTCGGACACCCTCGGCTGCGCGACGTTCCGGTTCGGTGCGTGCGGCGCAGGCAAGGATTTCGGCTACGTGACGACCACGTTCGCGGTGGGTCTGCGCTGGAACTGACCGTACGATCGCGTCATGGGTGACGTCCTCGCGGTGGTGTCGAAGGCGGTGTTCGAGAAGCAGGCGCCGAAGGGCCTCGCGCTCGGCGGGGTGTGGCCGCTCGATCGCTACGTCAGCAAGAACCCAGGGCTTGCCTCGCTGAGCGAGGGTGGCGCGCTGTTCCTCGTGACGGTGCGCCCGCCGGACGAGCGGCTCTGGCTGGTCGCGGTGCTCGAGGGGCTCTCGTTCGACGGCGAGCAGTGGGTCGGGCGCGCGAACGTCGCCAAGGTGGTGGACGTGACGCCGCTGCTCGGCAAGCTCGTGCTCGCGACCGGCAAGGGGATCACCGCGGAGAAGGGCAAGCTCGGGATGTCGCTGCAGACGCCGCGGCCGCTGGCGGAGGCCGATGTCGCGCTGCTGCGCGGGGCGATCGGCGGCGGCGCGCCGAAGGCCACAGCCGAGAAGGCGAAGACGTCGACGAAGGCTGCGTCCACGCCGCCCGCGAAGCCCGCGAAAGCTGCGCCGACGGCGCCTCCCCCGCCCGCGAAGGCCGCGCCGGTCGTCGCTGCGGCGCCCGCTGCCGACAGCCCCCTCGGTCGCGCGCTCGACGCGGTGGCCAAGACCCTGCCGAAGAGCGCCGAAGAGGCGCTCGACAAGCTGTTGGAAGCCTGGCGCGCGCGCCCCGCCGCGGAGCTCGCGACCCTGGGCACCCTGCTCGCGAACGCGCACGCGGGCCCTAGGTTCGAGGGCTCGTCGCAGGCGTGGGCGAAGGCAGCGAAGGCGTCCACAATGCTCGGTCGGTCGTCGCTGCTCGCCGCATTGCGCGAGGGCAAGATGGACGACGTCGGCACCCGCGTCCACGGGCTGATCCAGTGGGGCGCTGATCCACGCGTCGGCGACGCGTTGATCACCTTGCTCCGCGAGGTCCCCTACACCTCTGACGGCGCCTTCGGGTTCTGGGACACGGTCTGGAAGGCTGTGGAGGCGCAGAAGGATCCTCGGTTCGCGCTGCTGGCCGAGGAGCTTCCCAAGAACTGGAACGTGCGCGCGACGATGCAGCAGCGTCTGAGCCGTGCCCTCGTGAGCGTCGCCAAGAAGGCCCCACCCGAGGTCGCGCTGACCGCCACCGAGCAGGTGCAGGTCCGGGCTCTCGAGGCCACCCTCGTCTCGCTGCAGCCCGCGGCGCCGAAGGGCGCGCGAACAGAGGCCGCGCTGCTCGCCGATGTGTACACACACCCCGACGAGGACGGCCCACGCCTCGTCTACGCGGACTTCCTCGAAGAGAAGGGCGACCCGCGCGCCGAGCTGATCCAGCTGCAGTGCGCCGAGCCGACGCCCGCCAACGACAAGCGGGTGCGGGCGCTGCTCACGAAGCACGGCAAGGAGTGGCTCGGCCCGCTGGCGCCGGTCCTCGGTGCGAAATGCGAGTTCCGCCGCGGCTTCCTCGCCAAGGCCGTCGTGAAGTTCAAGAACGGGGGTGAAGCGGAGCGCTTCGGGAGCCATCCGGCCTGGGCCACCCTGGTGGACCTCGAGTGGTCGAAGCCCGGCCAGGTCCCGATGGGACAGGAGGACGCGGTGGGATTCGTGGGCCCGACGATGACGAACCTGCGCGTGGCACGGGGTCCTTCGGCCACGCATCTGTTGTCTGCGCCTGCTCCCTGGAAGATCGAAGAGCTCGAGGTGGAGATCGAAGACCTCGATCAGTTCCGGGAGCTCGTGATCTCTCCGCTCTTGCCCGCGCTGCGAACCCTGCACGTCGCCTGGCAAGCGGCGCCCTCGTGGCTCGAGGGGATGGTCGAAGTCCGCCCACGCACCTTGGTCGTCGAGGGGACCCAGCACTCCCAGGCGCAGTGGGTCGAGGTCGTCGAGCTCACCTCGATCGAGCAGCTCGATCTCGTCGACGAGACGAACCGCTGGATCTTCCGCCGCGGCGAAGACGGCGGGCTCACGCAGCTCACCATCGAGGGCCCCATCTCGGCCAACGTGAAGAAGGCCTACGGTGAATACGACCGCCCCGTCGGCCCGGTGAGCGTCACCGCACACGGTCCGGACGATGTGCTCCCGCCGAAGAAGAAGGTCACGCGCCCCGCTGCCTCGGCGAAGCCGACCTTCCTGCACGTGCGCGCGGTGGCCTGGACCAAGGAAGGACTGTGGGTCTGCGAGGCGGCCCGGGTCACGCTGATCGACCCGATCGGCGGCCAGCTCCTGCGGACCTTCCCGATCAACGAGGCGGACAAGGTCGCGATCTCCAGGGACGGTCGCCGCGTGTTCACGGTGGCCTACCACCGGCTCGAGGCCTACTCGACCGCGACGGGCAAGGCCGAGTGGAAGCACGCGGGCAAAACCGGTTCGGGCGAGGAGATCGACATCACCCCCGATGGTCGCTTCGCCCTCGCCGCCAACCAGAGCCGGGCGCTCTTCTGCGACCTCGACGCCAAGACCATCCTCCGCGAGCAGCGCGCGGACACGTACTACAGCGCGTGCATCTCGCCCCTCGGCAAGGGCTGGGCGCAGACGCAGGACGACTTCGCGTACGTGTTCACGCCTGAGCCCAAGGCCCGCGGCGTGCGTGTGGGCGAAGGCGCGTACCGGCTCGGCTGGCTCGGCGACGATCGACTCCTGGTAGGCCACACCGAGAAGCTCGAGATCTGGGACCCGTGGAAGAGCGAACTCCTGCACACGCTGAAGGGTCCCGCCGAGCAGTTCGTGGAGCACGGCGGCAAGGTCGCGTGCATCCGCGGCGACGACCTGTGCGTGCTCGACACCCAGACCTGGAAGCAGGTGTGGAAGCGGAAGCAGATCGGCTTCGAGGAGCCGAAGGCGTTCTCGCCAGACGGTCAGCGACTCCTCGTCATGCTGGACGAAGGTCCCCGCATCCTCGACGCCGCCACCGGCAAGGACGCCTGACGCGGGGTGGACACCCGTTCACCGCGATCGCCGGGCTGCCGTCGGGCTCGTTGATCGTCTTCGGCGCCGCGGCCATCGGCGCGCCCCCGCCGGGGTTCTGACATGCAGCACTTCTCGATCCGAGTGACGAAAGCGGGCGTAGCGGACGACGTTGCGCCCGCCGACGGAACACACCCTTCGACGCAGATCGGGCGCGCCGCTCGCTCACGTCTACTACGGCAACGAGGAGCGCAGCTGCTGCGCCCCGGTCGTCGCGCCGTTGGCTTGCCGGTCGCGAACGGCCAGGCGCGAGGCCAACGCTCTGGCTCCGCCACAGCGGCGCATCTGGATCAAGCTAGCTGGGGGCACCGCGATGCTTCACCGCCAAGCTTCGAGCGCTGGGGTGGTCTTGGTCGTGGGTGTGGGGCCGAGCTCTTC
>JAEUKC010000218.1:0-51503 GCA_016794445.1 Myxococcales bacterium
GTTGGCCATCACCACGCCGGTCTCGGTCTTGGGGGCCTCGGGCTTGCGCGGCTTGGCCTGGCCGAAGGTCCACCACTTGGACGGCGGGTCGATCACCCAGCCGTCCTCCATCGTCTCGAACAGGAGCTCGCAGCCCTCGAACGCCTTCTTGCGCTTCTGCGCGTCGGCGTTCACCTCGGCGGGGAGCGCCTCGGGGTCGACCGCGCTCTCGAACGCCTCGCGCTTGTCGCCGAGGATCTCCTTGATGGAGCGCTTGGCGATGATCTTGCGCAGGGTGTCGTCGACGAAGCCCTTCCAGCGATCGGTCAGCTCGACGCGGCGGGTCTTGAGCGCGCCGCCGTCGGCCTCCTTGGCCTCCGAGATCGCCTTGAAGGCCCCGACGTAGTCCCACTTGGCCTCGAGCTTCTTGACCTGCTCGTCGACGCGCACGAGCTCGCAGCGCTTGCGCTCCTTGCCGGTGGCGTCCTTGGTCTCGTTGTAGGCCTCGTCGATCTGCGGGTCGTCCGACGTGTACGGCGCGATCTTGGCGAGGTTCTTCTTCACGCCCTCCTCGTTGCAGGCCTCGGCGGCCTCGAGGGCCTTCTCGAAGTACTTGCGGGCGGCGATGCGCAGCGCCGACTTGCCGGCGGCGAACTGACCGTACTTCTGGAACACCTCGACCAGCTCGTCCGGGTCGCCCTTCTTCTTGGCGCGCTCGAGGGCGTAGTTGGCCTGCTCCTCGGTCTGACCCTCCCCGGCCTTGGGCTTGGGCTCGCTCGGGCCGCACGCCGAAAGGGCAGCGGCCGCGACGATGCTGGCGACGATCGAAGACCAACGACGCATGACAGTCCTCCCGGGAGGACGCGAGAGGTAGCACATGATAACCGGGTGCGGCGATGTCGACCCACATCTCCGCCTTCCGCCCGGTGCCGCGCACGGGAGTCATCTTCGTCACCACCGAGGCCACCAAGCTCGGGTTCTCCCCGCAGGATCCGGACTGGTGCAACCTCGGGCAAGGCCAGCCGGAGACGGGCCCCCTCCCCGGCGCCCCCGCGCGCATGGAGTCGGTCCCCATCGGCAGCGACGACCAGGAGTACGCCCCCGTCGCCGGGCTCTGGGAGCTCCGCGAGGCCATCGCCGACCTCTACAACCGCATGTTCCGCCGTGGCCTCGGCAGCAAGTACAGCGCCGAGAACGTCAGCGTCTCCGGCGGCGGACGCGCCGCGCTCACGCGAGCCGCCGCCTCGCTCGGCCAGATCAACCTCGGCCACTTCCTCCCCGACTACACCGCCTACGAGGAGCTGCTCGACGTCTTCGGCAACTTCGCCGCGATCCCGATCCTGCTCGAGGGCGACCGCGGCTACTCGTTCTCGGTCGGCGACCTGCGCCGCGAGATCCTCGGCCGCGGGCTCTCGGCCCTCCTCCTCAGCAACCCCTGCAACCCCACCGGCAAGCACATCCGCGGCGGCGACCTCGCCGCGTGGGTGCGCACCGCGCGCGAGCTCGACTGCGCGATCTTGCTCGACGAGTTCTACTCGCACTACGTGTACTACCCGGAGCGCGAGGGCGACGAGTCGCCCGACCTCGCGGCGAGCGCCATGGAGAGCGCCGCGCGCTACGTCGAGGACGTCGACAAGGATCCGATCCTCATCTTCGACGGCCTCACCAAGAACTGGCGCTACCCGGGGTGGCGTGTCACGTGGACGGTCGGCCCCAAGTCGGTCATCGAGGCCGTGTCGAGCGCGGGCAGCTTCCTCGACGGTGGCGGCAGCAAGCCGATGCAGCGCGCCGCGTGTGCGCTCCTCACCCCGGAGCACGTGCGCGCCGAGACGGCAGCGATCCACACGAGCTTCACCCGGAAGCGCAAGCTCGCCATCGAGCGCCTGCGCGCCCTGGGCGTGACCATCGACGCCGAGCCCGAGGGCACGTTCTACGTGTGGGGCTCGGTCGAAGACCTGCCCGCCTCGATCGCCGACGGCCAGTCGTTCTTCCGCGCCGCCCTCGAGCACAAGGTGATCTGCGTGCCCGGCGAGTTCTTCGACGTCAACCCGGGCAAGCGCCGCACCGGCCGCGCCTCGCGGTTCCGCCACCACATCCGCTTCTCGTTCGGCCCGAGCGAGGAGACGCTGATCAAGGCCTTCGACCGCCTCGCCGCGATGGTCGCGGCCGCGAAGTGAGCTGAGCGTGGGCACGCCCGAGCGGCTCGTCGCGGCGCTCTCGAGGCGCTTCCGCGAGGCGGCGGACGAGGAGCGCGCGGCGGGCATGAAGGCCTACATGCGCGGCCAGTTCGCGTTCCTCGGGGTCCCCAAGGACACGCGCACCGAGCTCGAGCGCGAGGCGATCGCCGAGGTGCTCGGCGGGCCGCGCGGGCGGCTGACCGAGGCCGAGCTCGCCACGACCGCTCGCCTCCTGTTCGCGAAGCCCGAGCGCGAGTTCGCCTACACCGCCCTCACGCTGCTGCGGCGGCACGTGCCCAGGGTCGGGACGCCGGCCTTCCTGGCGGTGCTGCGCGAGCTCGTGCTCGAGAAGTCGTGGTGGGACACGGTCGACGACCTCGCGCAGAACGCGGTCGGCCCGCTGGTGGCGCGCTACCCGGTGCTCGCCGCCGTGATGGACGAGTGGGCGCAGTCCGACCATATGTGGATCGCGCGCACGGCGATCCTCCACCAGAACAAGTACAAGAAGGCGACCGACGCGAAACGGCTGTTCGCGTACTGCAAGGCGCGGGCGCAGGAGAAGGACTTCTTCTACCGGAAGGCGATCGGGTGGGCGCTGCGCAACTACGCGGCCACCGCGCCCGAGGCGGTCGCGCGCTTCTGCGACGCGAACGAGAGCATCCTCTCCGGACTCTCGCTGCGCGAGGCCCGACGCGGCGTCGAGCGCGCGCAGACCGAGCGCTGACAGTCGCGCGACGATCGCGCGACGCGCTCCGCGAAGGGTCGGTGGCGGTGCGAAGCGCGCTGGAGCGAGCGAGTGGTGCGCGCGCTTCGCAGCTCGCCTTGCGACAGCGACAATCGCCGCGTGGCCGCGCGCTTGCAATCGAGCGAGCCCCGACAAGGAGGTGCTCATGCACCAGTCGATTGCTCGGGCGTCCGTACGCGCACCCGTGTCGTTCGCGCTCGCCCTCGGGATCTGCTCGATCGCCGTCGCCGCCCACGCCCAGAACCACGAGGACGATCCGCCGGCGCCCAAGCCCCCGCTCGCGCCGCCCGCGCCGCCGCCGCAGCCCCCGCCGACCGCGGCGGTGAAGGTCGAGACCACCTTCTCCTCGGGCAAGCCCACGGCCGACACGGCCTCGCCGTCGACCAGCGGCACGGGGGACCCGCTCGTCGACCAGAAGTTCTTGAACGGGTTTCGCCTCGGCTACGGCTACGTGATGGACGCCGACAAGCCGTCGCAGGCGTTCGACGGCCAGACGCTCGCGCAGAAGGTCGGCATGCGCTCGCCGCACCAGTTCCTCATCGGCTACGAGGGCATGTGGCGCATGACGGGCTCGTCGTGGCTCAACGTGATCCTGGTGGGCAACGTGATGGCGAGCGGCCTCGAGCAGAGCAAGTTCTGGCCGAGCGGCAACATGCTGATCGGCTTCGAGCTCAAGAACTCGTTCCAGCTCGGCGTCGGCGTGAACCTCACGCCACTGCGCGAGAGCTTCGCGCACACGATCTTCGCCGCCGGCTGGACGCCGCGCGCGGGCGCGTTCTACGTGCCGCTGCACTTCTTCTTCGTGCCCGACGTGGACGGCAACCACCGCATGGGGGTGACCACCGGCGTCACGTGGTGAAGAGAATCGAGTTCAGTGCGTGTCGAAGAATGCCCCCGGGCTGAAGCGCTTCAGCCCGGGGACCACTCTTCGACAGCCTTCAGTGCGGCGCAGCCACGGGGGCCGCCGCGGACGCGGAGCCGCTCGCGGCGGGCGCGGCGCTGTGGGCCGCCGAGCCGCTGGCCGCGCCGTGCGCGCCGCCATGCCCCGCCCCGTGGCCGCCGCCCGAGGTGACGACCAGGAACACGAAGCCGAACAGCACGACCGCGGTGAACACGCTCGCGACGATGCCCGGGTTGTCGAGGATGGCGTTGCCCGTCTTGTGAGGCGTGAAACCGTGCGACATGGGAGGCGGACCGTAGCGAAATCCCGGTCAGCGCGCCACGCCCTCGATCACGGCCGTCACCGGGCCCTCGAACACCCGGCCGAGCGCGAACCCCGACCGGTCGAGGAGCGCGGCGAACTCCTCGCGCCCGCGCTCGCGGCCCTCGCCGCAGACGATCATCATCTGCACGTCGCTGCCGGTGCCCATCGGGTCGTCGGAGAAGCGCTCCACGAGCTGCTCCACCACGAGGACCTTGGCGCCGGGCTTCATCGCCTTGCGCACGACGCCGAGGATCTTCTCGCACCGCCGGTCGTCCCAGTCGTGGAGCACGGTCTTGAGCAGGTAGGCGTCGGCGCCGCTCGGCACCTCGTCGAAGAAGCTCCCCGGCACGAGCTCCATGCGGTCGACCAGCCCGCGCGCGGCGACGAGGCTGCGCGCGGAGTCGAGCACGCCCGGCGCGTCGCAGAGGATGCCCTTGAGGCCGGGGTTGCGCACGAGGAGCTCGCTGAGCAGCGTGCCGCGACCGCCGCCGACGTCGCACACCGTGCCGAGCTCGTGGAACGGGTACATCTTGGCGACGAAGGGCGCGACCATGACCGACATGCCCATCATCGCCTGCGCGAACGTCTCGCGCTCGTGCGGGTGGGCGTCGAACCAGTCCCACACGCTCACGCCGTGCACGCGGTCGAAGGCGTTCTCGCCGGTGCGCAGCGTCTCGGGGAAATCGCGCCACGCGGCGACGTTGGAGGCCGAGGCGTAGTACTCGAAGAAATCCCGCGTGCGGCTCGGGGTACCGGTCTCGAGCGCGCGCGAGAGGCGGTTGTTCTCGAACTTGCCGTCGCCGCGCAGCGTGAAGAGGCCGTGGGCGGCGCACACCCGCAGCGACCGGTGCATGGCGTCGACGTCCTGCCCGAGGCGGGTCGCGATCTCCTCGGACGAGAGCGGGCCCTGCGCGAGCAGGTCGGGCACGCGCAGCGCGGCCATGCGCCCCGCGATGATCAGGCGCGGCAGGCCGCCGATCCAGTCGAGCAGCACGACCTCGGCCGGGAACGCCGCGTCGAACGCCGCGCGCCCCTTCTGGCGCGCGGCCATCACGGCCTTGAGCACGAAGTCGGGCGGCGGATCGGGCAGGGGCTTTTCGTCGAGCTCCATCGGGGCCCAAAGGTACGCCGAGGGTCGGGCGGTCCGCTATGGTCGGCCGGATGGCGAGGTCCCACTGGCTCGACCACCTCGTCGCCCGCAAGACCGGGCGCGCCCGCCTGTTCCGCGACGGCTTCGGCGACGTGGCGGAGATCGAGGCGCTCGTCGCGCCCCCGCGCTGGCGGCTGCCGCGTCGCGAGGTCGAGATCGTGTGGGAGCGGACGGTGGTGCAGAAGGGCCTCGAGCTCGCCGAGGGCACGTACGCGTCGCCAGTGCCGGAGCTGCCGGAGGCCGCGCGCAAGGGGCACCTCCTGCGCATGCTGCCGCCGCACTTCACGAAGGCGACGCCGATCTACGTGGTGCCGGCGGCGAGCGGCGACCAGGGCTTCAGCCTGCGCAAGCTGCTCTACGGCCCGCTGGTGCGCGACCACGGGATCGGCGTCGTCCTGGTGGAGAACCCGCTCTACGGCGCGCGCCGTCCCCCGGACCAGACCGGCGCGTTCATCCGCACGGTGCGCGACCACTTCGCGATGACGGTGGGCGTGGTCGAGGAGATCCGCGGGATCCTCGGCTGGTTCGAGGCGCACGGCTTCCACGACCTCGGCGTGTCGGGGTTCAGCATGGGGGCCAGCATCGCGGCGATCGTGGCCACCTGCGAGGAGCGCGCGCTCGCGACGGCGCTGTTCGCGGCGGCGGCGTCGCCGGTGCCGGTGTTCCTCGAGGGGCTGCTCTCGCGGTCGGTGGACTTCGCGGCGCTCGGCGGCGAGGACGCGCGCGCGCGGCTGGCGGAGCTCTTGGCGCCGGCGGATCTCTTGCGCCACGCGGTGCCGAAGAGCGCGGCGACGACGGTGATCGTGGCGGGGAAACACGACGGGTACGTGTCGCCGGATCAGTCGCGCCGGCTGCACGAGCACTGGCAGGGGAGCGAGCTCGTGTGGGTCGAGACCGGGCACCCGGGGCTCGTGTTGCGGCACGGTGAGGTCCTGCGGGCCGCCGCGCGCCGCGCGTTCCGGCGTTAGGGTGGCGTACGGCCGCCCCGACGATCTTTCCTTGCGACGCGGACGCTGCCGTCCTGTCAGAGGGGCGAAAGCGCTTTGTCGCTCTCGGACCGTCCCTGTCCGGTCCTTCGCTCCGAATGGGCCGACCCCGGCCCGCACCTGCTGGAGGCGCATGCGTACCTGGATCGTCGGTGTTTGGGCCCTGGTCGGCGCCTTCGGGTGCAGCTCCTCCTCCGTGTCGTTCGAGAACGGCGACGCCGCCGTCGACGACACGGCCGCGCCGTCGGACAGCGCGGTCGACACGGGTCCGTGTCCGCCCGGTCAGTCCGAGAAGGCCGCCTGCGGCAAGTGCGGCTCGCGCGTGCGCGTGTGCGGCAGCAACGGCAAGTGGTCGGACTTCAGCTCGTGCAGCGGCGAAGGCGTCTGCGCCGCCGGTGCCACCGAGAGCGAGGCCTGCACCGGCGGCGGCGCCCGCAAGCGCACCTGCACCGCGAGCTGTACGTGGGGCACGTTCGGCGCCTGCGAGGGCACGCCGTCGCCGTGCGGCACGGTGGGGGCGACCGAGGTCCGCGGCTGCGGCCGCTGCGGCACGCAGACCCGCACCTGCCTCGCGACGGGGTGGAGCGACTACGGCACGTGCGGCGCCGAGGGCGTCTGCGCGGCCGGCACCACGGAGACGAGCGCGTGCCCCGACGGCGGCACCAAGACCCGCACGTGCACCGCGACCTGCACCTGGGACACGTTCGGCGCGTGCACCGGCGCGGCGTGCGCGAGCGGCTCGGTCCAGCAGACGTTCGACGGCACGGCCGGCGCGGGCATGTGGGGTTGCGCGGGCACCGTCGCCTGGAGCGAGGGCAGCAAGCTGTGCGGCGCGGGCCGGCACCTGTGCACGGCGGACGAGTTCACGACGCGGCGCGCTGGGCTCGCGCCGAACCACCACTACTGGGTGAAGGACTACCTCGCGGGCAGCGGCAGCGAGACCGCGTGCCGCGCGTCGAAGTCGACGAGCAGCAACTTCTGCCCGGCGAACGCGCCCATGCGCGCCTGCGCGGCCACGAAGTACGACGGCTCGGGGAACTACTGCACGTGGGTCGCGTGCGGGTACGAGTCGACGACGACGGGCCGCGTCTTCGGCGGGTGCAACGACGACGGCAAGGGCGCAGGGCTGCGCGCCGGCGCGGTATGCTGCGATTGACGCGATCCGCTTAGGAAGGGGTAACCTCCGACAGCTCGCGCTCTTCTGCGTGCTAGATTCGAGGGAGCATCAGACTTCCGAGGCGATGCTGCATCGGGCGAGCGTTGGAGTCCCACGGTGATCGTTCCGGCCGTTCTCGTCGCAGCGTTCACGGTTCACGGGGGCGCCGGCGCAGGCCGGTGGGACCAGCTGCAAATCTCCTCGGATGGGCCGAAGCCGCCCGCGCCTGCGTACCGACCGTTCGTGTATGGTCGCTTCGAGTGGGTTCCGTCGAGCCTGCCGCTGCGGCTCGATCTCTCGCTCACGGCGTACTCGAGCGTCAACAGAGCTGGCCTCACGGGCGAGGGCCTCCTGTGGGCCGGCATCGACTTCGGACCGCACCCGTGGCGCCATGGGCCGCGCGTAGGTGTCGGCTTGGTCGACCCGGCCGTAGGTGCTCATTACCCTCACGTCGGCATGACCGTGGGTTTGGCCTATCGGCTAGGCATTCCGCTATGGGGTGGTTGGCTGCACGTCGACCCTGAGGCCAGCGCAGGGTTTCAGGGCGAGATCTACCGCGAACTCCGTGTGCGCATCGGGTACGAATGGCGCGTTCTCTAGATGTGCTCGCAAGAGCTACTTCGCGACCGACACGTTGCTGAAATCGCCCCCGTCTCGGCAGGCTCCGCGGAGGAAGAAGCGTGCGTCGTCGATGGTCCTCAGGAAGCACACGGCGTACTTGGATTCCGCGGCACAGGCCGCGTAGTCCTTGGACGCCAGGTCGTAGCAGGCGCCCTTGCCCTTCACGGAAGAGCCGGCGAACTGGGCGCTGACGTAGCAGTCTTGCAGCTCGCTCCGCGAGGCGACGCTCCCCGAGCCCGGCGTCGAATCGCACTTCTTGTCCGAGCAGACGAACGCGAGACAGTCGGTGTTGCACTGGACGGCGCGGGCGCACGCAGCGCCTGGGTCGATCTTCGAGACGCACGCGGCGGCGGAGAGCCGATTGTCGACGAGCCAGTCCTTCATCGCGCACTGCGCACACGCGGGGAAGTCGGCCTGCGCCTTCGCGCACGCCGCGTCGGAGCCGGTGGTCCCGAAGCACGCGAGCATGGCGTCGATCGCGGCGTCGGTGCAGACGCTCTTGCCCGGGGCGTCGCGCGTCGGCTCGCACACGAAGTCGGAGGGCAGCGGGTTGTTGCAGATCACGGGGGGCAGTCTCGTGTCGGGACCAGAAGGGGTGTCCGACAGCACGTCGGCGCCGGAGTCTTTCGACGCGCTGTCGCTGCCTGCATCCATCGGAGCGCTGGGCGATTCCGAGGAAGCACAGCCGGCGAGGATCGCGAAGAGCAGCGCTGAACTCGTGGGCTTGGCCATGCGCAAGCATACCGCGCAGCGAGAGGTGCGCTCGCAGGTCATCACCGACAATGACCCAGGAACTCGGCGCAACCGCGTGGCCGCCGCTGCGACCTCTTCACGACCGGCGGTCGTCCCGACCGTTTCGACGTTCGCTCCGGCGCCCGCCGCCAACCGCGCGGATACCGTCGCTGGAGGCGCGGAGCGGGGCGAGGCGATTGATGAGCCTGCGCGGCACAGCGGTTGCTGCAGGCCGCGGCATGAACCCCCTCTCGCTCCGCGTCGCCACGGCTTCGCTCTTCGTCGGCCTGACCGTGGCCTTCGTCGCCCAGGGCAGCACCGGCTGCAGCGCCATCGAACGCCAGATCGACTGCAGCCAGATCTGCTCGCGCTACGCCGATTGCTACGACTCCAAGTACGATCAGTCCGGCTGTCGCGACCGCTGCAACTCTGCTGCCGCGAAGGACGCCAACTACTTCAGCAAGGTGCAGCAGTGCGACGACTGCATCGGAGACAAGAGCTGCACCTCGGCCGCGTTCAAGTGCGCCGCTCCGTGCGCCAGCATCGTCCCGTGAATGGATGACTAGCTGCGCGGACGTGGCGGCGACGACCGTTCGGGTGACGGGCACATCTCGCGCGGCGGCCACACGCGCTCCGCCGCGCCCGCGACCTCGGCGGCCGCATCCGAACGCAGGCGGTCGAGGAGGGCGAGGCGCGGTGGCGTCCAGCCTCGACCGGGGCCCGCGTCACGCTCGAGCGCCCACACCGCGATCCGTCGAACGATCGCGTGTCGGCTGGCGCCGAGCGCCGCGGTCGTCGCCTCGAGGTCCTCTTCCCGGAGCGTCGCCACGGCGTCTCTCGCGGCGATGGCAGCGTCGACGTCGAGCGCGCCCGCTTCCGCCAGGCGCTCGAGGGTCGCGACGAGCTCACCCGCGAGGACCCGCGCCGCAGAGGCCTCGACCGCGAGCTTGCTCCAGCGTGGATCCCGGAGCGCGACCTTCTCGAGCGCTGCGGCCGCGTGGCGATGGCTGCGGCGCGCGCGAACGTCGTGCGCGACGAGGGCGGCGGCGGCGACGTGCAGCGCCCGGGGGTCCTCGCGGAGGCCGTCGAGCACGGCCTCGAAGGCGGGGACGTCGTCTTCCGTGGAGCGCGCGAGCACGGCCTGCACCGCGGCGCGGGTCTCGTCGTCGTAGGGCGAGCGCAGCCGTGCGCGACAGGCATCGAGGAAGACTCCCTGGCGGTCGACGAGGGAGAGGAGCGCCGCGCGCCGCAGCAGATCGATGCGCGCCTCGGGCTCGGGCCGCGCGACCAGCCGCGCGAGGAGCGCCGAGAGGCTCGCGTCGAGGGCCGTGGTCAGCCGATTCGCGGGGATGTCGGCGAGGCGGCTCGCGACCACCCAGTCCGGATCGGTGACCGCCGCCTCGAACAGGGTCCACGTCTCTGGGCGATCGAGGTGATCCCAGAGCGCGCGAAGCAGCGCGATCCGAACGTCGCGGTGGAGCGGTGCCGACGAGAGCTCCCGGAGCCGCGCGAAGGAGCCGGCCGCGCGCAGCTCTCCCGTGAGGCGCACGACCTCCTTCGCGACCGTCACCTTCTTCATCGGGACGTCGGTCAGGAGCGCGAGCGCACGGTCGCCGACCATGCCGAACAGCGCGCGACGAAGACCGTAGATCGCGAACCGCGCGCGCTCGTCGGCGAGGCACGCGAGCAGCGTCGGCACCCCCTGCCCGGCGTCGCAACGGGCGAGGACGCGGATCGCTTTTTCGCGGATGGCCGGTCGCTCGTCGCGGGCGAGCGCGAGCAGACGATCCATCGACGCGTACTCCATGCGCGGCCAGCGGGTCAGCGCGTCGAACACCGCGGGCGTGTCGCGACGGGGATCGAGGACGATCGCCTCGAGCGCGCGCGCGAACCGCCCGACCGCGTCGGGGGTCCAGCGAAAGAAGCCGTCCGCGAACGGCAGGATCCAGCTGGTCTTTCCCGAGGCGAAGCGCCCGCGGATGCGCGCACCATCGAGGTAGGGCTCGAGCAGATCTTGTCGGTGGCGATGGATCCAGCGTTGCACCGGCGCCACGGCCGCGACGCTCGCGTCGGCGGCGAGCACCTCGGCGGTCACGCGGTCGAAGGTGCGGGGGTCGCGCCGAGAGAGCGCGGCCAACGCCTGCGGGGACCGGTTCTGATCCAGCGAGCGCGCGATGTCGGCGAGCCAGGCCGACAGGGGCTCCGGCAAGGTCGGGCGCCTTCGACTGCGGCGGCGCGCCGTCTCGTGCCCGACGAGGCCGTGCAGCTCGGCGAGCGCGAAGGTCGCGTCGAACCAGCGCCGCTCGCGGTATTGCCGCACCACGGCCTCCAGTGTCGCCGCGTGACGGTCGGGGTCGTGCCGCGCGAGGGTCTCGGTGAACTGCGTCGCGATCCACTCCCACGGCGTCTGCGTGCGCGCGTGCGCGAGCAGCTCGCCGAGCCCGGGGACCAGGTGCAGCCGCGGACCGAGCCCGTTCGCGAACGCCACGAGCCAGTACGCACGCTCCTGCGTCGTCCACGCCTCGACGATCGCCAGCAGGTGGGGCGCGGCGATGCGCACGTCGGCGTCCGAGAGCTTCGCGCCGAAGTTCGGATCGTAGAGCGCGCCGCGCTCCTTGATCGTCGTCGCGAGCAGGTCGGCGGCCCACGCTCCGTCGACCCCGAACAGGCGCGCGACGAGCCTCTGCGCCGCCGACGCGGTGGAGATGGAGAGATCGGCGGCGTCGAGCGCGTCCCGGACCGCCGCACCGACGGCGGGCAGGTGCTCGCGCTTCCACACCCTCCGCGGCCAGCGCGCCAGGGTCTCGAACATGGCCCCGCGCACCGGGTCCTGCTCGAACTTGCGGGCGAGGACCCGCTCGAGCGCTCGCGCTGGCAGCGTCGTGTCGTCGGGGTAGACGCCCGCGTTCGCGAGCAGCTCGGTCAGCGCGAGGCTGCGCGTCGCACCATCGGGGTGCCCGAGCTGATCGGCCACCGCGCGTTCGAGGTCGGCGAAGGGGAGGTAGCGAGCGATCCCGGAGAGCCGCCGAGCGGGAGCGATCTCGAGCGCCACCACCTCGAAGAGGTGACGGCGCGCCTCCTTCGCCGCGAGCTCGATCGGCAGCGCGGCGAGCGCGTCCGCGGCGATGACGCCGTCACGGTCGCGCGCCGCGAGGCTCCACCGCTCGTAGGCGACGGCACGGAGTTCGTCGTCGGGCAGGAAGCGGAGCAGGTGCGTTCCGCAGGCGGGGAAGCGCGCGCTCGCGTCGCGCCAGGCTTCCGAGAGAGCCCGCCGGCGGTCGTCGCTCAGCGTGCGGACCCGCGGCCCGAACTCCCCGAGCAGGTGCGGAGCGTTCGCGACGACCCGCCCGAGGAGCGACGGCTCGAGCTCGGAGAGACGCTTCGCGAAGACGCCGGCCGGTACGCGCGCCGCGTGCCGGACCGCGACCTCGACCGTCTCCGCGGGCAGCTTGCGCAGGAGCTCGGTGAAGATCGCCTGCGCGGGCTCGATGCCTCGCTCGAGCAACAGCTCGACCAGGCGGAGCGCCGGCTGCGGGACGCGATCCGCGAGTCGACGGTGGTGTCGCTCCGTGAGCTGCCGGGTGACCGGATCCGCCTCCCCCTCGACGGCGCGCCACCGGGCTTCGAGGAGATCCGCGAGGACCGCGGGGTGGGATACGGCGAGCCCATCCCAGAACCGATGACTCGGTCGCTCGAGGGCGTGGGGGAGGAACCGACGCACGCAGGGCTCCGACCCGAACGGGAGGTCGTCGACCAGCTCGAGCAGGTGTCCGTCGCGCGCGAGGCCCTCGAGGAAGGCGTCGATCGCCGCGAGGCGCTCCGCCCGCCGCATTCGTCGGAGCAGGCGGCGCTCGCCGCGCACTGACCACGCGACCCGCAGCGCAGCCGCGGCTTCGCGGTCGTCGCAGGCGAGCGGAGCCACGACGAACGCGACGCCACGCACCCTCTGCGAGTCGTCGCCGACGAGCCGGAGCGCGCGCGCACCGTCGCGATCCCGGAAGGCCGCGACACCAGAGAGCCAGCGGGTCGCGGTGTCGTCGCCGGCCGGAACTCGCAGAGAGAGGGCCTCGTGCACGCGATGCCGGTGGGTGCCCGGCGCCGGCGGGATTCGAACCTGCGTCATGCCCAGAGGATGCACGCGCACGATGGTGCCGCGCTCGAAAAAGTCGCGGGAACCACGGCCGCGGCTACGAACCAACTCGTGCCAGCGCAGGCGAGCTGCGAACTCACGGCTCCCATCACGTGGCGCATCGCACCCAGGTCGCCCGCTCGGGTGATTCGTCTGCACGGGTTCGGAGCTGCGCGCGGGGCGTCATGTACTGCGATTGAAGCGCAACGCCTGGTGGACCTGTTGCGGAAGCCGGGACCTTCGCAGCTCGACTCGCTGCCCCCTCCTGCGGGGGCCGCGTCCTCAGCGCATGACAGGACACGCCACAGCCCGCTTCGAGAAAATAGCATGTACATTCATGTAGTTGAGCCAGCAGTGCGCGCTTTGTCGGTGACAGGCGCTCGCGACGGCCGCCTACATTCCCGCACGACATGAGCTGGCATGGGCCGTGCTCCTACCACGCTCGAAGGAGACGCGCATCATGTCGAGAATCACTGCGGTCCTCAGTCTGATCTTCCTCGCGAGCGGCTGTGCCGTTCGCGTCGACGAGCCTCGACCCCTCGAGCCCGGCGAGGGCCAGCTCGGCATCGACCTGGACCGGACCGACTCCGACGACCAGGTCGACGTGGGCAAGGAGGGCGAGTTCGAGGCCCAGGAAGTGCCCCTCCCCTGCTGGCGCACCTGCACGGTGAACGCCGACCAGAAGTACCACTGTATCGACAAGAAGACCGGCCGCGAGGCGAGCGGAAAGCTGCCGCGCCTGAGCACGAGCGGTTACGGGCTCGGGTGCACCGCGGCGTCCCTCGATGGCGCCGCGAAGCTCAAGACGGTGACGCGAGCTTGGCTCGTCGGCAAGGCCACGAGTCTCAAGATGACCTGCGCGTCGGACCCGCGCTTCACCTGCAAGTGAATGGTGCAACCATGAAGAACCAGCAAATCCTGTTCGTCTGTGCGCTCAACGTCTCGCTCGCCACGGCACTCCTCAGCGGCTGCGCCCCGACCCGCGACGAGGTGTCGGAGATCACCGCGCAGGGCTTCGGGGTCACCCGCTTCCGCCCCCTCGGAACCGAGGCTCAGGCCAAGGTCTTCGTCGGAGAAGACCAGGCCGGGAACGCCAAGGTCGTCGCGCTCTACGACGCGGCGGCGGCGCAGCGGGCAGCGGAGGATGCTGCGGCATCGACCGACGACGACCAGGACCTCGAACTGACCAGGTTCTGGCGCGTCGCGCTGCCGGCCGAGGTCGGCCTGGTCGGTGATCGTCTCGGGCCCGGGGCCGCCGACGCGCAACTCTCGTTGCCCCTGGCCACCCAGACCGAGATCGTCCGCGCGCTCTTCAACTCCTGGGATCCGGCGCTGGCACCCGGCGAGCTGAGCACGCAGCGCAAGTACGGTGCGCGTCAGAGCTGCGACGACGCGAAGATGAAGGCCCTCGAGACGGACATGCACACGCTGTGCGACAATCGAACCAAGAGGCACCCTCGCAAGTGCAGCGAGGCAGATGGGTGCGCCGCGGCCGAGGCGAAGGTCAGCAACAACTGCCAGTGCAAGGCGCAACGCATTCGGGTCACGGCCGAGTGCTTCTACGGCAAGTGGGACGAGGCCCACCGCGCCGCGGTGTACAGCGTGAACGAGACGGGCAACGTGTGCGTCGTCCGGGCGAAGGCCTCGTGCGCGAGCACCAGGGTCAAGCCCTTCTCTGGCCTGGGCAAGTGCGGCTGACACCCCTTGTCCCGGGCGATGGCAGCCCAGGCGTCAGGCGTGGCAGTAGAAGTAGACGCGCTGCTTCCCACACGGCGAGGGCGAGCCCTCGGGGGTGACGTCGACCCACTCGGTGTGCGTGCTCTTGATGAAGCAGTGCTCGTAGGTCTCGTTCCAGGTGGCGCCCTTCTCGAGCGCGAGATACCCACCGCCGTAGCTCGCCCAGACGTCGGCCCGGTAGTACAGGCTGTGGTTGTGCCACGAGACCTTCACGGTCTTCCCGGCCGGCACGTCGAACGACACCGGGTCGGTCGTCACCCCGCACGTGTTCGAGATGTAGATGTGGACGTGCGCCGTCGGAGACCAGGCGCCCGTGTCGACAAGACCCGTGTCGCCGAGGCCCGTGTCGCCGGGGCCCGCGTCGGTGATCCCGGTGTCGGCGATCTTGGTGTCGGCGATCCCGGTGTCGGCGGTCCCGGTGTCGGCGATTGCGGTGTCGGCGATCGCCGTGTCCACCACCACGGCGTCCACACTGGTGTCGCCGCCCACGTCACCGACCGATCCCGTGTCCCCGAGCGCTCCCGTGTCACCGAGCGTCCCCGTGTCGCCGACCGCGTCCGTCGCGGCATCGGTCCCGGTCCCGACGTCGCTCGCAGCATCCTCCGCGCACCCGGAGAGACCAGAGAGCAGGGCGAGCACCGACCCGATCCGCAACACCGTCCGTCCCATCGGTCGAGCATGGCGGAATCGCCGACGCGCGGCGAGGTCCCAGGCGCCGGCTGGGCAGGGGCCGACCAGCACCGTCGCGACTCATGCTCCCCCGCACGAGCCCGACGTGTTCGAGACGCGGGACATCCTCGCCCTGCGCGATTACCCTGCGCGGGTGGCGTCGCAGCGTGAGAGGTCGTGGGCCGCAGCGGCACTCGCCCGGCGTCGGGCGCTCTTCGTCGGCCGCGTGAGCGAGCTCGGCGCGCTCGATGCCGCGCTGACTCGGGCGGGGACGGCTCCTCAGCTCGTGGCCGTCGTCGGCCCCGGCGGGATCGGCAAGAGCTGCCTGGCTCGGCGCTTCTCGGACGAGGTCCGCGCCGTCGGGGGCGCGCTCTACTGGCTCAGCGGGGACGAGCTCCCGCCGAATCCGGAGGACCTGCTCGGGGCGCTGCGCGCGCAGGGGGTCACGGGCTTCGAGGCCCTCGGCGTCGGCCCACGCCCGGACGTGCTGGTGCTCGACGCGTTCGAGCGGTTGGCGTCGCTGGCCCACTGGTTCTTCGATCGGATGCTCCCCCTCGCCGGCGCACGGCTGCTCGTGGTGGTCACCTCCCGCGAGCGGCTCGATCCCCGCCTGTGGCGCGACCTGCGCATGCAGATCGATCCACAAGAGTTCGTGCTGGGAGCGCTCTCGCACGCCGAGGCGATGGAGCTGCTCTCGTTGCGGCACGTGCCGTCCGCCCTGCAGGGCCGGATCTGTCAGTCGTGCCACGGCCACGCCCTGAGCATCTCCTTGCTCGCCGAGCGCTTCTCCGACAGCTCGCGCACCGAGTTCGACGCGGCCTTCGCCGAGGACGTCGTCGGTTCGCTCGCCCGCGAGCTGGTTCGAACTGCGCCGAGCGAGGGACACCGGCGGGCGCTCCGAGCGCTCTCGATCGCGAGCGCGCTCGACCTCCGCCTGTGTGCCGCCATCGTCGGTGAAGAGCAGGCCGACGCCATGTTCGACTGGCTAGAGCGCTCGACCCTCGCGTCGGTCGGCCCACGGGGGCTCACGCCACACCCCCTGGTGCGCGACGCCGTCTTCGCCCACTCGCTGGCGCGCGACTCCGAGGAGCACCAGGCGATCGCCGAGGCGATCGTCGCCGAGCTCCTGCGGCGCCTCGCCGAGACGCCGATCGAGCGCAAGCTGCAACTCGTGCTCAGCATGATCTTCGCGCGGAGGGACCTGGCGTTCGTCCGCGAGGGGCTCGGGCTCGATCAGCTCGCCCAGGTCCACCTGCGCGTCGCCCGTGGGACCGACGCCGACGAGGTCGCGGCGCAGATCGAGCAGCACGAAGGGAGCGCGGGCGCGCGCTGGTTCCGCCACTGGTATGCCCTGCAGCCCGAGAACCTGTTCGTCGTCATCGACCAGGACGATCGTCCCCAAGGGGTCTACTTCCTGCTCGAGATGGACCGGACGAGCGAGGCGCAGCGCGCCGGCGATCCGCTGGCCTGCGCGGCCGCCCAGGTGGCGGCGACGGTCGGGAGCGGCACCGGCTTCGCACGGTGGTGCTTCGCGCGCGAGGGCTACCAGCGCTTCGGCCCCGAGCTGACGGCGGTGCTCTACTCGGGCCCGATCCTCTGTGCCCTGCGCGACGTCCAGCACATCGTCTTCACCGTCACGGATCCGGAGCGCTGGTCGAGCCTGGCGGGCCCGTTCCGCATGGCGCGACGGCCGGAGTTCGACACCGAGATCGACGGAGAAGCTCACGGCGTCTTCCACCGAGATCTCCGGGAGGTCGCGGACGGGAAGGACGTCGCGCGTGACGTCGCCAACGTGTCGAGCCTTCTCTCCACGCTCGGAATGGGCCCGGCCGCTCCGCCTCGGAAGGAGGCGCCCCCCGTCGCCGCGCTGGACGAGGCGGCCTTCGCCATCGCGGTCCGCGGCGCGCTGCCGCTGCTGCATCGACCCCACGAGCTCGCGCAGAGCCCACTGCTCACGAGCACCATGCTCGCCCTGCCGGAGGGAGCGAGCCCGCTCGAGGCTGCGGCGGCGCTGGCCGACCGGCTCCGCGAGGCGTGCTCGGAGCTCCGAGCGAGCCCCGCCTACGCGGCCAGCGCGCGCGTCCTCGAGGTCACGTTCCTGGAGCTCGCCGACAAGCAGCGCGCCGCGGCGGCGAGCCTGAACCTGCCCTACGGCACCTACCGCCACCAGCTGCGGGCCGCGATCACGCTGCTCGTGAAGCAGCTGTGGGCCCGCGAGCTCGTGGCGCGCAAGGCGGGCCAGCTCAGCAGCGCCGCGCGCGCCGCCGAGCTCGACCCCTCGCTCTCGATCAATCGGCGAGCGTGAGCTTCGCCGTGAGCGGGTACGTCTGGTTTGCTTCCCCCGAGTAGTCCTTCGGATCGCCGTGGACGGCCGCGGTCGGCAGGTCCTTCCAGATCGTCGAGGTGTTGATCACGTGGGCGGTTCCCCCGTTGGTGCCGCTGGGCCCGGATACCCCCGTGGCCAGGGAGAGCAGGCTGGTCGGCACCGCGGCGGGCGTGGTGGTGAAGTCCTTGAGTCTCCCCGAGCCGTCCCCGACCGGCAGCACCAGCGTGTCGTTCGGCGCCTGGTACCAGAGTCCCCAGTAGTGATCGAGGTTGCTCTGGACGGTGGTCCCCTGTGTGAGCGTGAAGACGTCGGTGCCCTGGAACACGAAGCCCTTCACCATGTGCTTGGCGATCAGGTCGGTGTTCTTGCCCGAGTAGTAGAGCGCGCCGAGCTTGTAGGCGCCCGTCGTCGCGTCCAGGCCGAGCACGAACCCGTCGCCGTGGGTCGTGTCGGCGGCCTGCACAGCGATGTTGCCGCCGACGAACACCGTGGTTCCTCGGAGCCGGACGACGTGGGCGTTGTTGAGATCACCGAACGTGCCACTGTCCCAGGTCTTCGCCCACGCGAGCGTGCCGTCGGTCTTCAAGCGTGCCGCCACGAACTTCCGCTGGGCGCCCCCCGTCCACAGCGACACGATCGCGTCGCCGTTCGACGCGAGGCTGATCGAGTTGATCTTGGAGCCCACGCCGGCGCCGAGACTCCACGCACCGGCGATGGCCGGCGTCGCGCCCTGCAGACCGGTCAACCGGACCAGCATCGCCGCACCGTTCTCGTCCCCACCGATCCAGCCGTTGCCCGCGCTGTCGGCGCGTACGCTGAACCCGCGATCCGCGAGGCCGTCGCTGCGCGCGTCGAGCTGGTGAGCCCAGATCTGGTTGCCAGTCGCCTTGTCGAGGGCGACCAGGAGGGCGCGCGGAGGCGACCCGGTGAACCCCGTCAAGAGGACGCGATCGGAGATCGTCGCGTCCACGCCGAAGCCCATGGCGCCGCGCCACGCGACGTTCTCGCCGAGGTCAGGGGTGGCGAACGTCGAGTTGCGGAATCCGCGCGCCCAGCCCACTGCGCCCGTGGCCGCGTCGACCTTGACGACCATCGCCTGGAACGACGCGGGGATGGAGTTGCTCGCGCTGACCGAACGGCTCGCGGCCACGTAGACCTGACCGGCGGACATGTCGATGCTGTCCGCGCCGCCGCCCGTCTCGTTGTTGTGGTCCGGTGGGGGTGACTCCTGCAACCAGGGCTCGTTCCACACCTTGGCCCAGCTCCGAGTGCCGTCGGCCTTCACCCCGGACACTACGAGATCGCGACTGAGGACGTCCGCGAGCTGGGTCGCGTTCGCGGAGTAGACGAAGCCAGACGCCCCGTCGCTGACGATGCCGCCGACGTTGAGATCGGCGGAGGGCGCGGCGAGCATGCGTTGCCAGCTCGATTTGACCTTGGTGCTCAGCTCGAGGTTGTCGCGGCCACGGCCGTCCACGACGAACGAGACCTCCTGGCCCGTCGTCGTTCGTACAATCACCGTCGCCGGGCGGGGCCCCGAGGCGAAGGCCCAGAAGTGCAAGCCGAACTCGGTCGAGCCGCCCGCACTCACCGGAACGTCGACGACGGAGAAGGGCTTGCGCTTGGTGCTGCCCGGAGTGTTGAGCACCCACTCGTCAGGGAGCGTCCCGTCCTTGGCCGTGACGACCACCTCCTTGATCGTGATGGCGGCGGTGTCGTCGTTGCGAATCGAGATCCGCAGCGAGGCGCTCGAGAAAGGAGGGATGCCGTCGATGTTGCTGGGCTTGTAGACGCTCCCGGGGGCGATGGTCACCGAACCCTCGCCCAGGATCGTGAGCTTCGTGCTCGCGGCGGAATCGGGCGGCGTGCCGGAATCGCCGATCGGCCCCGTGTCATCGGTCACCCCCGAATCGGGACCGGCGTCCGCATCGCCCTCGCTGGTGGTGGTGCAGCCGAGCAGCACCACGCCGAAGAGCCAGGCCGTGGTCGAAGAAAGCGAACGGTTTCTCATCGTCGTCCTCCTGAGGCCCGGAGGGCCGCCGTCGTGGCGGGCCGGGCTCGGGGAGTAGACGTGGTGGACACGAGGTCGCCTCGTCTAGCCGGCGTCCAATCCGTGTCCACGAAGGCCCGTCTGTCCACTTGTCGTCCGGACGTCTGCTAAGGCGCATGAAGGCGTGTTGCAGATGGGGGCGTTCATGCGCAGTGGTTGGTCCTTGATCGGTGTCTCGGCGTTGTCCGCGATGGCCTGCAGCAGCGGTGAGCCAGGTTCGCCGCGCGAGAGCGGCGTCACTGGGGCGGCGCTGTCCTCGGAAGACGCGCGCGCCGTGCGCCGTCGGCTCCGGGCCGCGCCGGCGGCGGCGACCTCCGCCATGCCGACCAGCGAAGGGCCCGTGAGCAAGGCCTCCCAGCTCCCCTCGCCCATCGCGCCGATGCCCGATCGGTCGGGCCGGTTCGTGATGCGTCGCCCGAACTCGTCGACGTTCTTCACGCAGCGGGGGTTCGCCTGGTCCCTGTCGGCACCAGCCACCACCGAGCCGCGCGATCCACGTTCGCCGCGCGAACAGGCCCGCAAGGGCTGGGGGGTGCACTGCACGCTGGTCGGCGCGCGCGACGGCGCGCTCGTGGCGGAGCAAGCATCGGCGGGACGCGTGCACCACTTCGTCGGCGCGAGCTCGGCGTGGGCGCCCGACCAGCCGACCTACGGACGACTCGTGTGGGAGGAGCTCTATCCGGGCATCGACCTCGTGACGGAGCCCGCGCCGCGAGGGATCTCGTATCGGTTCGTGCTGTCACCGGGCGCCAAGATCGCGGACGTCCGGATGCACTGGGAAGGCGCGACGGCGGTACGAGTGGTGGACGAGGGGCGCGGCGTCGACGTCGAGACGGGCCTCGGCGTGCTGCGCGTGCGCGGCCTGCGCGCCTACGCGATCCACAACGGTTCGGCGGATCGGCGCACGGAGCTCCCCGCACGGCACTTCGTGTCGGCGACCCACGAGGTCGGCGTGGTCGTCGAGGGTTGGGATGGGCTGACGCCGCTCTTGATCGATCCGACGGTCGCTTGGGCGTCGTACCTCGGGGGCTCGGCGACCGAGAGCTGGGGCGGCATCGCGGTCGACACCAGTGGCAACACCTTCGTCGTGGGCAGCACTGGTTCGGCCGACTTCCCGACCAGCGGTGGCTTCGACACGACGCTCGGCGGCTACGACGCGTTCGTCACGAAGGTCGACGGTTCCGGCGCCCTGGTTTGGTCGTCGTACCTGGGAGGCGCGAGCTCGGACTCTGGGTTCGCCATCGCCGTCGACGGGGGTGGCAATGCCTTCGTCACCGGGTTGACCTCTTCTGCCGACTTCCCGAGCAGCGGCGGCTTCGACACCAACCTCGGAGGCGGGCAAGACGCCTTCGTGACGAAGGTCAGCAGCACCGGAACCCTGCTCTGGTCGTCCTTCCTCGGGGGTGCCGGGGCCGACAACGGCCGTGGGATCGCGGTCGACGCCACCGGCAACGCGTTCGTCACCGGAACCACCGGATCGGCGGACTTTCCGACCGGCGGAGGCTTCGACACGACCGTGAGCGGCAACGACGCCTTCGTGACGAAGGTGAGCGGCACGGGGGCTCTGCTCTGGTCGTCGTACCTCGGGGGATCGAACTTCGAGAGCGGCACCGCGATCGCCGTCGACGGGAGCGGCAACGCCTTCGTCACGGGGTACACGGGCTCGACCAACTTCCCGAGCACGGGCGGGTTCGACACCACGAGCGGCGGGGGCGGCTACGACGACGCCTTCGTCACCAAGATCAGCGGCGCGGGCGCCCTCCTCTGGTCGTCGTACCTCGGTGGGTCGAGCCAGGACTACGCCGGTGGCATCGCGATCGACAGCGGCGGAAACGCCTTCGTCGTGGGCTCCACCACATCCCTCGACTTCCCGAGCACCGGCGGGTTCGACACGACCTTCGGCGCTGGTGACGCATTCGTGACCAAGGTCAGCGGCGCAGGCGCGCTGCTGTGGTCGTCGTATCTCGGGGGATCGAGCATCGAGGAGGGCCGCGCCGTCGCCGTCGACGCCGCGGGCAACGCGTTCGTCACGGGCCAGACCAAGTCCCTCGACTTCCCGACCAGCGGCGGCTTCGACACCACCCTCGGAGGCTCCGACGACGCCTTCGTCACCAAGATCAGCGGCGCGGGCGTCCTGCTGTGGTCGTCGTATCTCGGCGGATCGAACTACGAAGAGGGTCGCGGCATCGCGGTGGACGGCGACGGCAACGCTCTGCTCCACGGCCTGACATCCTCGACGGACTTCCCGGCGAGCGGTGTCTTCGACGGGACGTTCGGCGGTGTTCAGGACGGCTTCGTCGCGAAAGTCTCCCTTCGTGCGCTGGGCGCGAGCTGCGCGAAGGCTAGCGACTGCGTATCCTCGCTGTGCGTCGACTCCGTCTGCTGCGACAAAGCGTGCACGGGCACGTGCGAGGCGTGCACGGCCGCCAAGCGGGGAACCGGCAGCGATGGCACCTGCGGGCTCGTGCTCGACGGGCGCGATCCCGACGCGGAGTGCACCCCGGCCTCGTGTGCGGCCGGCGTGGCCACCAAGGCCCACCTCTGCAACGGCGCAGGGAGCTGCCGCGCGGACGGCACCGTCGCCTGTGGGCTGTACGCCTGCGCCGGATCGGCGTGCGCCACGACGTGCTCGTCCGACGCCGCGTGCACCGGCGCGGCGCACTGCTCCGGGACGACCTGCGTGGCCGACCTCGATCTCGGGGCAACGTGCAGCCGGAACGACCAGTGCAAGACCGCGTTCTGCGCCGATGGGGTCTGCTGCGACAAGGCGTGCGGAGGCGCCTGCGAGGCGTGCACGGCCGCGAAGAAGGGCAAGGGGAGCGACGGCGCCTGCGAGCCCGTCGCGGCGGGCAGCGACCCGAAGGATGCTTGCGTCGCCGACAGCGGCTTCCCCACCTCGTGCAAGGCCGACGGCCTCTGCGACGGCGCTGGCGCGTGTCGCGTCTACGCCCCGAGCGGCACCGCCTGCGGCGACTCGACCTGCGCGTCCGGGATCGCGAGCGGCAAGACCTGCAACGGCGCGGGAGGCTGTGACGCCACGCCGAAGAGCTGCGGCGACTACACCTGCGCCGACGACAAGGTCTGTCGGACCACCTGCACGGCCGACGCCGACTGCGCGGCGACCGCCTTCTGCACGACCACCGGGACCTGCGCACCGAAGGGCGTGACCGGGGCGACCTGCGGCGCCTCCAAGGAGTGCGCCTCGACCTTCTGCGTGGACGGCGTCTGCTGCGACACGGCGTGCGACGGGCAGTGTCAGGCCTGCGACGTCGCGGGCGCGGCGGGCACCTGCACGACCGTCTCGGGCAAGCCACACGGCGAAAAGCGCCCGGCCTGCGCGGACGACGGGAACGGCTGCGCGGGCACCTGCGACGGCAAGTCGGCGATCGCCTGCGCGTACCCCGACGGCAAGACGGTGTGCGGGGCCGGGTGCAGCGGGAGCAAGATCGCCCTCTGCGACGGCAAGGGCGCGTGCAACGCGCCCGCCGCGTGCCCTGACTCGCTGCTGTGCGCGACCGACAAGGCGTGCAAGGCGAAGTGCGCGACCAGTGACGATTGCGTCAAGGGCATGACCTGTGACCCCACGACGGGCGCCTGCACCCCCGCGCGCCCGACCTGCTCGGCCGATCTCTCCGCCTCGGTGTCTCCGGAGGGCGTGCCGACGAGCTGCGTCCAGTACCTGTGCGACCGCTCCGTCGGCACTTGCCACAAGAGCTGCACGAGCACCGAGCAGTGCGCCCTGGGCTTCGCGTGCGCCGGCGACCACTGCGAGCCGCAGGCGGCGGGTGTCACCGAAGACTCGGGGTGCGGGGTGGGCCCGGGTGGCCTGCCCCGGGCGCCGCAGGCCTTCGCCGTCGCGCTCGCGACCCTCGCGCTGCTCGCGAGACGTCGACGCGATCCCTGACGGACCCTACACGCCGAGCCCCGCGGCCAGCGCTTCCCGCCAGTCGCGCAGCCGCACCCCGAAGACGCGGGCGGCCTTCTCACAGTCCAGCGGCGCGTGCTTCGGCCGCACCGCCGGCGTGGGGAACGCCTCGCTCTTCACCGGGTGCACCGCGCGGAGCACGTGCTCCTCCTTGCGCGGATCCAGCGCGAAGATCGCGCGCGCGAACTCGTACCGGCTCACCGACCCGCCGCCCGCGAGGTGGAAGAGGCCGCCCGCGCGCGCCGCCTCGTGCGTCACCAGCGTGGCCACCGCCTCCGCGAGGTCCGCAGCGTACGTGGGGTTGCCGACCTGGTCGTCCACCACCGAGAGCTCCGCCTTGCTGCGCGCCAGCGACAGCATCGTGCTCACGAACGACTTGCGGGTCAGCGACCACACCCACGCCGTGCGGAACACCAGCGCGGTCGACCCCTCGAGGACCTCCTCGCCGGCGCGCTTGCTGGATCCATAGATACTCGATGGATTCGTGCGGTCCTCTTCGCGGTACGGCCGGTCGCCCTTGCCGTCGAACACGAAGTCCGTGGAGAAGTGCACGAACAGCGCCCCGCGCCGCGCGGCCTCCTCGCCGAGCAGCGCCGGCACGTCGCGGTTGAGGCGGTAGGCGCCCTTCGGGTCGCGCTCGGCGCCGTCGACGTCGTTCCACGCCGTCGCGTTCACGATGAGGTCCGGCGCCGCGTCCACTACGGCTCTGCGGAGAGCGTGCAGGTCGCTCACGTCGAGCACCGCGCGCGCGGGCGCCGTCACCTCGCCGTGGGCGGCGAGGCGGATCAAGAGCTCGCTGCCCACCTGTCCTTGTCGACCGAGCAGGAGGGTGCGCATCAGACGATGATGCTGGAGAGGGCCGCGGCCCGCTGGTTCTCTCGCTCACGGAGCGTCTCGAGGATGATGACCGCCGTCTCCTCGATCGCGCGACCGGTCACGTCGATCACCGGCCAGCTGGGGTGCTTGTTGAAGATGCCCTCGGCGAAGTCGAGCTCCTCGCGCACGTGGTCGCGGAGGCCGTAGTTGGTCTCGACCGGCATGCCGAGCTGCTTGAGGCGCGCGCGGCGGATCTGCACGAGCTGCTCGATCCCGATGGTCAGCCCGACGCAGCGGTCCTGCGGTGCCTCCTCGATCTCCGGCGGCGGATCGACGCCGAGGACGATCGGGTAGTTGGCCACCTTGAGCCCCCGCTGGGCGATCAGCGTGGAGAGCGGCGTCTTGCTGGTGCGCGACACCCCCACGAGGACCAGATCGGCCTTCTTGAAGTTGCGCGGCTCGCGGCCGTCGTCGCTCTTGACCGCGAACTCCACCGCCTCGATCCGGCGGAAATACTCCTCGGAGAGGGGCAACATCGCGCTCGGCAGGTTGACGGGGGAGGCCTCGAGGAAGCTCCCGATCTTGGTGATCAAGGAGCCGATGAGGTCGACCGCGTCCACCTTGAGCTCGGTGGTGGCCGTGTGGATGCACTCGCGCATCTCGGGCGACACCACGGTGAAGAACACGAGGGCGCCGTCGGCCGACGCCCGTTGCATGATGGCGCGGACGCCCTCGGTGTTGCGGACCCGCGTGTGCAGGCGGAGCTGGACGGGCTGACCCGGGAACTGGAGGAGCGCGGCCCGGACCACCCGTTCGGCGGTCTCGCCGGTGGAGTCGGACACGATGTCGATGATGCGCGGCGCCTCGGACATGGGCGCCACTCTAGCGGGCAATCGACTGCCGCGGTGCGTCGAATAACCCCGATGTCACGCCGACTTTGCTATCTTCGTCGACGCATGGCGGCGGGCGGCAAGAACATCGAGGTCAAGGTCGGCGCGCTCATCCTCGTCTCGATGGCGCTGCTCGCGGGCTTCATCGTGGTGATGGGGGGCCTGTCGGTCGCGCGGGTCTACAACCTCTACGTCGACTTCGACAACCCGCAGGGGTTGCAAGTCGGCGCCCCGGTCAAGATCGCCGGGGTCAAGGTGGGCAAGGTCGAGAGCCTCGAGTTCCGGGCCGGCAAGCCCGATCCCAAGGTGCCCTGGCGGGCCCTCGTGCGGGTCAAGCTCGCGATCGAGGACCGGGTCAAGGACGCGGTCCACGACGACGCCCAGTTCATCATCACGACCCAGGGCGTGCTCGGCGAGCCGTTCATCTCGATCGCCCCCGGCACCTACGACAAGCCCATGCTGCCGCCCGACAGCATCCGGCAGGGCAAGGATCCCCCCCGGCTCGACGTCTTCCTCGCCGAGGCGAGCGATCTCCTCCACCTCGCGCACGACGCCTTCACCAAGGAAGACGGCCCGCTGCACGACATCGCCAAGCACGGCGCGTCGCTGCTCAAGTCGGTCGACCTGCTCGTGCTCGACAACAAGGAGACGATCACGCGGATCGTCAAGAACACCGAGAAGCTGAGCCTCGCCGGCGTCGACCTGGTCAACGCGACCAAGGAGAAGATCGACAGCCCGCAGGTCAAGCGCATCCTCCACAACATCGACGTGACCACGGCGGCGCTGGCCAAGGACACGGGCCCGTTGCTCAAGAAGACCAACGAGACCATCGCCCACCTCGACACCATCAGCACCGATTTGCTCGGCCCCGAGCAGCGGGCCAGCATCAAGAAGACGCTCAAGGAGGTGGAGACCCTCGCCGGCACCGCCAACAAGACGATGGCCGACGTGCAGGGCATCGTCGCCCACGTCAAGAAGGGCAACGGCACCATCGGCGGCCTCCTGATGGACGAGGAGATCTACGACGACCTCCAGGAGCTCGCCCGCGACGTGAAGCACAACCCCTGGAAGCTGTTCTGGCGCGAGTAGCGGGCCCTCAGAACCGCACCTCGGCGTAGGCGGCGCCTCGGACGCGCAAGTACGAGTACCAGAACGGCGTGTCGTACACGCTCCCGGTCTCGTCCGCCTTCGTACCCGGGTCGTCGCCGTAGAACACCTGGTGGAGGTTGCCGTTCTCGCGGGCGAGCCAGAGCGCCTCGCCCCGGACGCCGACGCGGAACGGGTTCTCGAACAGCACGTCGAGGCCGATGCTGAGATCGAGGGCCGCCAGCGCACCAAACGCGCGCATGTCCGCGGTGCTCGTCTTGTGGCGCAACACGTGATCGTCCAGGTGGTTCGACCACGCGTGGAGGACGCGGCCCTCGAGGCCGACCTCGACGTCGGCCCCCGGCCGCAGGTCGATGCGTGCGCCGAGGAACGGCGCGGTGTAGCGGCTGCGGTAGTGGATGGCCTCGATCTCCCGCGGGATCGAGCCGGCGGAGACGCTGCCGTCGTCGCGGCGGATCCAGCCCTTCGCGCCCAGCACCGATTGGTCGTTCCACTCGAAGCGCAGGCCGCCGACCAGGCTCGCGTCGAGGAGGCGGTGGCCGACGACGACGTGACGTACGGCCGCGTCGAGCCCCACATAGCGCAGATCGATCTCCGAGTAGGTCTCGCCGATCGGGTAGCGCGGGCCGCCCGCCGGAGGATCCCACCAGTCCTGGTCCACCATCTTGTTGCTGGGGCTGCCGAGGTTCGTCTCGGCGGACACGACGAACGCGAACTTGCCCGGATGCCAGCCGACGGTGGCCCCGACCAGCGGCACGTCGGCGGGGTATTCGAGGCGAGAGGCCCCTCGTCCACCCGCCCAGTCGAAGTCGAGGCCGAACAGCTCGCGACCGCCCTGGTATCCTCCGTGCACGCCTACCCGAACCGACGACCCGCCCGTGGTCGCCGCGAGCGCGCACAGCACACCGAGCATCAGAACGCGCCGACGACCGAGGCTCCCGCCGGCGTGGGACCGACGCCGACCCCGAGGGAGGTCACGCCGACCGACTTCTCGCCGGGCCGTACGAAGTACAGCACCACGCCCGTCGTCACCGCGACGAGCCCCACGCCGAGCAGCACGTTGCCCGCCGTCGTGTAGGTCTTGCCCGTGTCCTCGAGGTTCCGCTTGTCCGGCGGGCAGTTCGTGCGCGCGCTGTTGCACGCCGCGTCGAGGTCCGAGATCACCGACCCGCGGAGCGCGTACATGATCCCCGCAGTGCCGAGCGCCGCGACGCCGACGCCGCCGGCCACGAACGCCCACACCGGCTTCTTCGCCGGGGGTGCGGTGTCCACGACGACCGGCTTCTTCACCGGCGTGGGCGCGGGCGTCTCGCCGACCGGGTCGCCGTCCGTCTCCGCGTCGTTGTCGTCCTCGCGCGGGAGCTTGGCCTTCAACACCAGCTTCTCGTCCTTCTCCTTGACCGTGATCTTCTTCTTCCAGGTCTTGCGGCCGGGCGAGGTGACCACGAGCTCGTGGTCGCCCGGGTCGACGCGGAACGAGGGCGCGACGATGACCGAGAAGGGCTCGGCGCCGTCGACGCTGCACTTGGCCGAGACGACGTCGTCCTTGACCTTCACCTCGACCCACGGCGTGCGGGTCTCGAGGTCCTTGATGCGGTCCTCGCACTTCTTGACCATGGTGGTGCCCTCCTTGCCCTCCTTGGTCTCGGCCTCTTCCTTCGCGCGCTTGTAGAGGCCGAGCGCGAGCACGAGCTTGCCGAGCTTCTCGTGACAGAGCGCGATGTGGAACAGCACCTGCGAGCTCACCTTGACCTGCTCGACCTCCTTGAGCAGGGCGAGCGCACCCTTCCAGTCGTCGTTCTTCTCGAGCTCGAGCGCCTTCTCGAACTTCTTGCGCGCAGCGTCGAGCTCCGACTTCGAGGGCTCGGCGTGGACGATCGGCGCGAACGGCACCGCCAGCGAGAGCGCGACGGAGAGCAGCACGAACGAGGACGACTTCTTCATGGAGCGCAGGCCTTTCCGCGGACGACGAGGGCGAGATCGGTGCTCGGCTCTTCTTTCCAGGCCGAGGGGGTGGGCAACGTGGTGCGGTTCCACCAGGTGAGATCGGCGGGCGGTGGGGGGAACGGGGTGACCGTCGTGGAGCTGCCCCAGAGGCGCACCGCGAAGCTGCTCGAGTCGGTGCTCACGACCACCGTCAGCTTGCTGCCGAGCGGCTGCTTGGCGAGCTTGGGTGTTTGCGGCACGAGCACCCAGTCGAGCGTGGTCTTGGCGGCGTCGCCCGCGACCGAGCCGCGCGCCACCTCGGTGAGCCCCGCCACGGGATCGCCGGTGTAGAGGACGATGGTGAGCTTGCCGGTCTCCTTGGCCGAGACCGTGCAGTCGAACCCGCCGGTGACCGGCGAGCACGTGTCGCACTTGGCGTCGGGGTGCGGGAGCGCGGCCACGCGCGCGCACTCGTAGGGGATGCGCTCGACCGAGATCGCCGTGTCCTGGTACTCGACGAGGCGCGAGACCTTCCAGCTGATCGCCGCCTCGTGCAGGCGATCGACGACGTAGCGCTTGTCGTCGCGTGACTTGAAGCCGAGGTCCTCGATGTCGACGCGATCGTCGGCGCGCGCGCAGGCGCTCGTGCCCGCGGTGGTGCAGGTGTAGCTGCTCGTGCCGCAGACGCCGCACACCGTGCCGACGGCCGGGTCGGCGGGCGTGCACACCACGTTGCTGCCGCTGCACACGCCGGTGCCGCAGACCCCGCACTTCACGCCCTTGGCGAGGTCTCCCTCGATGCACCCGCCGCAACCGTTCGGCTTGCACCCGTCCCCGAGCGGCGTGGTGTCGACGGGGACCACCGAGTCCGCCGTGCTGTCGGTCGGCTCGGCGTCGATCGTGGGCTCGCCCTCGTCGCTGTACTTGTAGGTGGGGAAGCCACACCCCATCGCCGCGAGCGCGAGCGCCAGCGACACCACGGCCTTCGGTCCGGTCACGTCTCCTCCCACATGGGCGGAAGAATCGCATCCCCACCGAAGAGGGCAAGTCGACGGCGAATCCAGCGGCCCCTTGACACCTCGTCGTCGCACGCCATAACTGACTCACCGGTCAACAACATGGCTCGCCCCGCCGATCTCAACGCCAAGGTCGATCTCCTGCGCGCCGCCGAGCAGGTCTTCGTCGAACACGGACTCGAGCACGCCCGCGTGGAGCAGATCACCGCCCGCGCCGGCCGCAGCAAGGGCTCGTTCTACCTGCACTTCGAGAGCAAGGAGGAGGCGTTCCGGCAGATCGTGGAGTCCATGACCGCGCGGATGGCCTGCTTCCTCGACGCCATGTCCCCCGACAAAGAGGCCGTCGAACCGTTCCCAGCGCAGCTCGAGAACTGGCACTGTCGCGAGGTCGAGCTGTTCGAGTTCCTCTGGCAGAACCGGGGCCTCGTGCGCCTGCTGATGCGCGGCGGGGGCAGCGTTCAATTCGGCTTCCTCGTGGATTCGTTCGCCGAGCGCGCCCGCGCTCAGACCGTGCGCTGGCTCGAGACGGGCATCGCCCGGGGTCTCTACCGCAAGGACCTCGACATCGAGGTCGCGAGCCTCTGCATCAGCGGCGCCTACGACCGCATCGCCCGTCGCCTGGTCGAGATGGACAAGAAGCCCGACATCGCCGCGTGGCTCCGCAGCGTCCAGCGGGTGATCCTGCTCGGGCTGGTCCACGACGAGGCCCGACCCCACGTGGACGGGCAGGTTCCTGACCAGTCGGTCACGGGGATCCGGGCGCGAAAGTCGCTCCGCCTCGCCGAGCCCACAACCAGCGTCCCCGTTCCGGCATCCGTCCCCGAGAACCCCGGCGTCCCGCGCGCCAAGGCCCACCGATGAGCACCCACCAAGACCCCTCCGAGATGACGACCGACAGCCCCGTGGGCGCGGCCCCCGTTCCCCCGGCGAAAGCCTCCGCCCTCAGCAAGGCGGTCGTCGCGCTCCTCCTGGTCGGCCTGGCCGTTCCGGTCGTGGGCAAGATCCGCGCGGCCCAGCAGAAGCAGGTCGCCATGGAGGCGGACCGCAAGAACACGGCGGCGGAGGCGTCGGCCAAGGAGTCCGCGCCGCCCACCGTGAAGACCGTGCGGGGGACCACCGCCACCTGGAAGGCCGAGATCCCCTTCGACGGCACGCTGCTGCCGATCCACGAGGCGGCCCTCGCCTTCAAGGCCACCGGCCCGCTCGCGGTGCTCAAGGTGAAGGTCGGCGACTTCGTCGAGAAGGGCACGCTCCTCGGCGCGCTCGACGCTTCCGAGGCCGGCGCTTCGGCGGGGGCCGCGGCGGCGCAGGTCAAGGCCGCAGAGGCGCAGGTCGCGCTCGCCAAGGACCACGACGATCTCCAGACCAGTCTCGTCAAGAGCGGCGCAGCGCCGGGAGTGAACGCGATCCAGTCGGGCAAGCAGCTGTCGCTGGCCTACGCGCAGCTCGAGGCCGCGAAGGCGCAGGCCGCGCTGGCGGGCGCGAACATCCGCAACCACTCCCTGTCCGCGCCGTTCGCGGGGTACGTCACCCAAGCGCCCTCGTCGGTCGGCGGCATGGTCATCGCGGGGCAGCCGGCGTTCCAGCTCAAGGACGTCGCCCGCCTCAAGATGGTCGGCACCATCTCCGAGAGCGACGCCGCGCTCGTCAAGGTCGACGCCGAGGTGCTGCTGACCGTCGGCGAGGGCCCGGGCAAGCGCACCACCAAGGCCAAGGTCGTCGCGGTGCTGCCCTCGGTCGACCCGGCCACACGCCGCGTGCCGGTCGAGGCCGAGCTCGACAACGAGCAGAAGCTCCTCGCCGGCTCGTTCGCGCGCGCCACCGTCTCGGCCGGCGCCGAGGTCCCGGTCCTCGAGCTGCCCGCGGCCACGCTGCGACCCGGCTCGCAGGACGAGGTGCTGGTGGTCAAGAAGGGCAAGCTCACCCTCAAGAAGATCGTCTTCGTCCGCGCGGCCAGCGGCGCGCTGCTCGTGCGGTCGGGCATCTCGGCCGAGGACGACATCGTCGTCTCGCCGTCGCCCGAGGCCAAGGACGGCGACAAGGTCACCACGCCATGAACCTCTCCGGCGTCGCCATCAAGCGCCCCGTCTTCACCGTGATGCTCGCGGTGGCGCTGCTCGTGCTCGGGTGGTTCGGCTTCAAGAACCTCGGCACGGACCTGTTCCCCGACGTGAGCTTCCCCGTCGTCGCCATCACGGTGCCCTACCCCGGCGCGAGCCCGACCGAGGTGGAGACGCTGGTCACCAAGCCGATCGAGGACACCGTCGTCGGCCTCAACGGCATCGACCGCGTGCGCTCGTTCTCGCGCGAGGGCGTGTCGCAGGTCATCGTGATGTTCAAGCTCGGCGTCGAGATCAGCGACGCCACCGCCGAGGTGCGCGAGAAGATCAGCGGCGCCCGGTTCAAGCTCCCGACCGACATCAAGGACCCGACCATCAACCGGTTCGACGTCAGCGCGGCGCCGATCCTCACCTACACCCTCTCGAGCAAGGTCTCGCTCTCGGCCGCCCGCAAGTACGCCGAGGACGTCATCAAGCCCGCGCTCGAGCAGGTCGAGGGCGTGGCGGTGGTCGAGGTGAAGGGCGGCGCGCCGCGCGAGATCCGCGTGTCGCTCGACCGCGCCAAGATCGACGCCTTGAAGCTCGACCCCGGCGCCGTCGTGCTGCGCCTCCGGGCGGCGAACCTCAACGTCCCGGCCGGCCACTACGACGAGGGTGTCAAGGAGGTCAGCGTCCGCACGGTCGGCGATTTCCAGGACATCGAGGCCATCCGCAACACCATCGTGGCCACGGCCGCCGACGGCTCCGTGGTCAAGCTGCGCGACGTCGGCCGCGTCGAGGACTCGTTCGAGGAGCAGACCACCATCGTGCGCGCCAACGGCGACGAGACGGTGAGCTTCGACGTCCTCAAGCAGTCCGGCACCAACACGGTGGCCGTCGCCGACGGCGTGAAGGCCAAGCTCGACAAGCTCAAGAAGGACCTCCCCGCCGAGCTCCAGGTCACCGAGATCATCGACCAGTCGCGCTTCATCCGCGAGAACATCCACGAGGTCGAGGTCTCGATCGTGTTCGGTGGCGCGATGGCCATCCTCATCATCCTGATCTTCATGCTCGACCTGCGGTCGACGATGATCAGCGCGGTCGCCCTCCCCACCAGCGTCATCGGCACGTTCTTCGCCATGTACGTGCTCGGCTACACGCTGAACATGATGACGCTGCTCGGCCTCTCGCTGGCCATCGGCCTCCTCATCGACGACGCGGTCGTCGTGCGCGAGAACATCTTCAAGCACCTCGAGAAGGGCAAGCCACCCGCGCAGGCGGCCCTCGACGGCACCAAGGAGATCGCACTCTCCGTCTTCGCCACCACCCTCACCATCGTCGCCGTGTTCATGCCGGTGGCGTTCGTGAAGGGCATGGTCGGCCAGTTCTTCCGGCAGTTCGGCATCACCATCTCGGTCGCCGTCATGCTGTCGCTGTTCGTGGCCTTCACGCTCGACCCGATGCTGTCGTCCCGATTCTCCCACGCCATCGACCGGCACGGCGAGCACAAGGACCCGTGGCTCTGGCTCAAGAAGCCGTTCCTCTACTTCTTCTCGGGCATGGACGCGGTCTACCGCGGCATGCTCGGCTGGGCGGTGCGCAACAAGCTCATCGTCGCGGGGCTCGCGCTCGGCAGCCTGTTCTTCATGGGCTTCATCGCCAAGCTCACCGGCTCCGAGTTCGTCAACGCCGAGGACCGCGGCCAGTTCATCACCGAGGTCGAGCTCCCGGCCGGCACTTCGCTCGCCGAGACCAGCCGCCTGTCTGCGATCGCGGAGCTCGAGCTCCGGCAGAACAAGGAGGTCGTCACCGTCTTCACGACGATCACCGGCAACAAGGCCAAGTGGCGCATCCTGACCACGCCGAAGCACCTGCGGCCCACCGTCACGCTGATGGCCCTCAAGGACGTCGCGCGCAAGGTCGCCAACAAGCTCCCCGGCGCGATGGTCTCGCTCGCCGACATCCCGTTCGTCGAGGGCGCGGCCACCGAGGCGCCGATCATGATCGACGTGCGCGGCGGCTCCTACGACGACCTCGCGCCCACCGCCAACGAGCTCGCCAAGATCCTCAAGACGACGCCGGGCGTGCAGGACGTCCAGGTGAAGTACACCCCCGGCCGCCCCGAGCTCACCGTGGAGATCGACCGCCAGAAGGCCGCCGATCTCGGCGTCGGCGTCGCGCAGATCGCGATGGCGCTGCGCACGGCGATGGAGGGCGAGGAGGCCGGCAAGCTCCGCGTGCCCGGCACGATGGGCAAGTCCGAGGAGGTGCCGATCAAGGTGCGCCTCGACAAGGCCGAGCGCTCGAGCGAGGCGCAGCTCGCCGCGATCACCGTGATGACCCCCAAGGGCCCGGTGAAGCTCTCCGACGTCGCCCGCTTCGTCCGCGCCGAGGGCCCGCAGGTCATCGAGCGCGAGGCGCGCAGCCGCCAGATCCAGGTGTGGGCCACCCCGGTGGGCCGCCCGCTCGGCGACATCGTCAACGAGATCAAGCCGCGCATGGCCGCGATGAAGCTGCCGGCGGGCACCACGTTCGCCTACGACGGCCAGATCCGCATGATGGGCGAGACGAACGAGAACATGGGCCTCGCGCTCCTGCTCGGCGTCGTCTTCATCTACATCGTGCTCGCCTCGCAGTTCGAGAGCTTCATCCACCCGCTCACGATCATGCTCACGCTGCCGCTCGCCTTCGTCGGGGCGTTCCTCGGCCTGTTCATGACCGGCAACACGCTGGCCATGGGCGCGATGATCGGGATCATCCTCCTGATGGGCCTCGTGACCAAGAACGCCATCCTGCTCATCGACCGCGCGATCGTGCGCGTCCGGGAGCACGGCGAGACGCCGCTGCAGGCGATCCTCGAGGCGGGCCCGGAGCGTTTGCGGCCCATCCTCATGACGTCGGCGGCGATGGTGCTCGGCATGTTGCCCACGGCGACCGGCCGCGGCGAGGGCAGCGAGTTCCGCGCGCCCATGGCCATCGCGGTCATCGGCGGGGTCATCAGCTCGACGCTGCTGTCGCTGCTGGTGGTGCCGGCGTTCTACGTCGGCATCGAGTCGGGCAAGGGGTTCCTCGCGCGGATCTTCAAGCGCAAGGCCCCGGCGCCCTCGCCGGCGGAGTGAGCGGGGAGGCGCTCGCCTCCTCGTCTAAGTCGCGGCGTTCTGGCAGACTCACCTCGTGGCAGCGACGCAGGAGGAGCTGGCGATCGTCTGGCGGGCCGTGAAGCAAGACGACCTGCGGCATGCGATCGAGCACCTCGCCAGGGTGCTGGCGCAAGAGCCGGAGCATCCGGAGGGACTGGCCTTGCTGGACGCCCTCGATGGGCGCGGAGTCGATCCACAAGTCGTCGCCCCGCTGGATCAAGACGCATGGTTCGGACTGGTCGCCGTCCACGCCTGGTTGCTGCGTCGTCGAGATCTCGGCGCCGCGATCGATCTGGTGTTCCAGGTGACGGCCACCCGCCCGGACGTTCCCTACCTGCGTTGGGTGAGCGGCTGGCTGCGCCAGCGAGTGCCGCAAGACCGATGGGAGGTCGCCTTCCTGCGTCTTCTTCCTGTTCTCGGAGAGATGCCGGTCCCGTTGGATGAAACCGATCCGCGTCGAGCAACGCTCGATGGGCTGGTCCAGCTCGCAGCGAGCGTGCGCGAGCAAGTTCCCCGGGTCGTCACCGTCTTGCAGGTCACAGCGTCGGCACTCCGTCGCTTGGGGCGATTCGATCAAGCCATCGAGTGGGCGGCGGCGGCGTACAGGGTCGAACCTTCGTGGACGACGGCGGTCGGGCTGGCGGCTGCGCTGCGAGAGCACGGCGATGTCGACGCAGCTCTGGCAGCGTATCGCCGGGCGCTCACACACGATCCGAGCGACGAGACGGCATGGCTGGACATCGGCGACTTGTGTCTCGAAGAGGATCGATTGATGGAGGCCTTGGACGCCTACGAGGCCGTCCTGGCATCCGACCCCCAGCACGCCTGGGCGCGACCGCACGTGCTATTCATCCGCGCGAGGCTGGGGAGTGAGCAGGCGCGACTCGAACTCGAGGCGTGGTCAGCCGAACACCCAGATGACGAGCACCCGACATCGCTGCTCGCGGCGCTCGACTCAGTGGTCGGGCGGGGCCGCTCGAACTAGGCAGTCCGGCCACTTCGAACGAAGGGCCTCCACGCCAGCGGTCGAGAGACCGTGCCCCTCGAGGTGTGCCTCCCGGAGCGGAGCGGTTGCCGACAGCTCTGCCACGACGGCATCGTCGATCGTGGGGCCATCGACGTGTATCCGGCGAAGAGACGGCGTCGCGCAGAGGCGCACGAACCCCTGCCCGTCGACGCCTGCGCCTTGCAGAGAGAGCCAGTGCAATACGGGCAGCGCTGCGAGAGCGTCGATGCCGGCAGGCCCGATCGCGTTGTCGATGCTGAAGAGCGTCCGCAGAGAGGTCGCCTCACCCAGCGCCCGAAAGCCGCGGTCACCGATGCCGTTGGCGTTGAGAGAGAGGTACTCGAGCTTCTTCAGCGACGCGCCGGTGGCCTCCAGGGTCTCCGGAGAGATGGGCACTTGACCGAGAGACGCGCATCGCAGCGCCGGTCCGAAGGTGGAGCGCAACACTTCGTCGCTCGCGTCGGTTCGACTCAGATCCAGCTCACCAAGCGAGAGCGGTCGCTCGAGAGGCCCCACCGTACCGCCACGAACATGGAGCGCGTCGAGCGCTGGGAGCTTCGAGGCCAGCTCCAGGAGACCGGGGGCAGTGCCGAAAGCCCACAGGAAGCGCAGCGTGCTGGCCCTCGACAGCTCCTGCAGGCTGGCGCGGTCGAAAGGCACGCGGTCCATTCGGAGCGCCAGCAGAGAGCGTGACGCACCAAGTGCCCCGATCGCCCCCTGACGCACCTGCTCGAGATCCACCTCTTGCAACGCTGGAGACGCGCCAACCTGCTCGCAGGTCGAGCGGCCGACGTTGGTGTTGCCGAGACCGAGGTAGCGAAGGGATGGCAATGCCGCGAGCTTGACCCCAATGGCGTCGTCGATCGGATTGCCCCCTAGGTCGAGCTCCTCCAGCTGGGTCAGAGCGCCGAGACCAGCTGCATCTTTGCCCAGCTTGGCGTAGCGGAGCTGCAGGCGTCTCAGCGAGGACAGCTGGCCGAGCGCTGCCAGGGAGGCCTTGTCGAGGGGGCCGGCAGCGTTCTCGAAAAGGAGGGTGTCGAGTGGCAGCGCAGGAAGCTTCGCCATCTCAAACCGTCGATGCAGGACTGTCAGTGAACGAAGGTGCTGAAACTCACCGAGCAGGCGATATGCCTCCTCGTCCCAGACCACGTTGTACAGAGCCAGCTCTTCGACGGTCCTGGGAATATGCCGTAGAATCTGTGCGTCAATCTTGCCCGAGCCGGTCACCTCGAGCGCCCGCAGACGGTGGAGGTTGCCGGCCTCGTGGAGGGCAAGCCACTGGGCGGCAGCGTTCTCTGCCGTGTTGTCCTCTTGCAGCTGAATCGAGACGCTCCTCACGGTAGAGGCCTCCTCGGACTCGAGCGCGGCCAGTGCAGCCGTTCCCTTCGGGCTGCGGATGATGACTCGCAGCCCACCGGAGTCGGGATCGGGTGACAGGTCCCAGTGCCCTCCGACGAGCTGGGAGGCCAAGGCAACCGTGGTCGGTCGAAACGACGGGCACAACTCCGAGAGCACCACCGGGAACCGCGCCGCGATCTGTCGACGATGACGGGCGAACCGCGTACCCGGCAGCACCGGCAGGACGTCCGACCACGAGGTCGAGGACAGCTGGTCGACGCCGGCCGCGGCCGCAGCATGACGCAGACAGCCTTCGAGGGAGTTGAAGAATGCCACGTGATCTACCTATTGAGAAGGCATGAACGTCTGAGAACCACCATCGTGGTTGTACACAACTGGAATTCCCTTTTCGTTGGCGAACTCTTGCATGGCCACCTGGCAGGTCGAGCAGGGCGGGCTACGACCGTTGATTACCAGCTTGTTCGGCGGCGCCGCTCTCGGGTCTTTGGCGGCCTTGGCCGTGATCTTCTGCTCCGTGTGCGACAGCTGGCTCTTACGCCCGTTCTTCTGCTGGGCCGACTTGCTCTTGTCGTCCATGTAGGCCTTGTTGTCGGGCTTGTCCAAGACCTTCTGGAAGTCGGCGTCACTGGTTGTCTTCTTGCCTTTGGGCCCGACGTTGTGCTGCTTGGAATCGAACTTCATCGGATCATCGCTGGAGGTCTTGTCGGGTTTGAGGCCCGGACCGACTTGATTGCCATCGGGATCCTCGAAGTGCGCGTCTGCAAAGTGCGTCCCGCCCTTGTAGAGCCCTGAGGGGTCGATCCAGGTGTGGGGGTCGGGAACGTAGGAGTAGACGTTGAGGCCGCCACGGAGTTCGAGCGGATCGGGGCTGATGTACCGCGCCGTGTCGGGGTCGTAGTAGCGATTTCGGTTGTAGGCGAGCCCGGTCTCCTCGTCGAAGTACTGGCCGGCAAACAGGAGGGGCGTGGGCGGACGGCTCTCCTGGACACCCCAGGTCGACTCTGTGAAGTCGAACAGCACACTCCCGTCCCCGGCCACGAGCTGCTGAGGTCGAGCGGCCTCGTCCGTGACGAAGAACTCCCAATCACCGCCCCGGCGCTGAGCAATCGGCGTGACGCCATCGTCATCGAAGCAGTAATCCCTGATGGTGCCTGACGTGCTTCCAGCTTCCTCGACTTCTTGGAGGAGCCGCTCACCGGACCAAACGAAGCGGAGCTTGCGCTCGAGGACGGCCGGCTCACCCTCGAATGCAGGCGGTGCCAGCACCAGCTTGCTCACTCGGCGACCGAATGCGTCGTAGCGGAATTCGCTGCGCCGCCCCTGCGGTGTGACGACCGCGGTCAGCCGCCCGGCCTGGTTCCACTCGAAGTACCAGGTCCCATCGACCATGCGTCGCTCTACGAGCTGGCCTTCGGCGTCGTAGACGAACTCGTCGGTCCCGCGCCGGAGCAAGCGGTTCCCCGGCCCGTAGACCCGGCCGGGGCTCGTCGGATCTGCCTCGTGCAGGTTGCCTGCGACATCGTAGGCGAACTTCCGGGCCAGGCCCACGTCGGGAATCGCCTCGATCAGGCGGCTTCTCTGATCCTGTCGGAAGGTGGTCGCCCGCACGCCACCACCGACCCACGTCTGACGCCGCTGGAGTCTGCCTGCAGGATCGTATTGATAGGAGTGTTCGATCGCGACCCCGGCTGCGGGCCGCCCGTCACCAACCCACTCAGGCTGTCCGTCTCCGGCAAGAGAACCGGTCTTGACGGTCCGGCGGAGAAGGGCGCCGGTCACGTCAAAGGCGTTTTCGATGCGACCCCCGAAGGGCAACTGGCGGCTCGCCTCCTGTCCGAACAGGTCCCGCTCGTGGAGGACGCGGACCGTCCCGAGGGTGGTCACCTGCCGAGCCCCCATCACGTCACGCGCAATGTCCTCCGAGTAGCCCAGCGAAGAGTGGAGGCGCACCTGGTTGGTGTTCGGATCGTAGGCCTTCTCGACGACGATGGTCTTCCCGTCGACGGTCTGGAGCTCCCGGACCATCGCGCCTTCCGCATCTCGCTCGAACACGAGCGAGCAATCCGGTGTGTCCGCGCCGAGCTGCAGTCCGCGTGGATCGAATCGATACTTCTCGGTGGTGCCATCGGCGAAGATGCGCTCCACGACTTGGCCGACCGAATCGTAGACGAACTCGGTCGTGTTCCCGATGGCGTCCGTGTAGTGCGTCTTTCGACCGAGCAGATCTCGCCGGTACTCCATGCGGCGTCCGTCGAAGCTGATCTCCGAGAGGAGGTGGCCCAACGAATCGCGCTCGTAGCGCTGGACCTCGCCGCGTTCGTTCGTGACCGCGATGAGATCGCACTCCCGATCGTAGGCGCACGTGATGCGAGACCCATCCGGGGCCTCGACGGCAATCATGCTGTCATACCCACCCCACGCGAGTCGCCAGGTGCCGCTGGGCGTGGTCGCGCGAACGAGGTTCCCCACCGAGTCGTACTCGAAGTGCTTGGTCGTGCCGTTGCTCGCGTGCTCTGCAACCACCCGGCCGGTCGGCGAGAAGACCCAGAGGTAGGCTGCGCCATTGGGACCCACCCGCTTCAGTGGTCGGCCCAGATGGTCGTAGGTGAACTGCCAGACGCCACCATTGGGCATCACCAGGGACACCATGTTGCCGTGCGAGTCGTAGCTGTATCGCCACTGGCCGCCGTTGGGCTCGACCTCGCGCGTGACCAGGCCTCGCGTGTCGTACTCGAACTGGTGAACGCCGCCGTTCGGTAGCTCGATGAGGGTGACCCGTCCTCGGGTGTCGCGGTGAGCCTTGGTCACGAAGCCGGCAGCGTCGGTGACCGCCACGATCCTGCCGCTCGCGTCTCGCTCGAACTTGGTGAGGTGACCGGCCTCGTCCGTCGAGGTCAAGACCCGGCCTTCAGCGTCCCTCGTGTAGCTCTTGGTCTGACCGAGTGGGTCGGTCTCACTGAGCGTGTTTCCGTTCTCGTCGAAGGTCCGGCTCACCACCCCAGCACCGTCCACCACTTGCGCGACGGTCCCGAAGTCACTGAGGAGATACCGAATCAGCCTCCGCGAGTTCACCACCTCCGTGGCGCCAGGCATGAACGTCAGGCGGCAGTGCAGGAGCCCCTTGGCCGGCGTGCCGTCGGCGATGGTGGTGGGAGCGTCCGGCGACAGCGAGGTGAGCGGCCCCCCGATCTGCTCTCCCCAGGTCTCGACGCAGCGACGCTGCTCGTCGTAGAGGAAGCAGAACCTCAGCCCGTCTGCGCGCGTCTCCGACGTGAGGTGGTGTTCGTCGTCGTAGGTGAACGCCACGGTCGAACCATCAGCATCGGTGACCTCGACCAGGTTCCCGGTCTGGTCATAGGCGTATCGCGTGAAGGTCTCCCACTGACCGCCCCCCCCGAGCGGCGCGTTGCGAACCTCTACGCGCGCGATGTGCCTATCCGAGCCATGGGCGAGGCGGACGAGCCGGCCAGCGGAGTCGACGATCTCCAGCAACAGTCCCGTCTCGTCATCGTAGGTCAGCGAAATCCGGTTTCCGTGTTGATCCTCGATCGCGGTCATCAAGTAGGAGTGACTGTCCTTCTTCTTGCTGGAGAACAGCCGCCACAGTTCATCCTCGTCTGCCTCGAGGACGTATCCCCAGTCGACCCGACCAAGCCGCCATCCATCCTCCCCGAGGACGGATTCGCCGATCCGAGGCTTCTCGAAGGTGTAGGCGGTCCCGTCGTCGCTCCAGATCGTGACGTCTCGACGACCCTCCTCGAGCGTCCATGCGAAGGAGTGGCTCCAGCCCGCCCCGAGCCCGACGTCACGCTCGTGGGCGCCGCTGGAGTACTGACGTTCGAGTCGAAGAGGCAAGGGCCCGGGCAGCGCCAGGTCGGTTGCTGCGACCGTGTAGACGGTGCCAGTTGCAACGTCGACAGGGTGTCCGGCGGAGCCCTTCTTGTTGTGCTTGGTGCACTTGCCGCCCTTGCCACCAGCTCCGCACTTCTTGTTCTTCTTGGACCCCTTCTTTCCTCCCTTGGCGCCGTTCTTCCCTTTCTTCTTGCCAGCGCCCTTTTTCCCCTTACCCTTCTTCGAGCCCTTGCCGCCGGCGCCACCGCCGCCGCCGCCCCCACCCATCACGGCCACCCCAGGACACATGCCGGGGATCGGCGGAATATTCGGGGCGGGCGAGGTTCTGGCCACTGGGTCTCCGGGGGGGTGGTAGGCTTCTTCGAGAGGCTATCCGAGCAAGAGGCCGCGACAAGCCTCTTCTGTGGGTCGGCCACCGGACCGGTCCGTTACATGCCCCGCCCTCGCCCGAGACCGCGCGACCCTCTGGACTGGCTCTCGGGCTATCCCTTGCTCTGCGCCCAGCTCGACCGTGAGCACAACGACCTCGACCTCGATCCCGACGAGATCCGGCGCGGATCTGGCAGGCGCCTCTGGTGGCGATGCCCGGAAGGCCCGGACCACCTCTGGGAGCAACGGGTGAACAACCGCACGAGCGGCTCGGGCTGCCCGGCCTGCGCGGGGATTCAGGTCTCCGTCACCAACTGCCTTTCGACCCGCAACCCCGAGGTGGCGGCGCAGTGGCACCCCACGCTGAACGAGCTCGAGCCGACGCAGGTCGTCGCCGGGTCCAGCATGGAGGCGTGGTTTCGATGCCCGGTGGGACCGGACCACGTGTGGAAGACCCGCCTGTTCAAGCGCACGCTCGACGGCCTGGGCTGCCCCTTCTGCGCCGGCTTCCAGGTCTCGGTCACGAACAACCTCGCGACGCTCTACCCCGAGCTCGCGAAGCAGTGGCACTCGACGCGGAACGGCCGGCTGCGGCCCGACCAGGTGGTGGCCGGCTCCACGCGCCGCGTCTGGTGGCGCTGTGCGCGCGCCAAGGATCACGTCTGGGAGGCCAGCCTGCACGACCGCACCGCCGGTGGAACGGGCTGTCCCTACTGCGCCAACGTCGTGGTCTCGAGCACCAACTCGGTCGCCACGCTGGCGCCGGCGCTGGTGGCCGAATGGGACGAGGAGCGCAACGGTGTGCCCGCCTCGGAGGCGCTCGGCGTGACGAAGGCGAAGGCTTGGTGGCGCTGCGCCGTCGATCCTCGACATCGCTTCGCGGCCACTGTGCGCAACCGCGTGCTCCAGGGCAGCGGCTGTCCCTACTGTCAGAACCGCGCGCGGCACCCCACCAACACCCTCGCCCGTGTCGCCCCCCAGCTCGCGGCCGGCTGGCATCCGACGCTGAACGGTCGGCTCACCCCCGAGGACGTGGTCGCGGGTGGCCGCCGACGGGTGTGGTGGGTCTGTCCACGCAACTCGGAGCATGTCTGGCAGGGGACCCTCACGAGCCGGATGCGCGCGAAGCAGGACTGTCCATTCTGTCGGCACGGCGCCCAGCCGATCGGCTGACGTCGTGCGCTAGCGGGTGCCGAGCGCGCCGTCGAACGAGTCGTCCATCAGCGAGAGGGCGTCGTCGATCTCGCCCTCGTGCAGCGCGCCGCCGTCGAACGGCGCGTCGCCGTGCGCGTCGGGCCCGCCGCGGTCGACCACCACGAGCCCGCGGGCCTCGAGCGAGTCGAGCACGCGCGCGATCTCGACGTCGCTCACCATGATGAGCATCGAGAGATCTTCGCGCGTGCGGTGGCCGTCGATCTTCGCGAACACGAGCTCGTCGAGCGAGGCGAGCGGCTGCGGCGGCACCGCCCCCGGACGACGGAACGGCACCACGAGCCGCGGGTCCCGGAGGGCGCGGAAACGCGTGGTGGAGATGCCCGTGCTCACCTGTTCACCATGGAGGCGACGAGCCCGGGAGGCAAGGCGGGATCGGCGCCCACATCCCCTGCGAGATGCGCCGTTCACGATGCCCCCGCGCCGAGGTGGCGCGCGATCGCCACACCCGCCGTGGTGCGCCGGGGCAAATGGGCTCCCGGAGGCGTGGCTCGTGGGTTGCTTGGGCTGCTCGCATGCGCTTGCTCGCCTCCTTGCTGACCGCCGCCACCCTCGCCACCACCGCGCCGTCGTTCGCGCAGACCCTCTCCTACGACCCCGAGCAGCCGGTGCCCATGGGCTACCACGTCGAGGAGCGCCCGCGCCTCGGCCTGCTCATCACCGGCGCCGCGCTCACGGGTGTCGGGGCGAGCCTCGTCGCGTACGGGTTCGTGCAGCGCAGCGACGAGCGCGACCAGGCGGCCGCGCTGCGCGCGAACGACCCCACCTACCAGGGCTCCGCCGGCCACGCGGGCTCCAGCGTGAGCTTCGTGTTCGGCGGGATCTTCGCCGCGGTGGGGCTGCCGCTGCTGATCGTGGGCCTGTCGTCCAAGAAGAAGGTCCTCGTCTCGGACCCGCAGGTGAACGTCGCGCCCGTCGTGGGCAAGGGCTTCGCCGGGTTCGGCCTGAGCGGGACGTTCTAGCCGCCGTCGCGCGGCGGTTCGCAGAGCATCATCTCCACGCGACGCAGCTCGTCGACCGTGAAGAACGGCATGCGGGTCCCGGTGAACGCGTTCGCGCTCGCTGCGATCGTGGCGACCGCGAGATCCAGGATGGGACCGAACGTGCCAGGAGCGTCGTCGTGGGGCTCTTGCATCGTCATTCCCTCTCGGACAAGGGAACGGACCGCTCCGGTCGGGGTTTAGGAGCCCTTGCGCTTGGCCTGCACGCGGGCGTCGCCCTCGCGGGCCTTCTCGGCGAGCTTCACCTTGTGCTGCTCCATCGCCGCGGCGAGCGCCGGGTCCGACAGCGCGAGGATCTGCGCGGCGAACAGCCCCGCGTTGGTGGCCCCCGCGACGCCGATCGCGAACGTGGCCGTGGGCACGCCCGCCGGCATCTGCACGATCGACAGCAGCGAGTCGACCCCCGAGAGCGCCTTGCTGAGCACCGGCACGCCGAGCACCGGCAGCGTGGTCAGCGACGAGACCATGCCGGGCAGGTGCGCCGCGCCGCCCGCGCCCGCGATGATCACCTGGAGCCCGCGGGCCTTCGCGGCCTTGGCGTATTCGTACATGCGCTCCGGCGTGCGGTGCGCGGAGACCACCTCCACCTCGCACGGGACGCCGAGCTCGCGCAGCACGGTCTCCGCCGCGCCGAGCGTCTCCCAGTCCGAGTCGCTGCCCATGATGATGCCGACGAGGGGCTGGCTCATGGAGCCCCGATATCACTCCTTGCGGCGGCCGCCCACGAGCCCGCGCGCCGCGAGGAAGCGCGCGATGCGCCCGAACGCCTCGCCCCGCCCGAACTGGAGGAGGTGCGCGCCCGGGAAGAACACAATCTCCGAGCCGAAGTGCGCGGCGAGCGCCTCGGCGTGGGTGCGCGGGGTGATGCGGTCGCCCTCGGCGCCGATGACCAGCACGCGGTCGCTCGGCAGCATAGACGCGCGCGCGAGCGGCCTCGCGAGGGTCATCGCGCGCTTGCCGGCCGTGACCAGCGACGCGGGCACCGCGGTGCCGCGCAGGGCCTCGTGCTGCACCACCACGTCGGTCATGTCGGAGAGCGGGATGAACGGGATGGCGAAGGAGAGCGACGACTCGATCGTGGCGAGCAGCGACGTCGTGTAGCCGCCGAGGCTCATGCCCATCACGCCGACGGCGCGCCCGGGATCGTCGCTACGCAGGTGCGCCATCAGCGCGCGCAGGTCGTGGATCGCCTGCCCGAAGGCCTCGATCGTGCGGCCCACGTCGGCCGTCGGGAACAGGGGCGCGCCCTTGCGCCCCTCGGGCGCCCGGAGGGCGTGGAACGGCAGCGTGAACAGCGCCACGTCGAGCCCGAGCCCGTAGAGCCACTCCGCCGCGAACGAGCGCTCCTCGAACCCGAACGCGCCCGCGCGGTATCCGTGGATGCAGACGATCACGGGCCGCCCCGGGCGCTTGCCGCGGAACAGCCGCACGTGCGCGAAGTGGTTGGCGCGCCACTTCGCGAACCGCTCGGCCTGCGCCGCGTCGTGCGGGTGGAAGCCGCTCGGGTAGGTGAGATCGACCACCTCGCCGAGGGTCAGCGGGCGCACGTGGTGCTCGCGCACGTGCGGCAGCGCGGGCGCGGAGTAGAACGCCGCCGGGTCCACGTCGGCGTAGCGCGCGGCCACCCCGTCCAGGTAGTGCAGCCGATCGTCGACGCTCTGCACGCGCCGGCTCCCGCGCTTGCTGACCTCCTGCGCGAGGCGCACCGCGGCGACGTCGAAGCGGGCGCCCGCCGACACGAGCAAGGGTGACAGGGCTTTGCGGGCGAACGCGGCGAGCATCGAGAGAGACGCTACACCCTCCGACCCGCGGTGATCCACGCGCCGATCCCCGCGAGCGTGAACACGACCGGCGCGCACGCCGCCGCCACCGCGACGGCGACCGGCGCGACGACCCCGAGGGCGAGCAAGAGCGCCCCGAGCGCCAGCATCGCGGCGATGCCCGCCTCGAGCACGTGCGCGCTCCCCTCTGCTTCTCTCCCCCCGCTCGCGAGCCCGACCAGCGCCGCGCTCACCGGGAACGACACGACGACGCCGAGCACGAGGATGAGTCCCGCGTACTCGGCGGCGGGGCCGGCGCGGTCGATCTCGCCGAAGTCGATGTGCGCGCTCCTCCCGACGAGCACGGCACCGAGGAGCCCGAGCGCGATCCCTCCGACGTTGCCGAGCGTCCCGACGAGGATCCATAGAGGCCTTATGCGTCCGCGGCGCAGCTCGGCGCGCGCGAGCTCGGTGAGGGTGGCGCGCCCCACGTGCCCGAGGCCGCGGTCGCTGGCGGGCGTGTCGACCTCGCCCTGGGAGAGCCGGTAGACGCCGATCGCGGCGAAGAGGGCCAGCACCGCGCCGCCGCCGATCCCCACGCTGAGGCCCACCGCGCTCTGGGTACGGACCACGAGCTCGGCGGTCCCCCGGAGCAACATGCCGACGAAGGCGTAGCGGCCGAACGGCGTGCCCCCGAGCCGACCGTCGCCCGCCGACAGCGCGAGGCCGTAGCCCCACAGCGCGGCGATCGCCACCTCGTCGAGCCCGAGCACGGCCGCGCGCACGCCGCTGTGCAAGCGCCCCTGGATCGAGAGCAGGACCACGCGCCCGAGCGTGAACCCGACGGCCGCGATCATCGCGACGAGCGGCGGGTCGACGTCCTCGCGCTTGCCGATGGAGAGCGCGCCCCAGGCGGCGGCCACCTGCCCGAGCACGGCGAGCGGCCCGACCAGCCCGAGGGCCACGGCCGCGGAGAAGAACGCGCGCGCGTCCACGCGCTGACGACCGACGAGGACCTCGACGACGAAGGTCTCGAGCGCGCGGACCACGAGCGCGGCGACCGCACCGAACACGAGGAGCAGCGCCCACTGCGAGAGGCGCAGGTGCGCGTTGCTGCGGCGGACCTTGCGCGAGCTGACCGCGACGAGCGCGGCGAAGGCGAGGGCGACGACCAGCCCGGGGACGGCGGCGAGGCCCACGCTCGGCTCTCAGGGGAAGTGCAGGCCGAGGTGACCGAGCGCGGCCACCTGGAAGCCCGTGCCCCGCGCGTCCTGCGCGAGCTCGGCGCGCTGTCCGTTGACCGCGGCGCGCTTGAGGAACATCACGTCGGCGGTCAGATCGGCGCCGACCTCGAGGTTCTTGCCGAGGAAGTACTGGAAGCCACCGCGGGCGCCGACGTTGACGCCGCTGATGTCGAGGAAACTGCAGTAGCCGACGCAGAGTTCGTCCTTGAAGCCGCCGGCCCAGACGTAGCCGACGTTGAGGCCGAACCGCGGCCAGAACCGACCAGCGCCGGGCTGCAGCGCGATCTCGCCCCCCATGTTCCAGAGGTTGAAGGAGCCCGTGGACAGGCCGCGCAGGCGGGCGCCGACCTGGAAGGTGATGAACTCGAGGCCTGCGCCGACCCCGAAGGCCGCGCCGCCACCCGAACGATGCGCGTCGTAGTCGACGGTCTTGCCTGCAGTGGCCCCCGTCGTGGCGGTCCACGGGCCCGTGGGCAGCGTGCCGCCGAGCGTGGCCCAGCCGAGGCCGAGGTCGGCCTGGATGTAGACCAGCTTGAGGCCGAGGCCGTTGTCCTCCTTGCCGGACTGGTCGAGCTTGGCCTCGGTGGAGCCCACCGGGGGGGGCGGGGTGGCGCTGCCCGGCTGCCCAGGCTCGGGCATGGGCGGAGGGACCGGCGGCGCGGCGTTCGGGTCGCCGCCGTCGGGGACCAGATCCGCGGCCGAGACCGTCCCGGACACGCCGGACACCACGAGCAACACCAGGCCAGCGGACAGCAGGTTCTTCAGCACGGGTCCTCCTCGGCCAAGACGGAGCTGGTCGCCATACGATCCGTGAGATCGGCGAGGCCCTCGGCCTCCTCTTGGACGGACGGCCCGGGGATTCGATACGACTCGGTCAGCCAGCGCCCGAGATCGATGGCCCGGCACCGGGCCGAACAGAAGGGCGGCACGGCACCACCTGCAGCGGAGGGTGCGAGGACATGTCCGCAGACCGGGCAGCGCATGTTGACGATCCATAGCATGCCTTGTCGCGTTCTCGCCGGATCCGGGGCGGCCAAGTACGATCGGCCCCGTGCACCGGTGGTGGCTCGTCGCCGTCGTCCTCCTCTTGTCGTGTGGCCCTCGTCCGGGGGCGCGCACCGGCAAGACGATCCCGCGTGAGACCCTCGCGCCGCCACCCCCGCCCCCGCCCGGATCCGCCGTCGTGTACGGGCCGCTCGAGCTCGAGTCGCTGGACGTCGCGCGGAGCGAGGTCGGCTGGACGCGTGACTTCGTGCGCGGCGAGCGCACCGTCGTGTTCGAGGCCGTGCTGGTCCAGAGCCGCACGACGTGCCCCCTCCCCGCGCTCGAGAAGGTGACGAAGGCGAAGGATGGCGAAGGCTGCGAGGGGGTCCCGAGCTTCCCCGCCGGGTGCGCCGCGCCCACCAAGCTGCGCGCGCGCACCGACGTCGCGGTCACCTTCGTCCTCGACGTCTCGCACCGCTGCGCCGGCGACCCCACGCCCTACGTCCTCCCCGACGCCGGCGACCCGAAGGCGGCGCTCTCCAGCGCGGGCCGCGCCTGCTTCAAGGCCAAGAACAAGCTCAAGCCCGAGTCCACCTGGACCTCGCTCTACGAGCTCACCGAGCTCGAGGTGAAGGAGCAGCCGGGCAGCGTGAAGACCCGCTTCCCCCGGCTCCTCGGCGCGCTCGCCGACAAGGCCGACAAGGCCGTGCACCACTGCCGCGACGACGGCGCCTACCTCGACGGCGCCCCTGGCGCGCCGCTCCCAACCCCCACCGCGCCGAGCCTCACGCTCGCCACGGTGCTCGCGACCCACGTGCCCGGCAACCCCGTGGAGGCGCCGCTCACCTCGACCTACCGCACCGAGCACGCGCTCTGGGAGGCGTGCAACGCGCCCGCCGCCAAGGACGACGTGGTCGCGCAGGAGCGCTGCCTCCTGCTCCGCCAGCTCGATCGCTTCCTGCGCGACGTCGAGGACCTCGCGCGCCCCGAGACGGGCAAGGGGGGACCGTGAAGCGGCGGCTCGCGTACGGCCTGTCGCTGCTCGGGCTCGCGTCGCTGCTGGGCTCGGGGCTCTCGGCGCGCGCCGCCGCGCCGAAGGTTCCTCTCGAGATCTGGGGCCTCGAGGCGGGCGACGAGGCGCGCGTCGACGATCAACCCATGACGGTGCGCGGCGGCGCGCCTCGACCGTTCCTCGGCGACCCGTCGGCGGACGACGCGCCGGTGCTCACCGAGGTCGCGCCGGGCAAGCGGGAGATCACCCTGCTCCGCCAGGGCTGCGCGCCCGAGACGTTCAGCGTCGTCGTGGAGGGCTCGCAGAAGAAGGCGATCGTCGTCGCCAAGACCCTGGTCGCGCGGTGCGCGTTGCCCGAGGTGCCTCCGCGTCAGTAGCGCGGAAGGAGCGGCACCACCCGTCCCTCGAGCGCGAGCGCGATGCCGCCGTCGTGCTCGACGAGTCGATCGACGAGCGACAGCTGCGCGGTGCGCGAGAGCTTCGCGGGGTGCGGCCCGCCCCGCGCGCTGGCCTTCACCGAGCCGCGCACCCCGCCGCTGCGATCCGCGTGCAGGTCCGCGAGCGGCTCCTCCGTGCCGTCGGCGAGCGAGACGATCAGAGCCTCGCCTTCGACGCGCGCGTTCCTCGCCACCCAGGGCACGTCGTCGACCGCGAGGTAACACCAGTCCCAGCCGTTCTCGAGCACCCAGCGACCGTCGTCGGGGTGCCGCGTGAGCCACCCCATCATGGCGCGCGCCATCGCCGCGTGCTCGACGAGCTCCCCCTCGTGGAGCAGCCGGCCCTCGGCGTCGATGCGCAGCTTGCTCTCCCGCGAGAAGCCCAGCTCGGCGAGGTTTGCAGGGAGCTTTCCGGACCAGTCGAGCGGCGGTCTGGCCATTTCGCACCACCCTAGCGCGTGCCGAAAGGACGATCCCTGCGCCAGGACACACCCACCGAATCCACGGGAGCGGCTTGACCAACGGGCCTGGTGAGGGGTATGCCACCGCCCGCTAAGAGCATTCCCAAGGGAGAGGTCATCATGAAGAAGGTTGTCGCTTCGGTCTTCGCGCTCGGTCTTGCTGGCTCTGTCGCTGGTTGCGGTGGTCTGCCCGGCATGGACTGCAAGTTCAACAAGGGTGAGGTCGCGGCCGAGGTGACCGGCGACGCGAAGGCGTTCGTCGACGCGTCGATGGATCTCAAGAAGACCTCCGACGCCCTCGAGGCCTCGTTCGACGCCGAGATCAAGCTCATGGCGGGCGAGCTGAAGGTCGAGAGCAACGAGGAGGCCGTCCTCGCCAAGATCTCCGCGAACGTGAGCGAGCTCAAGGCCAAGGGCCAGTGCGAGATCACCTTCGAGGCGAAGCTCGAGGCTTCGGCTTCGGCGTCGGGTGACGCGAGCGGCAAGGCCGGCACTGGCGAGGGCGCCAAGGGCGGCGCTTCGGGCAAGGCCGACGCGAGCGCGACCGCCGAGGTGAAGTTCGACGTCAAGTGCAAGGCCGAGGCTTCGGTCAAGGCGAACTACGACGTCACCGTCCCGACGATCAAGGCCCACTTCCCGAAGCTCCTCGGGGTGGTCATCAGCTACAAGTCGATCCTCCCGAAGGTCAAGGCGACCGTCGAGACCGGCAACAAGCTCGTCTCGTCCGTCAGCGACATCAAGGTCCTCCCGGAGCTCAAGTGTGCGGTCAGCGCCGCCACGGGCATCCAGGCCAAGGTCGACATGAAGGTGTCGTTCTCGGTCAAGGCCGAGGCCTCGGCCAAGGGCGAGGCGAAGGCCGGCGGCTGATCCCAGCCGAGCTGGCCTCGGTCGGCTCTCTCGCAACGGCGCGTCCCTCGTGGGCGCGCCGTTTCGTTTTTGGCGGCCCGTGCCAGATTGGCACGGAAAACCCGCAAAAATAGTCCTTCCCGCGGGGCCGCCGCTGGAACAAGGTCGAGCGCGTCCAGGGTTCCCACGATCATGCGCACCTCCTCGCTGGTCCTCCTCGCCGTCGCCACCGCCATGGCGCCTGGCTTCGCGTGCTCACCCGCCGCGCCCAAGCCCGCCTCGGGCGTCGGTATCCACGCGCCGAGCGTCAGCGCCGTCCCGACCGTGGGCAAGCCCGCGGCGCCACCCAGCGTCCCTGGCGTCGTCCTCGGCGCGTTCCCCGAGGGCACGTTCGGTCCGCGCGTGGTGCGTCGTCACGACGGCAAGCGCGCCATCGTGGTCAGCGCGCCAAAGGGCACCGCCGGTCGGCGCTGGATCGCGCAGGGTCTCGACGACGACGACAAGCCCCTCGCCGACCAGAAGCACGAGCTCGCCGAGGCCCCCGAGGACTCGAGCGCGTGGGACGTGAAGGCCGTCGGCGACGGCTTCGTGCTCGCGTGGACCAAGCCCGCCGACGGTGGCGAGCAGCTGTTCGTGGTGGCGCTGTCGGGCGACGGCACCCCGCGCGGCACGCCCGCGGCCGCGTACAAGACCACCGACGACATCGTCGCGGTTCGCCTCGTGTCGCTCGGCGGCGCGGGCGGTCAGGGCCTCCTCACCTTCGGCGAGAAGAGCAACAGCAAGGCGGGCGGCGCGGCGAGCGGCGCGCTCCTCGTGATGGGCCTCGACGGCAGCGGCAAGCCGTTCACCGCCGCCACCCGCGTCGAGACCGGCCTCTCCGCCTGGCAGATCGGCAGCCTGCCGGGCGGGGCCACCGCGAGGAACACCGCCGTGGTCACCTACGTGCAGCGCGACGACGCCAAGAAGGCCGCGCTGGCCCCGAAGAAGAAGGGCAAGAACGACCCTGAACCCGGCAAGAGCGAGCCCAAGGGGGCCGACGTCAAGCAGGCCGCGCCCGACGTCGACACCGGGCGCAGCGCCTACGTCGTCAGCCTCACCCTCACGGGCAAGGGCAACGTCGATCTCTCACCCGCGGCACCCCTCGCCCTCGGCAGCGCGAACCCCGAGGTCGATCTCGTCCTCACCTCCGAGACGCGTGGGCTCTGCCTGTTCGCCGATCGCCGCGAGGGCGACGCGCACCTGTTCTCCACCACGCTCGATCTCAGCACCGGCAAGCCCGTCGTCGGCAAGGTCAAGCGCGCCGTCCCCGCGCGCGGCGACCAGTCGATCGTCGGCATGGTGCCGAGCAAGGACGGCGCCTTCGTCCTCTACGAGACCCACCACCCGAAGCCGCTGCGCGAGCTCCGTCGTCGGTTCGACGTCGCGCGGCTCTCGGCCGAC
>JAEUKC010000240.1:0-17673 GCA_016794445.1 Myxococcales bacterium
CACCCGAGGTCGAGCCTCCGCCGAAGGGCTGCGATCCCACCGCCGCCAAGGGCCCGCTCGTCGACGCGCTCGGCACCGCGTGCCTCGACGAGGCCCAGTGGAAGGACGCGGCCGCCACCGCCTGCAAGGCCAAGGGCGGCGTCGCGAGCCTGCGCCTCGGTCCCGCGTGCGGCTGGTTCCGCTACCGCAACTTCCGCTGCTGCGGCGCCGACGGCGTGTGCACCGAGCGCCGCGACGGCAGCGAATCGAGCTGCAAGCCCTTCGGCGTCTGGCGCGGCTACTCCGACGACGACTGCACGCGCGAGGGCCGCACGCTCACCACGATGACCCTCGACACCCCGTGTGGACCGACCGTCGCCGGCTACCAGAGCGCGACGTACCAGTGCTGCGCACCGTGACCGCGCGGAGTCGACTCTGGACGCGGGCGGAGTCGACTCTGGACGCGGGCGGAGTCGACTCTGGACGCAGGCGGAGTCGACTCTGGACGCAGGCGGAGTCGACTCTGGACGCGGGCGGAGTCGACTCTGGACGCATCCGCCGGCGATCAGGCGAGCCCGAGGCGCGCGGCCGCGAGGGCGGCCTCCGCCTTCGAGGCGACCTGCAGCTTGTGGTAGATCGACTTCACGTGCCCCTGCACGGTGCCGAGGCCGATCCCGAGCGCGCTGGCCGTCGCCGCGTAGGTGTGCCCCCGCGCGAGCAGCCGCAACACGTCCCGCTCGCGCGGCGAGAGCGGCCCCTCGTCCCCCGGCTGCGGCGTGGGGATGAGCGCGTCGAGCACCAGCCGCGCCACCATCGGTGACATCGGTGAACCTCCGGCGTGCGCCTCACGGAGCAGCGCCGGCAGCTCCGTGAGCGGCGTCGACTTCAGCAGGTATCCGCGCGCCCCCGCGCGGAGCGCCGCGAGCACCGTCTCCTCGTCGTCGAACACCGTGAACGCGACGATCGCGGCCTCGGGCCGGTCGAGCAGCAGCCGACGCATCACGTCCGTGCCGCTGCCGTCCGGCAGCCCGAGATCCACCAGCGCGACGTCGCACGCGGCGCCCGCCGCGATCGCCCGCAGCGCCTCCGCCACCGTCGTGCACGTCGCCGACAGCACGACCCGGTCGTCGGCCCGGAGCGCGCCCTCGACGCTGCTCCGGACCCACGGGTCGTCCTCGACGATGAAGACGTGCATGGCCGGAACGTATCAGAACGCGTCGCACCCCGTCAGGGCACGGCCCAGGATCAGCGTGTGCACCTGGTGGGTGCCCTCGTAGGTGAACACGCTCTCGAGGTTCATCGAGTGGCGGATCGCGGGGTAATCCAGCAGGATCCCGTTGCCGCCGAGGAGCGCGCGGGCCTGCCGGGCGATGTGGAGCGCCGCGTGCACGTTGTTGCGCTTGGCGAGCGAGACCTGCTGCGGGCTCAGCTTGCCCTGCTCCTTGAGGCGGGCGAAGTGCAGCGAGAGGATCTCGCCCTTGGCGATCTCGCTCGCCATCTCGACCAGCTCGTGCTGCACGAGCTGCTTGCTCGCGATGGGCACGCCGAACGCGACGCGGTTGCGGCAGTAGTCGACCGCCGACTCGAAGCAGGCCTTGGCCGCGCCGAGCGCCGCCCACGCGATCCCGAACCGCGCCTGGTTGAGGCACGCGAGCGGGCCACCGAGGCCCTTGGCCAGAGGGAGCAGATTGCCCTCGGGCACGCGCACGTCCGTCAGCACGATCTCGCCGGTGGCCGAGGCGCGCAGCGACATCTTGCCGTGCACGGTCGGCGTCTCGAACCCCGGCGTGCCGCGGTCCACGAGGAAGCCGCGGATCGACTCCGGCCCGCCGACGACGTCGTTCTCCTTCACCTTCGCCCACACGATCGCGACGCCGGCGAACGGTGCGTTGGTGATCCACATCTTGCTGCCGTTGAGGATCCACCCGTCGCCGTCGCGGCGCGCGTAGGTCTTCATCGAGCCCGGGTCGCTGCCCGCGTCGGGCTCGGTGAGGCCGAAGCACCCGATGAGCTCGCCCTTGGCCATGCGCGGCAGGTACTTCTGCTTCTGCTCCTCCGAGCCGAAGCGATGGATCGGGTACATGCACAGCGAGCCCTGCACGCTCGCGAACGAGCGCATGCCGCTGTCGCCGTACTCGAGCTCGGCGAGCGCGAGGCAGTACGCGACCGAGCCCATGCCCGCGCAGCCGTAGCCCTCGAGGTTCGCGCCGAGCAGGCCCATCTCCGCCATCTCGGGGATGAGGTCCTTCGGGAACTCCTCGTCCTCGTAGAGCTTGGCCGCGCGCGGCAGGAACCGCTCGCGCACGAAGCGGCGCACGCTGTCGCGGATCATCCGCTCTTCTTCGGTGAGCAGGGTCTCGATGCCGATGAGGGCGTCGAGGGGCATCGCGTCGACCATCTTGGACATGGGTCAGCTCTCGCGGGGGGTGAAGGACTCGGCCGGCGCATACTGCGGCGGCCACGGCATCGCATAGCCCTGTTCGAACGCGGCGTGCCGCGTCCAGTACGGATCGTAGAGGTGCCCGCGCGCGAGCAGCACGAGGTCCGCGCGCTCGGCGGCGAGGATGGCGTTGGCGTCGGCCCACGACGAGACGTTGCCAACCGTCATGACCGGCACGTTGGCCTCGTTGCGCACGCGGTCGGCGAGCGGGGTCTGGTAGAGGCGCCCGTAGTACGGCTTGCCCTCGGGGACCGTCTGACCCGACGAGACGTCGAGGATGTCGGCGCCCTCGGCGGCGAGCGCCTTCGCGATGGTCACCGCCTCGTCGGGCGTGGTGCCGCCCTTCCACCAGTCGGTCGCGCTGATGCGCACCGAGATCGGCTTGTGCTTCGGCCAGACCGCGCGGACCGCCCGCAGCACCTCGAGCGGGTAGCGGAGGCGCCGGTCGAGGCTGCCCCCGAAGTCGTCTTCGCGGCGGTTGGTGAGCGGCGAGAGGAAGCTCGCGAGCAGGTAGCCGTGCGCCATGTGCAGCTCGAGCAGGTCGAACCCGCACCGCTCGGCGCGCTCGGTCGCGGCCACGAACTGGTCGCGGATCTCCTCCATGCCGCGCCGGTCGAGCGCGCGCGGGACCTGGCTCTTGCCCTCGAAGTAGGGGATCGCCGAGGCCGAGACGATCGGCCAGTTGCCGTCTTCGAGGGGCAGGTCGATGCCGTCCCACATGCGCCGCGTCGAGGCCTTGCGGCCGGCGTGGCCGAGCTGCACGCCGATCTTCGACGGCGTCCCGTGCACGTAGTCGACGATGCGCTTCCACGCGGCGACGTGCGCCTCGGTGTAGAGGCCCGCGCACCCCGGCGTGATGCGCCCCTCCGCGCTCACGTCGGTCATCTCGGTCATCACGAGGCCGGCGCCGCCCATCGCGCGGCTCCCGAGGTGGACCAGGTGGAAGTCGCCGGGCGTGCCGTCGACCGCGCTGTACATGCACATCGGCGAGACGACGATGCGGTTCGGGATCGACAGCTCGCGCAGCTTCAACGGCACGAACATGGGCGGCGGTGGACGCGGCACGCTCGCGCCGTGGCGCGCGGCGAAGTCCTCGTCGACCCGCGCCACGAAGCCCGGGTCGCGCACCTTGAGGTTCTGGTGGGTGATGCGCAGCGAGCGGGTCAACATGCTGAAGGTGAACGGCAGCGGCGCGAGCTTGCCGAAGTACCGCTCGACGTCCTCGAACCACTCCATGCTGACCTGGGCGGCGCGCTGGATCGCGTCGACGCCGGGCCGGCGCGCGCGCTCGTAGTCGGCGAGCGCCGCGGGGAGGTCCGCTACGCGCAGCTCACCAGCCGCGGGGCGGGTGCGCTTCATGGCGTCCACCAGCGCGATCGCGTCGTCCATGGCGAGCTTGGTGCCCGAGCCGATGGAGAAGTGCGCGGTGTGCGCCGCGTCGCCCATCAGCACGAGCTGCCCCGTGCCCGCAGGCACGTGCCAGCGCCGGTTCTTGATGGTGGGGAACTGCCGGAAGTGGCTCTTGTTGCCGATGAGCCGGTGCCCGTCGAGCTCCTTCGCGAAGAGCTTCTCGAAGTAGGCGATGGTGGCGGCCTCGTCGTCGACGGCGAGCCCGCTCCTCTTGAACGTCTCGTCGGTGCACTCGACGATGAACGTGGACGTCGAGGCGCCCTCCGTCTCGGGCCTGGCCAGGTACTGGTAGGCGTGCACCCGGAAGAGGCCCGCCTCGTTCTGCACGAAGAAGAAGGTGAACGCGGGGAACGGCCGCGTCGTGCCGAGCCACACGAACCGGTTCGGTCGCGGATCGACGGTGGTGCCGAAGTCGTGCTGCGCGCGGAAGAGGCTGTTGATGCCGTCGCAGGCGATGACGAGGTCGGCCTCGGGCAGCCCCTGCACGTCGGAGAGGTGCTCGATGCGCACGCCGAGGGCGAGGGCGCGCCGCGTCAGGATCTGCAGCAGCACCTTGCGCGACATGCCGGAGAAGCCGTGGCCGGTGGAGGTGAGCACCTGCCCGCCGTAGTGCACGTCGATGTCGTCCCAGTGGTAGAAGCTCGCGGCGATCTCGGCGTAGCTCTCGGGGTCGACCTGCTCGAACTGCGCGAGGGTCGCGTCGGAGAACACGACGCCGAACCCCCACGTCTCGTCGGGGCGGTTGCGCTCGTGGACGAGGATGTCCAGAGACGGATCCAGCTTCTTGGCCAGGATGCTGAAATACAGGCCCGCCGGCCCACCGCCGACGCACGTGATCTTCATGGACGTACTCCTGCATGCTCCGCGGTGTCGTCGTCGTCCGAGGCCCGCTCCGCGATCTCGGTCACCACCATCGTCACGAGCCTGGCGTAGGTGCTCTCGCCCTCCGCGGCCGTCCCCTCGGCGGGCGCTCCCGTGTACGCGCGCGTCATCCCGATGCCCGCGAAGGTGACCTCGCCCTCGCGCAGCGCCGCGGCCAGCGAGATGTCCAGCTTCGGCAAGAGGGCCGCGTCGCCGACGAGGTCGGCGCGGGTCGCGAGCACGAGGGAGGTCTCGTAGCGGCCCGCGTGGCAGTCTCCGCGCTTGAACTCGTCGGTCAACGTGCGCGCCCACCGCCGCGTGAGCTGGTTCGGGAAGCTGACGGCGTTGGGTCCGTGCTCGGCCTCGAGGGTCTGGAACGCGGCGTCGATGGCCTCCGCGTGCTCGGGCTCGAGGTGATTGTTCACGAAGGCCACGTGGGAGAACCCGTCGGCGAGGAGCGCGCGCCCCACGTCGAGCAGGAGCGCGGTCAGCGTCGCCGCGCTCACGCCGATGGCCCCGCGGAAGTCGCGCGCGTACCGGGTGACGCCGTAGGCCACGGTCGGCGCGACCAGCGTCGTGCGCCCCTTGTCCGTGAGCACCCGCGCGGCGCGGACGCACGTCTCCACGCTCAGGATCGCGTCGGTCGCGAGCGGCAGGTGGGGACCGTGCGGCTCGGTGCTGCCGATCGGCACGAGCGCGATCGCCCGCCCCGACGCCAGCGTCTTGGCGAGGGTCTCGGTGTCGAGTTCGCTGAGCAGCAGGGTCACGTGAGCCCCCGCGCCTTCAACAGCTTCTTGTCGACCTTGCCGCGATCGTTCTTGGGGAGGTCGTCGACGACCTCGATCCAGCGCGGGTACTTGTGCTTGGTCAGACGCTCCTTCACGTGCGCCTGCAGGCGGGCCTCGACGCCCTCGCGGTCGACCCCTGGGCGCAGCGACACGAACGCCTTGGGCTTGAGCAGGCCCTCGTCGTGCGCGCCGACCACCGCCGCGAGCGCGACGTCGGGGTGTTGCAGCAGACACTCCTCCACCTCGAGCGGCGAGACCCAGAGCCCCGACACCTTGAGCAGCTCGTCGGCGCGACCGACGAACCAGAGGTACCCCTGGGCGTCGATGCGGAACAGATCGCCGGTGCAGCACCAGTGCCCGTGGAACGTCTTCCAGCTCTTGTCGCGATCCTCGTGGTAGCAGAGCGCCACCGAGTCGCCCTTCACCCACAGCACGCCGACCTCGTCGGGGGGCAGCGCGGGCGCGCCGGGGCCCTCGGCCTCGCGCGGGAGGATCTTGATCTCGTAGCCCCGCACCACCTTGCCGAGCGATCCGGGGCGGACGTCGCCCGGGCGGTTGGTCGCGTAGATGTGGAACATCTCCGCCGAGCCGATGCCGTCGTAGACCTCGCCGCCGAAGCGCGCGAGCCAGCGGTTCAGGAGCGTCTCGGGCAGCGCCTCGCCCGCCGAGAGCGAGAAGCGCACGCACGACAGATCGAGCCCCGGCTCGCCGCGGGCGCGCAGCGCCTCGTCGTGGTCGAGGAGCTTGCCGAGCATCGTCGGCACGTTGGTCACCACCGTCGGTCGGTGCCGCAGCATCGCGGCGACCAGGGCCTCCGGCGTGGGCCGCTCGGAGAAGAGACACGTGGTCGCGCCCACCGCGAACGGGAAGAACAGGTTCGTGCCCGTCGCGTACCCGAAGTACAGGCGCGGCACGCTGACGCTGACGTCGCCCTTGCGGTAGCCCACCGTGGCCTTGGCGTAGACCTCGGTGTTGAACGCGAAGTCGCGGTGGGTGTGGACGGCGGCCTTGGACTTGCCCGTGGATCCCGACGTGAAGAGCCAGATCGCGACGTCGTCGCGCTTGGTCCTGAACGTGTGCGGCGGCGGGGCCTCGGCCATCGCGGCGGCGAGCGCCCGGCCCTCTCCCACCGCCGTGCCCTCGCAGTCGCCGCCGGTCGGCACGTCGGGCACGAGCAGCACCTCGCGGACGAACGGCGAGTCCCGGAGCACGTCCGCGAGCGCGTCGCGCACCCGCGGCAGGGTGATGACCACCGAGGCGCGCGTGTACTCGACGAGGTAGGCGAGGTCCGCGGGCGGGGCCTCTGGGTTGCCCATGGTGAGCACGGCGCCGATCTTGAGCGTCGCGAAGATCGACCACACGAACGGCGGCGTGTCCGGGAGCACGATCAGCACCCGCTCCTCGGGGCGCACGCCGATCTGCTGCAGCGCACCGGCGAGCTGCTCGGTGCGCGCGCACACCTCGGCGTACGTCCACGCCGTGTCGCCGTACCGCAGGGCGATGTCGTGGCCGAGGCCCTCGGAGATGCGGTCGAACAGGAAGTAGTCGGCGAGGTTGAACTCTTCGCTGAAACTCGTCACGTGCCCCCCCGTTGCTTCTCGGCCTGCAAGAGGCGGGTCGCGATGACGACCCGCTGGATCTCGGTCGTGCCCTCGTAGATGCGCAGGGCGCGGATCTCGCGGTAGAGCCGCTCGACCGCCACCCCTCGTACGACCCCGAGGCCCCCGTGGATCTGGAGCGCGCGGTCGATGATGCGCTGCGCCGCCTCGGTGGCGAACATCTTGGCGATCGCGGCCTCGGAGGTGATCTGGGCGGCGCCCGTGTCCTTGAGCAGCGCGGCGCGCAGGACCAGGAGCCGCGAGGCGTCGAGCTCGGCCCGCATGTCCGCCAGGTAGCCCTGGATCTGCTGCTGCTCGGCGATCGGCTTGCCGAACTGCTTGCGCACCGAGGCGCGGTGCACGGCCTCCTCGAGCGCGCGCCGGGCCATGCCGACCGCGGCGGCGCCCACGGTCACCCGGAAGTGGTCCAGGGTGCCCATGGCGATGCCGAACCCCGCGCCGACCTCGCCGAGGCGCAGGTCGTCGCCCACGCGGCAGTCGCGGAGGGTGAGCGACCCGATGCTGTGGTCGGCCACCATGGGGATCTGCGCGGAGACCTCGAGGCCCGGCGCGTCGCGCGGCACGACGAACGCGGTGATGCCCTTGCGACCCTGGCTCGGGTCCGCGTTGGCGAACACCACCACGTGGTCGGCGACGGGGGCGTTGGAGATGAACACCTTCTCGCCGGTGAGGCGCCACCCCGCGCCGTCGCGCACCGCCACCGTCTGCAGCGAGGCCACGTCGGTGCCGGCCTCGGGCTCGGTGAGTCCGAACGCGGCGACCGTGCGGCCGGTGAGCGCCGGGGCGAGGAAACGCTCCTTCTGCGCGGGGCTCCCGTGCGCGAACAGCGGGAAACACCCGAGGCCCTGCACCGCGAACAGCGAGTCGGCCGAGCCGCTGCCCCACGCGAGCGCCTCGCGCACCACGCAGAGGGCGCGCAGGTCGATCGGGCCGCTGCTCGGCGCGAAGCTCTGGAACAGGCCGGCCCGCCCGAGCGCCGCGATCGTCGCCCGCGCTGTGACATCGGCGTCGCCCTCGCCCCCCTTCTCGGGCGCGTGGGCCTCGAGCGCCGCGATCTCCGCGACCACCGGCTTCATCCGCGCCGCGAGCGCGAGGTGGTGTTCGGCGAAGAGGAAACCCAGGTCTTCGGTGGAGCACGAAGGGCCGCGCCCCTCGACCACGCGCGACGGCTCGATCACGGCGCGCCCCGGAACCTGGGCGGCTCCTTGCGCACGTTGGCCTCGTACGCCGTCTTGAAGTCCGGGTGCATCATGCAGATCGCCTGCGCCTGCGCCTCGGACTCGATGGCGTCGTCGAGGCCCATCGTGTGCTCGTCCTCGATCATCTGCTTGGTCATGGCGTGCGCGAACGCGGGGCCGGCGGCGAGCTTGCGCGCGAGCGCGGTGGCCTCCTCGAGGACGGCGCCGTCGTCGACCACGCGGTTGGCGAGGCCGATCCGGTGCGCCTCCTCGGCGGAGACGAGCTCACCCGTGAAGAGGATCTCGCTCGCGCGGCCGAGCCCGACCACGCGCGGCAGCAGGTAGGCCGCGCCCATGTCGGCGCCGCACAGGCCCACCTGGGGGAAGACGAAGCCGAACCGCGCGCTCCGCGCCACCACGCGCAGGTCGCAGGCGAGCGCGATCACCGCCCCCGCGCCGACCGCCACGCCGTTGACCGCCGCGATCACCGGGCGACGGACCCGGCGCAGGTTGCGGATGAGCGCGCCGGTCATGCGCGTGAACTCGAGGATGCCGGCCATGTCGCGCGCGAACAGCTCGGCGATGATCGCCTCGCGGTCGCCGCCGCTGCAGAACCCCTTGCCCTCGCCGGTGATCACCACCGCGCGCACCTCTTCGGCGGCGGTCAGCTGCGGCAGGAAATCGCGCAGCTCGGCGTACACCTCGAAGGTGAGCGAGTTGAGCGTGCGCGGGCGGGCGAAGGTGATGGTGCCGACGCCGGCCTCGAGGGAGAACTTGAACGACTGGGGCTTCACCGGGACTCCTTTCGACCGTGGTTCTCGAGCGATTCGCGCAGGCGCCCGAGCAGGTGGCGCAGCGCCTCGCGGTCGCGTCGGTCGAGCGGGCCGACCAGCTCCTCGGCCAGGGCCGAGTGGCGCTCCTGCGCCTTGCGCGCGAGCTTGTCCCCGGCCGGCGTGAGGAACACGCGGGTGAGGCGGCGGTCGTTCGGGTCGGGCCGCCGCTCGACGACACCGTCCCGCTCCGCGCGGTCGACGAGGCCCGTGAGGTTGCCCGCGGTGACCAGCATCTTGCGCGACAGCGTGGCCAGGGTCTGGCCGTCCTCGCGGAGCAGCTGCATGAGCAGGTCGAACCGCGCGAGCGACAGATCGGGACCGAGCCCACGCCGCAGCTCGGCGAGGAGAAGGTTCTGCGCGGCCAGCAGGCGCACGACGATCGACGGCCCGAGGGCGACCTCACCGCGCGCGTTGGGCGGCACGCTGGGCGGGGCCGAGTCCGGCGCGCGCAGGTAACGCGGGACCGTGCTCAATCCGCCCTCTTCAGGACAGCCGTGGCTTCGATCTCGAGCTTGGCGCCCTCCTCGACCAGCTCGGCGATCCCGAGCAACGCCATCACCGGGTAGTGGCGGCCCATCTTCTCGCGCCAGATCTCGCCGAGGCGCCGCTGCGCCGCGCGGTACGCCGGGATGTCGGTCACGTAGACGGTCATGCGGGCGATGCTCGTCGCGTCGCCGCCCGCGGCGCGCACCACGGCGAGCACGTTGTCGAGCGCGATGCCGAACTGCTCGGCGAAATCGGCGGTGGGGACCTTCTCGTCGATCCACCCGACCTGCCCGGCGACGAAGAGGATCCGCTCCCCCTCGCCCGCCGTCAGCATGCCGTTCGCGTAGCCCTTGGGGCGCGGCCACCCCTCGACGTCGACCTTGGTCAGCTCAGCCACCGTACGCTCCTCCGTTGATCGCCAGCGCCTGTCCGTGGATGCCCCGCGCCGCGGCGGGCAGGAGCGAGGCGACGGCGTGCGCCACCTCGCTCGGATCGATGAGCCGGTTCTGCGGCGACATGCGCTCGAGGCTCGCGCGCGCGGCCGCCGCCGACTGCTTGGTCTTGTGGGCGATGTTCTCGACCGAGCGGCCCGACATCGCCGTCTCGACGAACCCGGGGCACACCGCGTTGATGGTCACGCCGCTGCGCGCGATCTCGGCGGCGAGCGCGCGCACGAGGCCGACCACCGCGTGCTTGCTCGCGCAGTAGGCCGACGTGTACGGGTAGCCGGCGAGGCCCGCGGTCGACGCGACCACGACGACGCGCCCCGAGCCACGCGCCACCATCGGCGGGATCGCCGCGCGACACAGCTGGAACACGGCGGTCACGTTGGTGGCCATGACCTCGTCCCACACCGCATCGCTCGTGTCGGCGAGCTTGTGCGAGGCGTCGATGCCGGCGTTGGGCACCACCACGTCGACCTCGCCGAGGGTCGCGCGCACGGCCGCGAGGATCGACTCGGCGCTCCCCTTCTCTGCGACGTTGGCGCGGATCGCGACGGCGCCGATGCGATGGGCCGTGCGCTCGAGGGCGTCGCGGTCCCGGCCCACGATGGCCACCCGCATTCCCTCGGCGATCAGGCGTTCGGCGATGGCCGCGCCGATTCCCCGCGATCCGCCCGTGACCAGCGCTATCTTCCCACCCAGCTCGCCCACCAGGATCCTTTAGACCTAAAGGACCTCCGGCGCAACCTCTCGGAGACCTCGGGAACGCGCTCGATGAAGGCCTGGTCGGTCCACCTCGGTCTGCTCGTCGCGGTCGCCGCGCTCGCGTTGCCGAGTGGTCGTCGCACGCGGCCCCCCGCGGCCAAGGGCGGCCTGCGCGTCGGCCTCGTGTTCGACGTCGGCGGCCTCGGCGACAAGAGCTTCAACGACGCGGCCTACGCGGGGCTCCTGCGCGGCGAGAAGGAGGTCGGCGCGGAGATCGAGATGCTCGAGCCCTCCGGCGCCGCGGACCGCGAGGAGGCCCTGCGCCTGTTCGCCGCGCGCGGGTTCGACCTCGTGATCGGCGTGGGGTTCATCTTCTCGCGCGACATCGACGGCGTCGCCCGCGCGTACCCGAGCGTGCGCTTCGCCTGCGTCGACTACTCGCCTCCGTTCGACGGCACCGCGATCCCCGGCAACGTGACCGGCCTCGCCTTCCGCGAGGAGGAGGGCGCGTTCCTCGTCGGCGCCGCCGCCGCGCTCACCAGCAAGAGCGGCCACGTGGGGTTCGTCGGCGGCATGGACATCCCGCTGATCCACAAGTTCGACGCGGGCTACCGCGCGGGCGTCGCCGCGGTGTGCCCGAGCTGCACCATCCACGGGACCTACGCCGGCACGACGCCGGAGGCGTTCCGCGACCCGGCCAAGGGCAAGACGATCGCCCTCTCGCAGATCAGCGGCGGCGTCGACGTCATCTTCCACGCGAGCGGATCGACGGGCCACGGCGTGTTCGAGGCCGCCAAGCAGCACCCCTCCGTGCTCGCCATCGGCGTCGACGCCGATCAGTGGAACGAGGCCCCCGGCAAGGTGCTCACCTCGATGACCAAGCAGGCGGACGTCGCCGTGTTCGAGGCGATCCGCGCCACCAAGGAGCGCCGGCTCTCGTCGGGCATCACGGTGCTCGGGCTCGCGGAGGGCGGCGTCGACTGGGTGCACGACGGGCCGCACGCCACGCTGCTCGCGCCCGCCGTGGTGGCGCGGGTCGAGGCGCTGCGCAAGGAGATCGTCGCGAAGAAGCGCGTCGTGCCGAGCGAGTGACGCTCAGAAGCCCTTGCAGACGTACGGGGAGGCGAGGGTCGCGTTGGGGTCGGAGCAGGTGCCGACGTTGCAGCCCCACGAGGCGCACTCGAGGTCGCGGGTGCACTTGGCTCCCTTGCCCTTGCCGACCGCGCACTTGCCGCCGGTGCACGTGTAGCCGAGGCCACACTCGAGCGAGTCGGGGCCGCTGCACGCGCCGCCGACCGGTATCGCCTTCTTGCAGGTGGGGGTGAAGCTCGTGAGGTCGCAGGTGAGCCCGGTGTCGCAGAGGTTGACCTTGGAGCCCGCGAGGTTGCACGGCGCGCCCACGCCGACGACCAGGTACGCGCGACAGCGCTTGCTGCCCTCGTCGCACCACGAGGTCTCGCCGGGGCCGGCCTTGCACTCGGTGGAGCGGGTGCACACGCCGCCGGCGACGGTGGTGCCGTTGAACAGGTGGCTGCACGCCGAGTAGTCCTTGAGCCACTCGACGAGGGGCACGCCGCACGCGCTCCCGTTCTTGGCCCACGCCTTGGCGCAGGCGTCGGTGTACGTGCCGTCGTAGGTGGTCTTGCCGGCGGTCATGCCGTTGATGGCGTCCTTGCACCACGAGTGCGAGGTGTCGCTGCAGCCGACGAAGTCCCAGCCGTAGCCGAGCTTGGTGCAGCAGGCCTGCAGCCCTGGCGAACAGGTGGCCGTGGCGATGGCGTCGCAGCTCGCGAGCGGGCCGCCGGCGTCGAAGCCGGTGTCGACGAGACCGGTGTCGGTGCCCGTATCGAGGAGCCCCGTGTCGAAAGAGCCGGTGTCGAAGGTGACGAGGGTGTCGAACGCGGTGTCGAAGCTCGGCGCAGTGTCGAAGCTCGGCGCAGTGTCGAAGCTCGGCGCGGTGTCGAAGGTCGGCCCCGTGTCGAAGGTCGGCCCCGAGTCGGGCCGGGCCCCCGTGTCGACCGAGGTGTCGAAGGAGGTGGTGTCGACGCTCGAGTCTTCCAGCGCCGAGTCGCCGGCGTCGGACGAGAAGTCCTCGCTCCCGACCTTGCCTCCGCACCCGGAGCCGAGGGCGAGGAGCGAACCGAGCAGGACGAGACGGCGCATGACGGACATTGTGCCCGAGCGCGGCCACCCCGTCACGGCGACCCCCTGCCCCACCAGGCCTTGCAGTGCGCCCACCGGGTGCCCACATTCACTCCATGCGGTGGGCGTTCCAAGATCGATGGGACAAGATCGTGCGGCTCGAGGCGATCGCGCACGGAGATCGCAACGCGATCACGGCCCGCGTCGCCGACGCCTTCCAGGAAGCGGGGGCCTGGATCGTCGACACCCACTTCTTCTCCGGCATCATGACCACCTTCTCGTTCGAGGTCACGCCGGCGCACGTGCCCGCGCTCCAGGCCGCCCTCGTGAAGGCGGGCCTGCGGCTCGACGACGCCAGCCTGCCGGTCCTCGCGGCCGCGGCCCACGCCGAGGCCGAGGAGCTCGAGGGCACCCTGGCGCTCACGTTCGCCGAGGGCACCGACGTGCGGCACGAGGTCCCGGCCGTCCCTGGTTGAGTCGACGTGCCGCCGGGTGCATCCCGTCGGAATACGAAATTCGTCCACCTGGGCTCGCAGGGACGCGCCTCGACCCGGCACAATGCGTCGATGCGCTGGCTGCTACCGCTCGGTCTCCTCGTCCTCTCTGCCTGCTCTTCCTCCACGCCCGAAGCCACGCCCGACGCCGGGCCGGACACCGGGACGAGCCCGACCGAGGCCGGCACGGGCCCCTTCTTCCACGAGGACGTCGAGCCGATCGTCCAGGCCCACTGCCAGACCTGCCACCGCGAGGGCGGGATCGCTCCGTTCTCGATGTCGACCTACGCGAGCACGAAGAGCTGGGCCGAGGCCATGGCCCTGGAGGTCGAGCAGCGGACGATGCCGCCGTGGGGCGCCTTCGACACCGACACCTGCAAGCACCGCCTCGGCTTCGCCGACGACATGCGCCTCTCCCAGAAGGAGATCGACACCATCTCCGCCTGGGCGAAGAACGGCGCCCAGGAGGGCGACCCGAAGAAGGCACCGCCGCCGAAGACGTTCGCGAAGGAGATGCTGCCCGGCGCCACCGACTCTCTCTCCTATCCGCCCTACTCGGTGACCGGCGCCGGCAAGGACCAGCTGCGCTGCTTCGTGGTGGATCCGAAGCTCGTGGAGCCGACCTGGATCGACGGCACACACGTCGTGCCCGGCGACCCGCGGGTCGTGCACCACGTGCTCGTCTACACGGATCCCAAGGGTGAATCGCGCGCCAAGGCCGATCCGGTGACCGGCGGCTACGAGTGCTTCGGCGGGCCGCAGGTGAGCGGCACCAACCTGCTGCTCGCGTGGGCCCCTGGGGTGCCGGCGAGCCAGTACCCCGCCGGCGTCGGGCTCCTGTTGCCTGCGGGCGCCCTGCTCGTGGTGCAGGTCCATTACCACCCGCACAGCGTCGAGACCGTCACCGACGCGACGACCGTGCAGCTGCGCCGCGCCAAGGAGGCGCCCACGTGGGCGGCGACCATCCGTCTGATCGGCAACGCGCCGAGCGCCGCGCGTGGGCTCTTGCCTGGCGCCGACGACCCCGCGAGTGGGCCGGCGTTCCTCATACCGGCGAACAAGAGCGCGCACGAGGAGACGATGGAGTTCACGTTCCCGGCCTCCGCCCCGCCCGTGAAGATCGCGTCGATCGGGTCGCACATGCACTGGCTCGGCAAGGACCTGCGCGTCGACATCGAGCGTCCCGCCGCGCGCGGCGCCGACCCGGCGAAGGAGTGCCTGCTCGAGACCCCGCGCTACGACTTCAACTGGCAGCGCGGGTACGCATACGCCGGACCGATCGACGGCCTCCCGACCGCCCAGGCGGGCGACAAGCTCCGGGTCCGCTGCACCTACGACAACTCGACGGCCAACCGCGCGATGATGAAGGCGCTCGCCGAGAAGAAGATCACGAGCCCCATCGACGTCGGGCTCGGCGAGGAGACGACCGACGAGATGTGCCTCGGCGCGTTCGTGTTCTACGCCAAGCTGAAGTGACGGCCTCGACCGTGGTGCCGAGGCCGGCGTACGGTAGGGCGATGTCCCGACTCCTCGGCCCCCTCGCGCTCCTCCTCGTCTCTTGCAGCAGCGAGCCCGCGCCCGAACCGCCGAGCGGCAATCCGGTGATCATCCCCACGACGGGCACCATCCGCGGCGGCATCACGATGCTCGCCAACGCCGGGGCCGAGCGGATCTTCGAGGGCACGTTCGACAACGCCCCGCCTGCCGAGCCGTGCACGCGGGAGGAGGTCGCCAAGTGCAAGGTCCGCACGTGCACCGGCGCGACCAGCCCGATCCCGGGGGCTCCCTTCGACCCGGGCACCATCACCGTCACTTCACCCTCGGTCGGCAGCTCCGTCCTCGCGATCAAGGACGGCGTCGGACGTCTCGTGCAACCCGGGGACCTCAAGGACGCCGAGGACGTCCGGTTCGTGAGCAGCGCGGGCTTCGACCTCACCGCCAAGGCGCCGACGCGGGTCGCGCTCGGAACGTTCGGCGGCTGCTCGTTCGGCAGCCTCGCGGCGTGCACGGTCGCCGACAAGGCCCCCACCCTCACCTGGGCGCCCGGCGTCGAGGGCGACTACGTCACGATGACGCTGAGCCCGGCGATCGACGGCTACCCGCGCGTCATCCTGTCGTGCTCGTTTCCGGCCGCGGGGGGCATCGGCAAGCCACCCGAGGCCGCGCTCGCCAAGCTCGATCGGACCGCGAAGCAGACCCTCTTCGTGACCATGAGCCGCGCGCCCGTCGTCACCGGCGTGAGCGACCGACAGACCGGCGTGACGGCGTCGCGCTACCTGCCCGGCGCCCGCATCACCGTGCAGCTCGTGCCGTGATCATGCGACCTCGGTTCCTCCGCTCCGTCCTCGCCACCGCCGTCCTCTCGGTGACCTTCGCGCCCGGTTGCTGGTGCAAGAAGACCGACGAGGAGCTCCTCAAGGAGAAGCTCGACGCGACCCCGACCTACCTCTACCTGGCGGTCAAGACCGCCATCCACCCCAAGGCCAAGGACGACGACGCGCGGCGCGCGCGCAAGCTGCTCCTCACGCTGGTGGACGCGGGCAAGAAGGGCGAGCTCGACACCAAGACCCTCGAGGCCAAAGACGCGGCCTCGCTCGCCTGGACGCTGTGGAAGCTGCGCGGCATGGGCAAGGACGCGGTCCGCACCTGGAAGCCCGATCCGCCGCCCCCCGTCCTCGCGCCGCTCCTCGACGAGGGCGGCAAGCTCGACGGCGCGCTCGAGACCCTCCTCGACGCGCCCACCGAGCACGCCCTCCTGCTCGCGGGGCTCACGATGCTCAAGATCCACCCGAAGCTCGCGGTGCCGATCCCCGAGGAGCTGCTGCTCTACGAGGCGCGGTACGCGGACCCCGAGCAGCTCTCGATCGGGGGCCTCGCCTCGATGGTCCACGCGCTGCGCGCCTACACCTTCGGCAACACGGGGCTGTGCGATCTCGCGGCCGCCGACGCCAAGGCCGTGGACACCGACGGCGGCAAGGGGCTCGGCAAGGCGAGCAAGGCGCTCGCGGGGGTCGATCTGAGCCTGGGAGAGAAGCGCGAGAAGGAGCTCTCGGGCGCGCTCACGGTGCTCTCGAGCGGCTCGACGGCCATGTGTTACGCGCAGCGCGGCGAGCCCAAGAAGGCCGTCGAGCACCTGCGCAAGATGCTCGACGCCGCCGACGAGCTCGGCATCGCCTCCGACGCCACGGAGCTGCTGCGCGGCCTCGTCGAGTGCGCGGATGGGAACGCCAAGAAGGGGCGCGCCATCCTCCGCGACCTCCGTGACGCGACCAAGGACGCCTCGACCAAGAAGAGCGCCGAGGATCTGATCGATCACTGCGACGCGAGCGTGCTCGGCGTCACGCGGCTCGGCGCGGCGATCGGTCTGCTCGCCTTCGAGCACCTCGTGCGCTCGAAGATCGTCGCCGACCTCGGGGACACGCCGCTCGTCGGCGCCATCGCCGGGTTCGGCGGCGCCGCCACCTCGGCCCTCACGAAGGTGCAGGCCGAGATCCCCGACGCGAACTCCGTCAAGAAGCGGTTCGTCTTCTGGTGAATGGCAGGCGCATGCCACCCGGATGGCAGGCGCATGCCATTTTCGGGACCGGTCACGCCGGAGTCTCTCCCCGCAGCGTCCGCCGGAGCAGATGGAGGACATCCTGTTCCGCCGCGCCGCCGATCACGTGGAAATAGGCGAACGCGAGGCAGCAGAGGCTCGTCCAGCCCCACGCGCCACCGGTGCGGCCCCTGTCGCCGTCGTCGGGCACCCGCGTCGCGAGGAGCTCGAGCCACGCCTTCTGGACGTCGGCCTGGCTCGCGCCCGCGTCGATGGCCAGCGCGAAGTAGCGGAGCACGCTGCGCGGCTCGTCGCCGAACGATTTCCCCGGCTGGAAGCGCTCCTTCTTCGGCCCCGGCGTCAGGGTCTTCACGAGCGCGGTGTCGCCCGCGGCGAGCGCGACCGCCGCGGCCGCCGTCGACCAGCGGTAGCGCCGCAGCGTGGTGACCTTGCGGGGCGTCTTGAAAGGGCGGAGCTCGCGCAGCAGCTGGGCGCGCCAGTCGTCGACCGGGTGCCCGAGCATCGCGAGGAACACGAGCGCCGCCGTCGGCTCGCTGCCCGTGGAGGCCGGACGGAGCTGGGACAGCACCGGCATCAGCGCCGCCACCTCGGCGTCCATCCCGAGCAGCCAGGCGTGCGAGACCCACCGCGTGACCAGCGTGTCGAACGACCGCCCGGCGGGAAGCTCGCGCACGTACGACTGCCACTCGAGGAGCCCCGCGCGCGCCTCCTGGTCCGAGAGCGCGGACATGAACCGCTC
>JAEUKC010000299.1:0-57248 GCA_016794445.1 Myxococcales bacterium
GGCCGCATCTTCACGACCGACTTCCAGTACCTCTGGTACAAGAGCAGCCCCGATCCGGCGATGAAGGCGGTGATGCCCATCCCCGGAGGCGCGCCCACCGGCACCAACCCGGTGACCCTCGACACGAGCTTCACCAAGGGCAAGGCGCTCGCCGACTGGCTCGCCTACGTCGACAAGACGACCACCTACGGCAAGGTGAGCTGCGACTACGTCTTCAACAACTTCTCGCCCGCCGACAAGACCAAGTCCCAGGTGTGGGCCTCGTCGCTCGGCGTCGACGGCGGCGCGGGCACGGGCAACAACCCGCGGTTCGTGACCATCAACACCCCGGTCGGCAAGCCGGTCGAGGAGCAGTGCGGCAAGGCGGTGCACCTCGACGCGCACATCAACAGCTCCGACACCATCGACGCGAGCTTCCCAGCCGGCTGCAAGTCCGCGATCAAGCAGGGCGAAGAGGCGTTCGCGTTCTTCTTCTTCGACCTCGCCTCGTGCATCCAGAAGGACGGCGAGCCGCCGAAGCCGCCGCCCGTGAAGTAGCCAGGCGCTGGCGGAACGCTCCGCCCTGAACGGAAGCTCGGGAATTCGCCCGCGAGGGATGGCACTCTTGTCCCCATGCGTGCGCACCTCGGCCTTTCCTTCTCCTTCCTCGCCCTCTTCGCGATGGGCTGCTCGGCCAGCAAGACCGACGTCGAGGGCGATCTCGATGGGTCGTCGCCCGGTGACGACGGCTTCGTGATCGACACGGGGGGCGGCGACGGTGACTTCGACGTGCCGGCCGACGGCACGCCTGGCCCCTGCGAGGGCCTCCGCTGCCAGGTGAAGGCCTGCGGTGGCGGCGCCGACACCACCGTCACCGGCACCGTCTACGCGCCCAACGGCACGCTGCCGCTCTACAACGTGATCGTCTACGTCCCGAACCTGACGCCGCTCCCGCTCACCAAGGGTGTCACCTGCGACAAGTGCGGCGCCCTCGCGAGCGGTGACCCGATCACCACCGCGCTCACCGACTACAAGGGCAACTTCACCCTCAAGGGCGTGCCCGTCGGCAGCGACATCCCGCTGGTCATCCAGCTCGGCAAGTGGCGCCGGCAGGTGAAGATCACCGTCAACGAGTGCGTCGAGAACAAGCTCACCGACAAGAACCTGACCCGCCTGCCGAAGAACCAGAAGGAGGGCGACATGCCCAAGATCGCGGTCACCGTCGGTGGCTGCGATCGGCTGTCGTGCATGCTGCCCAAGGTCGGCATCGACGCGAGCGAGTTCGGCGTCGACGGCAGCCCCGCCGCGGTGCACTTCTACTCCCCCGGGGGCGTCTCGGGCCCGACCGGCATGAAGGACGCGAAGATCCTCTGGGACAACGCCGCCAAGCTCAAGCAGTACGACCTCGCCGTGTTCTCGTGCGAGTGCTCGGAGCGCCCCGACACCAAGAGCGCCGCCTCGTTCGCCGCGGTCGACCAGTACCTCAAGGCCGGTGGCCGCATCTTCACGACCGACTTCCAGTACCTCTGGTACAAGAACAGCCCCGACGCGGCGATGCGATCGGTGATGCCCATCCCGGGCGGCGCGCCGAGCGGCACCAACCCGGTCACGCTCGACACCACCTTCACCAAGGGCAAGGCCCTCGCCGACTGGCTCGCGTTCGTCGACAAGACCGCGGCCGCTGCGTACGGCAAGGTCCAGTGCGACTACGTGTTCAACAACTTCTCGCCCGCCGACAAGACCAAGGCGCAGGTGTGGGGCCACTCCATCGGCACGTTCGGCGGCGCCGGCACCACCGACAACCCGCGCTTCGTCACCATCAACACCCCCGTCGGCAAGCCGGTCGAGGAGCAGTGCGGCAAGGCCGTGCACCTCGACGCGCACATCAACCAGACCGACGCCATCGACGCCACCTTCCCTGCGGGCTGCAAGTCGGCGATCAAGGTCGGCGAGGAGGCCTTCGCGTTCTTCTTCTTCGACCTCGCGTCGTGCATCCAGAAGGACGGCGAGCCGCCGAAGCCCCCGCCCGTGAAGTGACCGCAGAGCCGCAAGGGGCGGCGCCTTGGTTCCGAATCGACCGGACTCGTCCGCCGCGAACGGACTCGAACGAATGGTCGCGGCCAGGCGTGGCACCCTTGTCGGCCATGAAGCACGCCGCCCTCTTCCTTTCGTTCACCGTGGTGCTCGGATGCTCCGCGGGTCGGACCGACGACGACTTCACGCTCGACGGGGGCAGCGACCCGGACGGCGGCTTCACGATCGACGGCGGCGAGGACGGCAACTTCGACGTGCCGTCCGACGGGCCCCCCGGTCCGTGCGAAGGGCTGCGCTGCCAGGTGAAGGCCTGTGGTGGCGGCGCCGACACCACCGTCACCGGCACGGTCTACGCGCCGAACGGCACGCTGCCGCTCTACAACGTCATCGTCTACGTCCCGAACCTGACGCCGTTGCCGCTGACCAAGGGCGTCACCTGCGACAAGTGCGGCGCCATCGCCAGCGGCGATCCGATCACCACCGCGCTCACCGACTACAAGGGCAACTTCACCCTCAAGGGCGTGCCCGTCGGCAGTGACATCCCGCTCGTCATCCAGCTCGGCAAGTGGCGCCGCCAGGTGAAGATCACGGTCAACGAGTGCGTCGAGAACAAGCTCACCGACAAGAACCTCACGCGCCTGCCGCGGAGCCGCAAGGAGGGTGACATGCCCAAGATCGCGGTGACGACCGGCGGGTGCGACCAGCTCTCTTGCATGCTCCCCAAGGTCGGCATCGACGCGAGCGAGTTCGGCGTCGACGGCTCCGACAAGGCCGTGCACTTCTACTCGGGCGACGGCGGCGGCGGGCCGAGCGGCATGAAGCCCGCGAGCGCCCTCTGGAACAACGCGGCCAAGCTCAAGGAGTACGACATCGCGGTGTTCTCCTGCGAGTGTTACGAGGCATACCCGGGCAGCAAGACCGACGCGTCGTTCGCCGCGGTCGACCAGTACCTCAAGGCCGGCGGCCGCATCTTCAGCACCGACTTCCAGTACCTCTGGTACAAGAAGAGCCCCGACGCGGCGATGCGCGCGGCGATGGGCACGATCCCCGGCGGCGCGCCGAGCGGTGAGAACCCGGTCACGCTGGACACGACCTTCCCCAAGGGCAAGGCGCTCGCCGACTGGCTCGCCTACGTCGACAAGACCGGCCCCTACGGCAAGGTGCAGTGCGACTACGTGTTCGGCAACTACACCCCCGTCGACAAGACCAAGGCGCAGGTGTGGGCCACCTCGAACGGCAGCTTCGGCTCGCCGTCGGGCATCAACCCGCGTTTCATCACGGTGAACACGCCCGTGGGCAAGCCGGTCGAGGAGCAGTGCGGCAAGGCCGTGCACCTCGACGCCCACATCAACCAGAGCGACAGCGTGGACGCGAGCTACCCGGCCGGGTGCAAGACGGCGATCAAGCAGGGCGAAGAGGCGTTCGCGTTCTTCTTCTTCGACCTCGCCTCCTGCATCCAGAAGGAAGGCGATCCGCCGAAGCCGCCGCCCGTGAAGTGAGGGCGGTAGCTCGAGGCGCGTCGAAGAATGCCTCCGGGCTGAAACGGCTGAAGCCCGGGGCATCGACCCCGGGCTCGACGCCACGCTGGACTGGCCGTGCCCCGGGGCTTCAGCCCGGGGGCATCGACAGGGCTTCAGCCCTCGCGCAGCATCGCGGCCACCGCCGCGCGCTGCGCAGGGTCGAGGCGCGCGTCGAGGCCGCGCAGGAGCTCCGACTCGCGGCGCGCGTGGTCGCCGTACTCGGCGTCGAAGCGCGCGAACACCGCGGCGGGGCGGGGGCCACCCCCGTGGAGCGCGGCGAGCATGCGCGTGACCCCGCCGCAGATCTTGTCGTGGGCCGACTCGAGTTCGGCGAGGGAGGGCGCGAGCTCGGGCAGCACCGACCGCAGGTAGGGGAACAGTGACTCTTCTTCGCGGCCGAAGTGGTCGAACAGATCGTCCCGCAGCGCGGTGAGCGCTCCCTGCAGCTGCTCGGGATCGACCGGCTCGCCCACGAGCAGCCGGCGCACCTCGGCCACCAGCTTGCTCAGGTGGACGTGATCGTGCTCGAGAGAGACGATCGGATCCACGGAGGTCATGCGCGCTTGCGTTCCTTCTGGCCGGCGAGGCCGTACTCGTGCAAGCGATACTGGATGGTGCGGACGCTGATGTCGAGCATCTCGGCGGCGCGGGTCGTGCTGCCGTTGCAGGCCTCGAGGGTGGTGAGGATCGCGTGGCGCTCGATCTCGGCCATGGTGGCGCCCGGGAGGCGCAGGTCGCTGCGACCGCGCGCCGAGACGGGGCCCCCGCCGAGCGGCAGGTGCGGCTCGTCGATCTCCTCGCCTTCGCAGAGCACCACGGCGCGCTCGATCGCGTTCTCTAGCTCGCGGACGTTGCCGGGCCAGCGGTAGCCGAGGAGCCGATTGCGCGCGGCGTCGGTGAAGCCGCTGATCGTGCGCGCGCTCTCCGACGCGAACTTGTGCAAGAAGTGCTGGGCGAGGAGCAGCACGTCCCCCTCGCGGACCCGTACGGGCGGCATCTCGATGTGGATGACGTTGAGCCGGTAGAACAGGTCCTCGCGGAACCGCCCGGCCTGCACGTCGGCGGCGAGGTCGCGGTTGGTGGCCGCGATCAACCGGACGTCGACGCGGATGGGCTCGTTGCCGCCGACGCGCTCGAACGTGCGCTCCTGGAGCACGCGGAGCAGCTTCACCTGGATGGCCGGGCTGATCTCGCCGACCTCGTCGAGGAAGAGCGTGCCGTTGTTGGCCTGCTCGAAGCGGCCCGTCCGGCGGCGGTCCGCGCCGGTGAAGGCGCCCTTCTCGTGACCGAACAGCTCCGACTCGAGGAGCGACTCGGCGAGGGCGGAACACGTGACCGGGATGAACGCGGCGGTCTTGCGCGTGCTCTGGGCATGGATCGCGCGGGCGAGCTCGCCCTTGCCGGTGCCGCTCTCACCCGTGATGAGCACCGTGGCCTTGGCCCCGGCGACCTGCCGGGCCAGCCGGTAGATCTTCTGCATCGCCCGGCTCGCGCCGATCATGCCCTCGAAGCCATGGCCCTGCTTCTCGCGCAGGCTCTTGCGGAGCACCTCGGCCTCGCTGCGCAGGTCGCGGCGCTCGATGGCCCGCTGCAGCGCGAGGAGGAGGGCGTCGAAGTCGACCGGTTTGGTGAGGTAGTCGACCGCACCGGCGCGCATCGCGGAGACGGCGCTCGACACGTCGCCGAACGCCGTGACCACCACGACGGGCAGCTCGGCGTCGAGGTCGTGGAGCTTGCGGGTGAGCTCGATGCCATCCATACCCGGCATGCGCAGGTCGGTCACGACGAGGTCTGGCCGGCGCTCCTCGAAGAGCTGCAGCGCCTCGTGCGCATCCGCTGCGCAGGCCACGATGAAGCCCTCCTGTTCGAGGAGCTTCTTCATGCCGAGTCGGGCCGTCGCCTCGTCCTCGACGATCAACACGGTACCTTGCTTGCTCATTGGGGGATCCCTTCGCTCACAGGGGCAGCGTGGCGCGGAAGATGGTCTGGCCCTTCTTGCTCTCGACCGAGATGGTCCCGCCGTGATCGGTCACGATGCGGTGCACGATGGCGAGGCCGAGCCCCGTGCCGTTGGACTTCGTGGTGTAGAACGCATCGAACACCGGGGCCGAGTCGCCGCCGGGGAGTCCGGGGCCGTCGTCCTCGATCTCCACCACCGCCTCGGACGGGCGGCGACGGACACGCAGGACGACCCGCCCGTTGTCACCGACGGCGTCCGTCGCGTTGGACAACAGGTTCAAGAGCACCTGCATCATGCGATTGCCGTCCATGTCGACCTCGATGTCCGTGCTGGGCAGGTCGAGGTCGAGGACGACGCCGGCGCGGTCGGGCTTGGCCATCGTGATCGCCTTGCGGACGAGCCCGAAGAGCGAGCCGCGCGCGCGATCGAGGGGCTTCGGGCGGGCGAAGTCCAGGAACTCCTGCACGAGGGCGCCGAGGCGACGGATCTCTCCACCGACGACCTCGACCGCCTCGATCGCCTCTCCGCCGACCTTCTTCTTGCGCAGCTCGCGCTCGAGGAAGGTGAGGTGCAGCTGCGCCCCGTTGAGCGGGTTGCGGATCTCGTGGGCGAGGCCCGCGGCGAGGGTGCCCACCGCGGCCAGCTTCTCGGCCTGCCGGGTGCGCTGCGAGAGCGCCTCCTCGTCGGTCACGTCGCGCCCGATCGCCAGCATGCTCACGTCGTCCCCCGTGCTGCCGTCGTCCGGGATGCGCGAGAAGAACCAGTGCACGAGGCGCACGTTGCCCGCCCGGGTGAGGAGCGGCGCGGCGAGGTGCGCGACCCCGAGCCGGGTGCGCGAGAACGCAGCCTCGGCCTTGGTCCGGTGGTCTTCACGGATCATGAGCTCGGAGAACGCCCGCAGGCAGGCCTCGTCCCGGGCCCAGCCCGTGACGCGCTCGGCCGCGCGATTGAACAGGAGGATCGTGCCGTTCCCACCGAGGCCGAGCACGAGATCGGGCGCGAGCTCGACCGCGTTCTCGTACCGACGTTCGCTCCGCGCGAGGGCGCGGCCCAGATCGTCCCGCGCGAGCCGCTCGGCGCGACGGAGGCGCTCGAGGTGGTCGTCGTTGTAGGCCTGCGTCATCACGGCGAGCTCGACGTCGAGGGCGCGGTTCAGGGCGCTGATGGTCGGCTGCGCAACCTCGGGCGGCAGGAGCGCGTGGACGGCCTTCCCGAGCTCGTCGCGGACGATGGTCATCGCGGCGAACATGTACCGCTGGTGGAGCCCGACCTTGACGTGCACGTGGCCGATGGTGGCGGTCTCACGGCAGTACATGAAGTCGCGGTCACGGGTGAGGACCCGCCGCATCCAGGCCACGAGCGAGCGCTGCAGGCGGGCGATCTGCTCGTCGCCGGTGAACACGGAGTGCGCTTCTTCGAACTCTCGTGACCGCTCGTAGAAGAGGCTGGCGATCTCGACGAGGCGCGGCTCGACGAGCGGCGCGAAGGCACGCAGACGGGCGAGGTCCTCGTCGGTCCAGCGCACGTAGCGCTGCACCTCGAGGAACCCCCGCTCGAGCGACATGAAATCAGCCATCCTTGGGCGGGTTCTGGGCCTCACGCACCGTGAGGACTGCGCACTTGGCCTTGCGAACGACGCGTTCGGCGACCGAACCGACCAGCAGGTGCGCGATGAGGCCACGCCCGTGCGTGCCCATCACGACGAGATCGAACTCCTCGGAGCGCCGCACGACGACGTCGTCCGGGGCGCCGGCCACGAGCTCCACGGCGGCGATCTTCACCCCCCGACTCCGCGCGCGCTCGACCTGGGCGTCGAGCTCCTTCTTGGCCTGACCGTGCACGTACTCGTTGAGGGTCTGGTTGGGCTTGCCCGCCTCGTGCACCACCATCAGCGACTCCATGCCGCTGTAGGCCGGTGCCTCCCAGACGTGGAGCACGGTGATCTCTGTTTCGGCACCCGACACCGACCGGGCCCAGTCGAGGGCGAGGTCCGAACAGGCACTGAAGTCGACAGGCACCAGGATGCGCCGGAGGGTCATGCCTCGCCATCCAGCAAACCGCGCGCCACGCAAGGATTTCGCATGTCTTTGAACTCCGGGACCCAACGGAACGACGCAGATGGCGCGCGATGCGCAAAAAATTCACCCCTCGGCCGCCGCCACGAGGGTGAGGTCTCCCTCCTGGCTCGGCACGGCCCAGGGCGGCCGAGCGGGCCCGCCCTCCACGACCGACGGGCGCACCTCGTACAGCTCGAGGGGAGCTTGGGACGCCCCCTCCAGCTCGAGCTCGATGCCGGCGGCCGGGACGCCGACGAAGGCGTACGCCGCCCGGTCCCCGACGAAGCGCGAGACGTGGGCGACAGGGCGGGCGGTCGAGCCCGCGATGCGGAGCACGCGCACGTCGGCCGGCATCAGCAACGTGTCGGCCACAGCGCTCGAAGGGACGAGACGCACCCGGCGCGCCCCCTCGGCCGTTCCGAGCTCCACCACGGAAGGGCGCCCTCCCGGATCGAGGCCGCACACGGGCCCGCCGACCATCCCGCTCGGCGGGTGCCCCCAAGGGAATCCTCCCCACGTCGCGTCGACGACCCAGCGCGCGCATCCGTGCTTCGGGAACTCGAGGCGGACGGTCACCCGTTGCGGGTGCGCGCGATCGAACGTCGGCCCTCTCCGGGCGAGCACGAGCGCCACGGCGACGACGGCGAGCGAACCGAACACCCCGCGCGCGACGCGGAGCCCGCGCACGAACGGCGTGAGGGCCACGAGCATCCAGGTGACGAGCGCGGCGACGATCGGCGCGGCGTCCAGGCCGAGCGTCGGGATCAGGGTCGGCACGAGGAACAGGCAGGGGAGCCACTGGGCCACGGCCCCGATCCCCGCGGCGAGCGCGCTGGGACCGATGAGGAGCAGGGTGACCGACGCGACCAGCGCCGGGAACAGGAACACGTAGGAGAGGTCCGGGGCGAGCGCGCCGACGACCAGGGAGAGCGCGACGCCGAGCGCCTGGACGCCGAACGCCGTGCTCTTGGGGTCGCGCCGCGCGAACAACGAGAGCACGAGCGCGACGGGCAGGGCGTGCAGCGCCACGAGCACCGGGCGGGGCTCCGCCACGAAAGGCACCTCGCGGGCGCACACACGCTGCACGAGGAAGCCCCCCCCGAGGGCGAGCACCACCGCGAGCAGCGCGAGCGCGGCCGAGCCCAGCGAGGGCATGGTTCGCGCGCGCCGCGCCGCCATCGCGAGGAACAGCGCGGCGACCAGCGCGAGCGGCACCGCGAGGCCCCGTGGATAGCGCACGAGCACGAGGCCGAGCACGTCGAACCACGCGACCGTGCCCCCCCGAGCGACGAGCGGGGAGCGCTCCGCGAGGGCGCGGGTGGTCGCGAGGACGGTGTCGCCCACGTGCTGCAGGCTTCGTGGATCGAGGTGCGCGCGGTCGTCGTCCGGCGTGTGGTAGTGCTCGATCCCCTCGGTGAACGCGAAGTTCAGCCCGGGCACGCCGCGATCGCGGAACACCGAGAAATCGGTGTCGTTGGGCATCTGTCGGTAGGCGAAGGCGAACGCGGAGGTGCTGACGGGCCGGTCGGCGCGCGCGAGCGCTTCGATCAACGGCGCGGCGTCGACGGGCGCCTCGAACATCATCGCCGGCCCCCGCGAGCCACGCGCCTCCACGTTCAGCACCGCGCGGACGTCGCGCATCACCGGGTCGCCGGCGAAGGCTGCGGCACCGAGCAGCCCGATCTCCTCGCCATCGGAGAACAGGAGGATGACGTCGTGCGCGAGTGCGGGGCCCGCGCGGAGGGCGCGCGTCACCTCGAGGAGCGTCGCGACCCCGGCGCCGTCGTCGGCCGCACCCGGCCCCGCCGGGACCGAGTCGTAGTGGGCCGCCAGCAACAGCGCGCCGTCTCCGCCACTGCCCTTCGAGATCGCGAACACGTCGTGGACCAGCGCACACGCGAAGCGACCGCACTGCCAGGCCGTGAGGACGCGAGGGACGAGGCCGAGACCCGAGAGCTCCGTGAGCAGGCGCGCGCGCACCTCGGCGTTCGCCGCGCTGCCCGTCGGGTGGGGTCGATCGCCGAGCACCCGCGCGTGCGTGAGCAGGGCGCGCGCGGCGGAGAACTGGACTGGAGGATCGGTCGCGGCGCGCGGAGGCGTGCCGGCGTAGCGGTGGGTGGAGACGAGCGTGAGGAGCGTGAGGACGAGCGCGAGGAGCGAGAACGCTCGCGCGCGCGGGGAGATCACGGGCAGCGGAAGTCGGACGCGGGGAGACCGATGAAGTCCTTGCCGTCCGCGCCCTTGTTCACCGGGAGCGCGTCGCCCTCCTTGAAGGGCTTGAGGACGCAGAAGTCGCCAGGCGGGGAGAAGTCGTACTCGAGCGGTGAGGTGAGCTTGCCGGAGATCTCGCCGCAGAGCGCGTTCTTGCCCGTGACCAGGTAGTCGACCGCGTAGTCCTTGACGACGAGGTTGCTCGGGCCGAGCCGTTGACACTCGCCAGGGACAATCGCCTCGGCGAAGGCGATCTTGAACTTCCCGGCCGCGAAGGGGACGCCGTTCTTGACGAGGGGCGCGCCGACGACGGAGGGCTTGTCGAACTTGGTGGCAGCCTCGTTGAGCCAGTTGGCCGTGTAGTCGATGGTGTTGGTCGAGAAGTTCACCTTGAGGTCGACCCACGCGAGGAACTGGAACGCGGGATCGCCGGCCAGGCTCGGCAGACAGGCCGCGAGGTAGGTGCCGGAGAAATCCGCGGTGGGGTCGACGTCGAGCACGACGTCGGAGGCGCCGGCATCGGTGCCGCGCAGCGTGGCCGTGCGCCCCACGTAGTCGTCGTAGTCCGAGCGCGGAGCGACGCACCCGGCGGCGGACGCGAGCAGCACCAGCGACAACGAGACGGGGGCCACGGAGCGCGGGACCGGGACGAGCCGGGGGTGAGAGGGCATCCTGGATCGTTGCCACGAAGATAGGGCTTGACGCAAGGCCGACGCACCGCCTTATTCGCGGTTGGATGTCCTCCTTCTCCTCCATCCGGTCTTCTTCGCTCGACGCGCTCCGGTCGTGTCCGCCGTGTGACGCTGCTCGTGGTGGTCGACAGGTGGGTGGCCTGCGACGCCATGCCGCAGGCCTCGCCTTCGGGACCACCCTCCTCGTCGGTGCCAGCACGGCCGAGGCCAGCGGGTATCTCTCGGCACGTTTCGGCGGTGATCACGGCACGGCCGCCAACCCGAGCCCGTTCGCGGTCTATTACAACCCAGCCGCTCTGGGCGGGTTGACCGGCACCCAGGCGACGCTGGACGGCACGCTGGTCGTGCGAACGGCGAGCTACGAGCGGCCCGCGAGCGCGCTCTCGCCACTGGTCGCAGGCACCAAGGACGACCCCAACTACCGGAACTCCAACACGGGCACGGCCAAGCTCACGAACGTGCTCGGTCTGCCGTTCGTCGGCTTCGGCAGTGACCTCGGCACGAAGAACCTCCGCGTCGGCGCGGCGCTGTTCGTGCCGTTCGGCGGACAGGCCGAGTGGGCCCGCAACTCGAGCTGGGCCGGCCGCACCGATCTGCCCGGCGCGGTCGACGGTCCGCAGCGCTGGGTGAACATCAGCGGCCAGATCCTGGCGGTCTACGGCTCCCTCGCGGCCGCCTACCGCTTCGAGGACGCCCACCTCAGCGTCGGCGTCAGCCTCAGCGGCATCTTCCACAAGATCACGACCGTCCGCGCCCGCAACTTCGACGGCACCGACGACGTGAAGACGCCGGCGGGGGCGCTCAAGGAAGGGCGCGCCCTCATCGAGGCCCACGGGTTCAACATGGCCCTCGGCCTCGGCCTCTACTGGGAGCCCACCCCAGAGGTGAAGGTCGGCCTCTCGTACCAGAGCCAGCCGGGCTTCGGCACGACGCGCATGAAGGGCACGCTCGAGCAGCAGTTCGGCACCTCCGCCGGGCTCGCCGAGCGCACCGACATCGAGTTCTTGCAGGCGTACCCCGACATCTTCCGCCTGGCGGCGAGCTTCCGCGTCGACAAGCAGTGGGAGCTCCGCCTCGGCACGGAGTTCGTGCGCTGGTCGGTGCTCAAGGGCCAGTGCGTGATCAACGCCTCCAAGTCGAACGGCTCGGCGCCGTGCGACCTCGACGACAAGTACAACGCCCCGAACAGCAACTCCCCCGTCGTCCAGAACGTCGTCCGCAACTGGAAGGACAGCGTCAACTTCGCCGCCGGCGTCGGCTACTTCCCGACCGACACGCTCGAGCTGTTCTTCGGCGAGACGGTGTCCACGAGCCCGGTCCCCAAGGAGACCATCGACGTCGCCACGATCGACTCGACGCGCCTCTACACCTCCGCGGGAGCGCGCGTCCAGGTGAGCAAGGGCTTCTTCGTGGCGGGCAGCTACACCAACCTCTACTTCATCCCCGTCGACACCGAGGGGAAGAGCCAGCACTTCACGTTCGGCGCCACCTCGAAGTCGCCGAGCTCGGACGGCGTCTACAAGTCGATGGTCCACCTGTTCAACGTGAACCTGACGATGGCGTTCTAGCTGGCCAGATGGCCGGCGTCCCAGCGGACGCCCGCCTTCACTTCACCGCAGGCAGCTTCACCTTCGCCGCGTCGAGGGCGTTCTGCATCGTGATCTCCTCGGTGCGCGCGGCGGCCATGCGCTGCGCGGCCTTCTTCGCGTCCCCGCGCATCGTCGCGTCGAACGACGCAGTGGTGTTCTCCATCGCGAGCAAGAGGTGCATGTGCGCCTGCTTGACGGACGGCGGCGCGACGAGCCGCACTGCGAGCTGCGCGCGCAGGTCGGCGAGCTCCCATGCGACCGAGGCGAGCCCGACGTCGGACGGATGCGCGCCCACCCAGTCCTGCGCGCGCCGCGTCTCGTCGAACAGGATGGCGGCGACGGCGAGGTACTGGTCGAGCGTGAGCACCCCGGCGGTGGGCTTCTTGCCGTCGGCCTTCGCGAGGCGCACCAGCGCGAGCGACAGCGAGCCCGCGAGCAACGCGCGGCGCTTCATCGCGCGGCTCCCTTCGCTGTCTTGTGAGGCGTCACGTCGCCGAGCTCCTGCACGGCCGCAGTGGCGGCGCGCTTCTCGGCCTCACGGCGCGACTTTCCCTGACCACGGCCGAGCACACGGCCGAAGGCATGGACGGCGACGGAGAAGGTACGGTCGTGCACGGGGCCCTCGGGAGCGTCGTGTTCGTACACCGGCGGCGGCCCGCCGTCGCGCTGCACGATCTCCTGCAGGATGCTCTTGGCGTCCTTGACCCGCGCGTCGACGCCGCCGAACGTGCCACGCTCGGCGTCGGCCACGGCGCCCTCCAGCACCTCGCCGAGGGTGCGCGCGACGAAGGCCCGGGTCTCCTCGAGGCCGAGCGAGAGGTAGAGCGCCCCCACCACCGCCTCGAAGGCGTCGGCCAGGATGCCGTCGCGGTCGCGCCCGCCGGACTGGATCTCGCCCCGGCCGAGCCGCAACGCGGCGCCGAGCCCGACCCGCCGGGCCGTGGCCGCGAGCGACGACTCCTGCACGACGGCGGCGCGCGCGCGAGACAGCAGGCCCTCGTCGGCGCGCGGCAACCGATGGTAGAGCGCCTCGGCGATCACGAGGCCGAGCACGGCGTCTCCCAGCAGCTCGAGGCGCTGGTTGTCGTCGCCGGGGCGATCCTTGTGCTCGTTCAACCACGTGCGATGGGTCAGCGCCTCCTCGAGCAAGGGGTGCGCACGTGGGTCGAGGTCGAGATCAGGGGGGAGATCCACTACGAGGCCTCTGCGAGCACCTGTACCACTCCATCGACCCCGAGCGCGTCCGTGTCGACGATGCGGTCGGCTTTTTCGTAGCGAGGGCGGCGCTGCTCGAGGAGCTGGGCCAGCTCCGCCTTGGCGTTGTCGCGGTTGGCCATCGGTCGGCGGTCGCCCTGCGCGACGACCCGCGACCAGTGCGAATCCGGGCTCGCGGCGAGCCACACGGTCTGGGTACGCGCCCGGAGCAGCGCGAAGGTCTCGTCGTCGGTGACGATGCTGCCCCCCGTGGCCACGACGGCGATCTCGTGGCGATCGAGCACGCGCTGCAGGGCCTCGCGCTCGAGGCGCCGATAGAACGCCTCGCCGTGGAGCTCGAAGAGCGCCCCGAGGCTGAGTCCGGCCGCTTGCTCGACCTCCCGATCGAGCTCGACGAAGGGCACGCCGAGCTTGCGGGCGAGGCGCCGACCGATGGTGCTCTTGCCCGCGCCGCGCAAACCCAGCAGGGCGATGATTCTGCGCGACCCCCGGGTGAGCAGCTCGGCCGCCGAGGTGCCGAGGGCCACCGCGATGTCGTGGAGGCGACCCACCGAGACGTTGCCGCGACCAGCCTCCAGATCGGCGAGAAAGCGAATGCTCACGTCGGCTTGCTCGGAGAGCTCACGCAGCGTCAGCCCCCGGTCCGTGCGGGCGTTCCGCACGGCACGGCCGAGGTCGCGAAGGAGCTTGCTTCGGTCCCGCATGCCAGCAGTATACTGCAACAACGCACCGGGTCGAAGGCAATATAGTGCTTGCGGGTCGCACCGATTGCGCTAGCTTCGGCGGGCCCCATGGAAGCCCCGACGACGACCTCGCCCATCCGCTTCGACACGCACCCCGACCGCTACAAGCACTGGAAGCTCGACCTCGCCCAGAAGGACCAGGGCGTCGCGCGGCTCGTGCTGGACATCCCGGAAGATGGCGGGCTCCGCCCCGGCTACGTGCTCAAGCTCAACTCGTACGACCTCGGCGTCGACATCGAGCTCGCCGACGCCATCCAGCGCGTGCGGTTCGAGCACCCCGAGGTCCGCACGATCGTGTTCGAGTCCGGCAAGGACCGCATCTTCAGCTCGGGCGCGAACATCTACATGCTCGGCGCGTCCACCCACGCCTTCAAGGTCAACTTCTGCAAGTTCACCAACGAGACGCGCCTCTACCTCGAGGACGCCAGCAAGGAGAGCGGCATCTCGTCCATCGCGGCCCTCAACGGCATCGCCTCGGGTGGCGGCTACGAGCTCGCCCTCGCGTGCGACGAGATCCACCTGCAGGAGGACGGCGCGAGCGCGGTGAGCCTGCCCGAGTGCCCCCTCCTCGCCGTGCTCCCTGGCACTGGCGGCCTCACCCGCCTCGTCGACAAGCGCAAGATCCGCCGCGACCTCGCCGACGTGTTCAGCACCCTCGCCGAGGGCGTCCGCGGCAAGCGCGCCAAGGACTGGGGCCTCGTCGACTCGGTGATCCCGCGCAGCAAGTTCAAGGAGGCGATCCTCGCCCGCGCCACCGCGCTCGCTGGCTCGAGCAAGCGCAAGGACGCGAAGGGCGCCGGGCTCCCGCTCGTGCCCGTCTCGCCCGAGCGCCGCGACGACGGCAAGAAGCACGTCTCCGAGTACCGCCACGTCACCATGGTGATCGACGAGGCCAAACGCGTCGCCGAGGTCACCGTGCGCGGACCGACCGGCGCGCCGATCACCACCGGCGAAGAGCTGCGCAAGCAGGGCAACGACGCCTGGGTGCTGCGCGCGTTCCGCGAGCTCGACGACGCGCTCCTCGACCTGCGGTTCAACTTCCTCGAGGTCGGCCTCCTCGTCGTCAAGACGCGCGGCGATCTCGAGGCGGTGCGCGCCCACGACGAGGCGCTCCTCGCCCTCGCCGAGCAGGACTGGCTCGCGCGCGAGGTGCTGCTGCTGCAGCGCCGCGTGATCAAGCGCCTCGACACGAGCTCGCGCTCGATCTTCGCGCTCGTCGACGAGGGCTCGTGCTTCTCGGGCTCGCTGCTCGAGCTCGCGCTCGCCGCCGACCGCGTCTACATGAAGGACGACGAGGATCACGAAGAGGCGATCCGCGTCGCCCTCTCGGGCAGCAACTTCGGGCCGCTCCCGATGGGCAACGGCCTCACCCGCCTGCAGTCGCGCTTCCTCGCGCGGCCCGCGCAGGTCGAGGAGCTCGCCACCAAGAAGGCGCCGCTCACCACCCGCGAGGCGGTGGCGGCGGGGATCGTCACCCTCTCCCCCGACGCGATCGACTGGGACGACGAGGTGCGCGTCGCCATCGAGGAGCGCGCCTCGCTCTCCCCCGACGCGATGACCGGCATGGAGGCCTCCCTGCGCTGGGGTGGCCCCGAGACCCTCGAGACCAAGATCTTCGGCCGGCTGTCGGCCTGGCAGAACTGGATCTTCACCCGCCCCAACGCGACCGGCCAGCGCGGTGCGCTCACCGTGTACGGCAAGCCGGAGCGCGCCGAGTTCGACTGGCGCCGCGCCTGAACCCCTTCTTCGACGAGCAAGACAAAGGAGCCCCATGAGCGACGTGGTCAACGACACCAAGATCCCCAACAACGTCGATCTCTCGAGCGACAAGCGCCTGCAGCGCGCCCTCGAGCAGTGGCAGCCCGCCTTCCTCGACTGGTGGATGGAGATGGGCCCCGAGGGGTTCCAGAAGGACGACGTCTACCTGCGCACGGCGATCAGCGTCGACAGCGACGGCTGGGCTCAGTTCGACCACGTGAAGATGCCCGACTACCGCTGGGGCATCTTCCTCGCGGACAAGGTCGAGGGCCGCAAGATCGGCTTCGGAGACCACATGGGCGAGCCGGCGTGGCAGGAGGTCCCGGGCGAGCACCGCAACTCGCTCCGCCGCCTCATCGTGACCCAGGCCGACACCGAACCGGCCTCGGTCGAGCAGCAGCGCCTGCTCGGCCAGACCTGTCCGTCGCTCTACGACCTGCGCAACCTCTTCCAGGTGAACGTCGAGGAGGGCCGCCACCTCTGGGCGATGGTCTACCTGCTGCACAGCCACTTCGGTCGCGATGGCCGCGAGGAGGCAGAAGCCCTCCTCCAGCGCCGCAGCGGCGACTCCGACCGCCCGCGCATCCTCGGCGCGTTCAACGAGCCCTGCCGCAACTGGCTCTCGTTCTTCATGTTCACGTTCTTCACCGACCGCGACGGCAAGTACCAGCTGCTCGCGCTCGCCGAGAGCGGGTTCGATCCGCTGTCGCGCACCACGCGCTTCATGCTGACCGAGGAGGCGCACCACATGTTCGTCGGCGAGACCGGCGTGCAGCGCATCATCGACCGCACCTGCCAGCTCATGAAGGACACGAGCTTCTCGGGGGACGTGCGCGCGCTCGGCGGCATCGACCTGCCGACGATCCAGAAGCACCTGAACCTGTGGTACTCGCTCTCGCTCGACCTGTTCGGCGGCGAGATCTCGAGCAACGCGGCGCAGTATTTCGCCTCGGGGCTCAAGGGCCGCGCGTTCGAAGAGAAGGAGCACACCGAGCACACCGCGCTCGACCAGGCCTATGCGATGGACGTGCTCCGCGACGGCAAGATCGCGCGCGAGGACGTGGCCCTGCGCAACGCCATGAACGAGGTGCTGCGCGACGGCTACATCGTCGATTGCCAGCGCGGCGTGGACAAGTGGAACAAGACCATCAAGGGTCACGGTATCGACTTCGAGCTCAAGCTCCCGAGCCGCCGCTTCCACCGCCACGTGGGCATCTACTCCGACGTCGGCGCGACCCCGACCGGCGAGCTCCTCAGCAAGGAGGAGTTCGCGCGTCGTCGGCACGAGTGGCTGCCGAGCGAGGACGACCAGAAGTTCATCGACAGCCTGATGACCAAGCCCGTGTACGAGAAGGGGAAGTTCGCGAACTGGATCGCCCCCCCTCCCCGCGGGATCAAGGGCCTCTCGGTCGACTTCGAGTACGTGCGCCACGCCTGATCACCGCGCCGACGGCAGAAAGGGCGACTCCCTCGCGGGGGTCGCCCTTCGTCGTCATGGGATGCCCGGTCAGTAGCGGGGCACGCGGGGGTCGACGCGGGAGTAGGCGTCGATGCCACCGGCCAGGTTCCACACGTTGGTGTGACCGCGGGAGAGGAAGCGCTCGGCGGCGGCGCGGCTGCGCACGCCGTGGTGGCAGGTGAACACGAGCTTCGCGTCCTTGGGGAGCGCGGCGAGCTCGGCCTCGAACGCGGCGTCGAGCAGGCGGGCGCGCTCGATGCTCGCGGTCGCGAACTCCTGCTCGGTGCGCACGTCGACCAGGTGGAAGCGCTCGCTGCTCTCGAGCATCGCCTTCAGGTCCTGTGGCGAGAGCACCTTGACCGAGGGCGGCGCGTGCGGGTTGTCGATCTTGAAGCCCTTGCCCGCCGGGCCGTCGACGAAGTCGATCGAGGTCCCGTCGGCGCGACCTGCGCTCGTGGCGTCGAGGTGGAAGGTGACGCCGCTGACCTCGACGAGGACGTCGCCCGGCTCCTTCGGCCCGAACCAGAGCTCGTGCTCGAACCGTGGGGAGACGGCGAAGCGGAGGACGTCGTCAGGATCGCCGCCCGCCTCGCGGAGGGCCTCGGCGGCGACGGCCGTCAGGGTGAGCTTCGGCGCGGCGACGGGCGCGGCGGGCGCGGCGGCGAGGCCGTCGACCAGTGTGCGCAGCTCGCCCTTCTGGTGCATCTCGCGGACGATGTCGGCGCCACCCACGAACTCGCCGCGGATGTAGAGCTGCGGGATCGTCGGCCACTCCGAGTACTCCTTGATGCCCTCGCGGAGCGCCGGATCGGCGAGCACGTTGACGGTCTCGAACGGCACGGCGAGCTCGCCCAGCACCTGGACGACGCTGGCCGAGAAGCCGCACTGGGGGAAGCGCTTGCTGCCCTTCATGAAGAGCACGACGGGGTTCTTGCGGATCGTTTCCTCGATGCGGGTGCGGAGCTCGGAATCCATGCTCGGTCGCTAGCACAGGGCGTGGTGCTACGCTTTCCCCCGATGCACCCGCGCCAGCCCATCCGTGGCCTCGGCCTGCTGGTCGCGCTGGCGTGCCTCGCGGCAGCGCCGACCTGGACCGTGACCGGGAAACACCCGAACGGGGAGATCGCCCGCGCCACCCTGAACGTGGACACGCCGCTCGGCCCGGTCGTCGGCGCCAAGGGCAGCGACTTCGGTCGACACCCCAACGGCAAGCTCAGCTTCTGCACGGTCGCGGCCCCCACCGTCGTCGACGGGATCCCGATCGCCAAGGGCGCCTACACGCTGTTCCACCCGAACGAGCGCGTGTGGCAGACCACCGTGAGCAAGGCGCTCACCTTCACGCCCGGCAAGGTCACCGTGGCCTGCGCGGCGAACGAGCTCGTCACGTTCTACGACGACGGCACGTTCGACCATTGCCAGCTCGACAAGCCGCTCACGGTGGGTGGCGTGGTGTGCGACGTCGGACACGGCGTCGCGTTCAGCCGCGCCGGCAAGCTGCAGGCGGCCACGCTCGGCGCGCCGTACACGGCGCTCGGCGTCACCTTCCCCAAGGGCACGTGGCTCTCGTTCGACGACGCGGCGCAGGTCGTCGGCGGGACGATCAAGGACGCGCTCGTCGTGCGCGGGCTCCTCGTCACCTACGAGTTCAAGGCGCACGGCAATGGCAAGCTCGCCGAGGTGGTGCTCGCCGCGGCGACGACCGTGCAGGGCCACGCGTTCCCCGAGCGCGCGAAGCTCACGTTCCGCGCCGACGGCACGCTCGAGAAGTCGCAGTTCGTCGAGAAGCACGGGTTCATGATCCACGGCGAGGAGTGGCACGACACGCGCCACACCACCTACGACGCGAAGGGCGCGGCGGTCACGTCGTGGGTCGATCACTGGCAGAGCGACGTACCGAAGCCCGTGTACAAGCCCAAGAAGCCCTAGGGCTAGAGCCCCACGAGCTTCATCTTGGCCTGCGTCTGCCGCTGGGTCTCGGTGTCGCGGGCGCGGACGTTGAGGATGCCGTCGGCGTCGAGCTCGAAGGTGACCTCGATGGCGAGGTCACCGCGGCGCGCGGGGCGCAGGCCCGACAGTTCGAGCTGACCGAGCGACGTGTTGAGCGGGAACTGCTCACCCTCGCCCTGACACACGCGGATCATCACGACCTGCTGGTTGTCGGACGAGGTGGTGAACGTGCGGGTCTGCGCGCAGGGGACGGGCGTGTTGCGCGCGATGACGCGGTCGACGTAGCCACCCACCGTCTCGACGGCCAGCGACAGCGGCGTGACGTCGATGAGCAGCGGCGCCGCGATGCCGCCGAGCGGATCCTCGGCGCGCGACGGCGGCGCGGAGGGCGCGCGCATGGCGGGGGCCCCGTGCGGCGCGGCGTGCGGCGCGCTGGCGTGCGGACCCGGCAGACCAGGGAGGTTCGCGGCGTGCGCGGGCGGGCGCGCAGGCGGCGACGCAAGGGGCTGGGACTGGGCGATCTGGGTCTGGGCGAGCGACTTGGCCGGTGGCGGCGCTTGGGGCTCGGGCGCCTGCGCGATCTGGGTCTGCGCGAGCGGCTTGCGCGGAGGCGGCGCGAGCTCCGCCATGTTGACCGGGGGCGGCGTGGACTTGGCCGAGCCGCCTTGCGGGAACGCGGCCATGCCGAGCTGGGTGCGCGGGCGCTCGGCGGGGGCGGGCTCGCGGTAGTAGTCGGGCTCGAGCTCCGGGCCCACGTCCATCGGGGTGGGGATCGGCGTCCGGATCGGGGCCGCGGGCGCGGCCGCGACCGGCGGCGGCGTGAAATCGGCCGGCCGCAGGTTCTCGAGCCGCATGGGCTCGGGCGAGTGGTCGGGGAAGCCTCGCGGCATCTCGAACCCGGGCGGCGGCATCTCGAAGCCCGGCGGCGCGTGCGCGTGCGAGGGCGGCGGCTCCTCCATGGGCGGCGCGACGAGCCGACCGGTGTTGCGATCGAGGGGCTGGCTCGCGGGGACGAGCGGCGCGGTGTTGCCAGGGCGCGAAGGGTGCGGCGTGACGGAGCCCGGGATGTTCGGGTAGCCACCCGCGGGCGCGGGCGGACGGCTGTCGCGCAGCGGGGGCGCGAGGTTGCGGCCGGTGGTGCGCGCGACGCCGCCCTCGCGCGGAGGCGGCGGTGGGGTCTGCGGGCCGGTGCCGCGCGGGGTCTTGCCGACGCCACCCAGGGTCTGGATGCGCGAGGCCTTCACCGCGTTGGGATCGAGGACGGGGGCCGGGGTCTGCTGGCGGCGACGCTCGGCGCCGGTGAGCGCGGCGGCCTGGATCGCCGCGCCGATGGCGACGACCTCGTCCGGGTTCACGCGGTCCATCGGCTTCTTGGAGAAGGCCTGCTCCACGCGCCGCCGCACGAGCGGGATGCGGGTGCTGCCGCCGACGAGGATGACGTTGTCGAAGGCGTCGTGCTTGAGGCGCGCGAGCTGGAGCGCGTCGTCGCACACGCGGAAGCTGCGGTCGACGAGCGGCATCGCGATCTGCTCGAGCTGCGCGCGGCTCATGACGAACGTGATGTCGATCGGCCGGCCCCCCGGGCCGTAGCCGAGCTCCTTGAGCTCGACGCTCATGTCGTTCTGCTGCGAGAGCGCGATCTTCACCTGCTCGGCGGCGGCGCGCAGGCGCTCCATGACCTGCACGTCGGAGCGCGGGTCGAAGCGGGTCTGCTGGATCACGTCGAGCGCGATGCGGTCGGCGATGAGCTGGTCGACGTCGTCGCCGCCGAGGAAGCTGTCGCCGGCGGTGGCGATCACCTCGAACACGTTGCCCGAGAGATCGAGGAGGGTGAGGTCGAACGTGCCGCCACCGAAGTCGTACACGGCGATCCGCTCGTTGCCGCTCTTGCCGAAGCCGTAGGCGAGCGCGGCCGCGGTGGGCTCGTTGAGGATGCGGAGCACCTCGAGGCCGGCCTCGCGCGCGGCGACCTTGGTGGAGGCGCGCTGCAGGTCGTTGAACGAGGCGGGCACCGTGACGACGGCGCGCTCGACGGGCTCGCCGAGGGCGGCCTCGGCGATGGCCTTGGCGCGACGGAGCACGAACGCGCTGATCTCGGGCAGCGTGTAGGTCTCGCCGCGCGCGACGACGAGCGGGCCGTGGGTCGGGCCCTCGCGGAGCTCGAAGGGGAAGCGCTGCCGGGCGCGCTCGACCTCGTCGCTCTGCCACGAGCGACCGATGAGGCGCTTGATGCTGTAGACGGTGTTGCGGGCGTCGACGAGCCGCCGCTCGCGCGCCTTGTGGCCGACGAGGACCTCGCCGCTCGGGTGGAACGAGACCACGCTCGGGAGGAGGCGGTGGCCCTCCTCGTCGGCGAGGACCACGGCCTTGCCGCCCCGCACCACGGCGACGACGGTGTTCGTGGTGCCGAGATCGATGCCGACGACCGCCCCTGCCATTGTCCCTGGATACCTATCACGGGCACTCCGCGCGGTGAATTTTGCAGCCGAGGCTGGCTGATCTCGCCATGGCGCGCCCCAAGCTGCCGCCCGACGCCTCTCCGCTGATCCTGCGCCTGCGCCTGATGCTCCTGATCGGCGCGGCGCCGGCGGTGGCGTTCCTCGCCGTGCAGGGGGCCGCGGTCCGGGTCGGCACGCTCGTCGCCACCGTCGCGCTGTTCGCCCTCGTGGGGCCGCGGGTGCGGTTCGGGTTCGGCGATCGTCCCCACGCCCCCTGGCTCGTGCACGGCGTGGTCCCCGCCTTCGACGCGTGGTGGACGGGGGTGCAGATGCTGCCGCCGCTCGTCGTGCTCGGCCTGCCGCTCTATTTCGCCTTCGGGCTGCGCACCGCCGGGTGGACGGTGCTCGCGCTCGGCGCGCTCGCGGGGCTCTACGGCGTGACGGTCGGACGCCACGCGGTGCGCACCCGGCGGGTCGAGGTGGCGGTCGAAGGGCTCGCCGAAGCCCTCGACGGCTACCGCATCGTGCACCTGTCCGACCTGCACATCGGCTCGTGGACCACGGCCGCGGCCGCCCAGCGGTGGGTCGCGCGGAGCAACGCGCTCTCACCCGATCTCGTGGCGATCACGGGCGATTTCCTCACGAGCGGGGCTGATTTCCACGCGGAGGTGGTGCGGGGGCTCTCGGGGCTCGTGGCGCGCGACGGCGTCTTCGCGTGCCTCGGCAACCATGACTACTACGAGGAGGACGCGCTCGTGACCGGCTTGTCCGGAGTCGGGATCCGTGTGCTCCGCAACGAGGGCGTCGCGCTCCGCGAGGGCCTGTTCGTGGCCGGGATCGAGGACATGTGGAAGGGGCGGCCCGATCTGCCCGCCGCGCTGGAGCAGCGCGAGGGGGCGACGACGGTGCTGCTCGCCCACCACCCAGAGGAGTTCCCGCATGCGTCGCGCCACGAGGTGGACCTCACCTTGTCCGGGCACACGCACGCGGGGCAGGTCGCCGTCCCGTGGCTCGTGAAGGCCTCGAATCTCGCCCACCTGACCACGCGCTACCCGTTCGGGCTCTACCGCGATGGTGCCCACCACCTGCACGTGAGCGCAGGCCTCGGGACGACCGGGCCGATGTTCCGGCTCGGTGCGGCGCCCGAGGTGGTCGAGATCGTCCTGCGGCGGCGGTGACGGGTAGCTTGCCTCGGTTCCCACGGACCCCCTACGCTCGGCTTCCGGTGAATCCCCAGCTCCAGCGCCAGCTCGTCCCGGCCGTCGTCGTGGCCGTGTTGTTCTTCGTCGTGGCGGCGGCGCCCAACCTGCACACGATGCCCGTCATCGCGGGCCTCGGGGTGTTCGCCGCCGTCGTCATGGTCTTGCTCGGTGGTGGCGGCGCCTCGCTGCCGCCCGGGATCGCCGACGCCGCCCGCCGCGCACGCGAGGGCGATCGCCCGGCACCTCCTCCCGCCGGCTCGCCGACCGAGGTGCTCGCGCTCTACGACGAGCTCACCCGCGTGGCCGAGCAGCACCGGACCCACGAGAACGTGCAGAAGAGCAGCGGCGAGCTCGAGAAGAAGCTGGCCCAGCTCGAGGCGCAGCTCGCGGCCAAGGAGTCCGAGCTCGCCTCGCTCGAGAAGCAGATCGAGGCCAAGGACGGCGAGAACAAGCGCCACCACCGCGACATCGAGGAGGTCATCGACAAGCTCGACGACCTCCAGCGCAAGCTCACCGACACGACGAAGGACGAGCTCGACGTGGCCGTCGAGGCCGGCCGCCGCGTGCGCGAAGTGACCGGCACGCTCAAGGAGTTCGCCCACCACGTGGAGCAGCTCGCGACCAGCGCCGAGGAGTCGTCCTCGTCGATCCTCGAGCTCACGGCGACCAACGACGAGGTGGCCGAGAACGTGGGCGAGCTCGCCGGCAGCGTGCGCGAGACGGTCAGCTCGATCGAGGAGATGACCTACTCCATCAAGGAGGTCGCCAAGAACGTCGACGCGCTCTCGCTCACCGCCGAGGAGACCTCCTCGAGCATGAACGAGATGGACGTGAGCATCGACCAGGTGCAGTCCAACGCCAACGAGACGGCCAAGCTCTCCGAGGAGGTGGCGAGCGACGCCGAGCGCGGCGCCGAGGCCATCCTCAAGACGATCGGCGAGATCTACCGCATCAAGGAGTCGTCCCAGGAGGCGGTGGCGGTCATCTCGAACCTCGGCTCGCGCATCGAGGCCATCGGCCAGATCCTGAGCGTCATCGACGACGTCGCCGAGCAGACCAACCTGCTCGCCCTCAACGCCGCCATCATCGCCGCCCAGGCCGGCGAGCACGGCAAGGGCTTCGCGGTCGTCGCCGACGAGATCAAGGACCTCGCCGAGCGCGCGGGCTCGAGCACCAAGGAGATCGCCGAGCTCATCAAGACCATCCAGGCGGAGTCCAAGAACGCGGTCGCCGCCGTCGAGCGCGGCGCGCACAACGTCGATCGCGGCGTCGAGGTCAGCAACGAGGCCGAGCGCGCCCTCAAGAAGATCCTCGAGTCGTCGACCAAGAGCACCACCATGGTGCGCGCGATCGCCCGCGCCACGGTCGAGCAAGCCAAGGGCAGCAAGCAGGTCACCGACGCCATCGGCCGCATCGCCGAGACGGTCCAGCAGATCGCCGCCGCCACCGCGCAGCAGGCGCGCGGCTCCGAGCTCATCGTGAAGAGCGCCGAGAAGATGCGCCTCATCACCCAGCACGTGGAGCGCTCGAGCCAGGAGCAGGCGCGCGGCGGCCGCCAGATCACCCAGGCCATCGAGTCGATCTCGGGCATGGTCAACCAGCTCAACGTCGGCCACCGCGGCCAGACGCGCGGCAACGAGCAGCTCCTCAACAGCGCCGACAAGCTCGAGGAGATCGCGCACGCGCACGAGCAGACCGCGCGCCAGGTGCAGGGCCTCGTCGAGAAGCTCCGCCGCGCCGCGGGCTGAGCGAGCCGAAGCTGGGGTCAGGGCGCGTCGACGAGCTTGGTGGTCTGCCACTGCCACCACCAGCTCTCGCCGTACTTCTTGCCGCGGAAGCGCAGCTCGGTCGCGGTGGCGAGGGTCATCGTGGCGAGGTCCATCTCCACCTGCTTGGGGCTGCCCATCTGGCCCGGCTGCGCGGGCGTGTTCAGGCGCGCGATCTTGCGGGTGTGGGGCGGGTGCGTATCGATGAAGGTCACGTCGTAGTTGCCGTGGGAGCGGTACTCGCGGAAGAGGAACACCACCGACGGGTCCTTCGGCAGCACACCCGCAAGGGCGTTCACGTAGTTCTCTGCCGCCGCGTGGTGGGGGTGACGGCCGCCGTCGAGCTTGGCGAGCAGCTTGCCACTCGAATCGAAGAGGCACACCCAGACCTGCGACGTCTCGGGGTGGTCCGCGGGATCGTGCACGAACCCGTCGCCGAGCAGCAGCTTGCCGTCGTCGACCCACGCGAGGTTGTCGGTGCACGGCGTGTGCGGCAGCGGCGTGCTCTTGAGGGTCGTGAGGTCGAGGATCTCGCGGAAGCGAAGCGCCCCACCGGGTCCCGTCCGGGTCTCCTCGAACGCGAGGCGGGTCTTGGCCGGGTCGAGGGTGAACTCGCGTACCTGTGGGAAGGCCCTCACCTCGACGCCCCCACGCACGAGCGAGAGGAACCACTCGGAGTTGCTCGGGCCGGTCACGAAGCTCTTCGCGTAGAGGTCACCATCGGCGAGGTGGTACACGTCGCCCCCTTTGCGCACGTCGAACCCCGCCGGCGGCTTGGACAGATAGCCCTTCGCGGGCGCCGGCGCGGGGGCGACCGGGGCAACCACGCTCAGGAACGGCGTCAGCTTGGGCGGCGGATCCGGCGGTGGCTCGGCGTCTTTCGCGGTGGAGCTCTCGGGCTCCGGCGGAGACGGGGGCTCGGGCCGCTGGATGAAGGTCTTGGAGGGGGCCGGCGCCTTCGACTCCGGTGCCTTCGACTCTTCCTCGGTCCTCGTGACGTCCTTGCGTGTCTCGCGCTGGCAACCGAGGAGGAGGGCACAGAGGAGCAGCCGTCGCATGGACGAGGAACGTACGATGGCGTCGCGGTGTTCGGCGAGGCGACAGGGTGCCGCGCCCGGGTCAGGAGTTCGATGGCGTGCTGCGCACCTTGCTCCAGCCTCGACCGTCTGAGACGCTCGCGTCATGACCCTCAACGGATGCGAGTTCGACAAGGCGTGCGAAGGTGACCCCGACGTCGTGCGCGACGCCGCGGTCGGTTACTTCGTCCAGATCGGCTACGCGCTCGAGAAGCGCACCGACGCCAAGGTGCACCTCAAGTTCGACGGCACCTGGTTCACCACGGCCCCCGAGAAGCACACCCACCACGTGTACGTCGCGGCACGGGCCGGCGGCCTCCACTTCGAGTTCACGACCGGCATCGTCGCCTCGTACTGGACCGAGAGCGACGTCAAGTTCGCCGAGGGACGCGCCGACGCGGCCGTCCGCGCCGCGCGGGGCTTCCTCGCCAACGGTGGCGACTATCGCGGGAGCGACGCCGAGCCGATGGTGGCGTGCAGGTACTGCGGCAAGATCAGCCTGCAATCCCTCGGGCACTGCACGTGCTGCGGCGCGAAGACCTAGTCAGCGACACCCCTGGGTGATCGTCGAGCTGTCCTTGTTGCAGAGGACCGCGAATCGGCACGTGGTGTAGGTGGCGGTGGCGCCGCAGGCGGGCGGTGGATCGGCCGCGAGACCCTCGCCCGCACAACCGAGGCTGCAGCTCGAGAACTTCACCGTGTATTGCTTCTCTTCGGTCCCGTTGCAGTCGTAGTCGAACGACTTCGTCGCGCACCCGGTGCCGGGGACGCAGTAGGCCGTCGTCTGGAAGGCCGTCGCACCCGGGTGGACGCGCGAGTCCTCGTCGTTGCAGTCGACCACGACCGACGGGCTCTTGATCGTGCTCCCCTTCGGGCACTCGCACGCGAAGAACGACTTCGCGCCGGTCGCCGGGTAGCCGTCCTCGTCCTTGTCCACGTAGCAAGTCACGGGCGCCTCGCACGCCAGCACGTCGAGCGGCGCATCGACCGTCGTGACCGAGTCCGTCGCGACGTCCGGCGCGCTGTCCGTGGACACGTCGGCCACGTCCGTCGCGTCGGTCGCGTCGCTCCTGCCGTCGGCAGAGTCCGCGGAGCCATCCGCAGCGTCCGCCAGCGTGTCGCTCACCTCCGCCGGCGCGTCGGTGGTGGTCGTGGAGTCGGGACGCGTCTCCGCTCCCATGTCCACCTGCGTGTCGAGGGTGGCCGTGTCCTCCAGCGCGGCGTCGTCGGAGACAGCGACCTGGAAGTCGTCCCCACCACAACCCGCCAGCAAGAATCCGAGCAACCAGGAAGGGAACGTCTTCATCTCCCTCAAGGTTGCGACGAGATTAATCTATTGTCACTCGTCCGAAGCGCGTCGCTAACAATTCGTCACGTACTGAGCCCTGGGTCTCAGGGTAAGAGCGCGCTCGGCCGGAAGGCCTCGGGCAGGAGTCCGGACAAAGAAGCGTGCCGGCGGGCCAGCTCGCGCCCCACAGCGTCGTCCCAGGCCACCAGCAGCATCGGCAGGTCGGCCTCGAACTCCACGAGCACCTGTCGGCACATCCCGCAGGGCGCCCCGGGCGTCGGCCCGCGCGTCACCACCACGCACGCCGAGAAGCGCCGCCGCCCCGTCGCGACCGCGTGCCAGACGGCGTTGCGCTCGGCGCAGATGGTCCCGCCGTACGACGCGTTCTCGACGTTGCAGCCCGTGGCGATCGACCCGTCGTCGCAGAGCACGGCGGCACCGACGAGGTAGTTCGAGTAGGGCGCGTAGGCGCGCGCGCGGACCGCCACCGCGGCCGCGATCAACGGCGCCCAGGCAGGATCGTTCTCGTCGAAGGCCATGCCTGCGACGATAGCCGATCCGCGCTCAGAACTCGGTCTTCAGCGAGAACAGGCCGCCGCGGCCGAAGCCATCCGACGGGCCGAAGGCCACGCGGGTGCGGTCGCCGAAGTCGGCCGTGAACACGTGTTTCCCCGAGATGCCGAGCGGGAAGCCGAGCACCACCTTGGCCGCCAGCTTGACCTGGGCGTCCACGACGGGGGCCACGAAGCCGCGCAGGTCGTAGGTCTGGTCGATCGAGCTCGCCACCGGCAGGCTGACGATGATCTCGTAGGTGCGGCGTGCCCGCAGGGTGGGCTCCGAGAACGCCATGCTGTGGTGCATGCCGAGCAGGTTGATGGAGCCGAGCGGGGTGATGTCTGCCGAGGCGGCGCTGGAGGCGGCGAGGGCAGCGCCCATCACCCCAGCGACCAACACCCTCTTGTGCAAAGACATCGATGCTCAGTTTCGCCCTTGGTTGCACACGATGTCTATGGCCAAGGGCAGCCATTGGTCATTTCGGTCGCAGCAGGTGGGTGGAGCCCATCCACGGGCCGACCCGCGCGCCTCGCGGTTTCTCCCGAGGTTCCCGGCGAAAGGGCGGAGCTGGCACGACTCTTGGACTCGCCCTGGGGGCCAGGCCGCGGTACACGATCGAGATGAGCCCCAAGGAAGGTCCGGGTGATCTCGACACCCTGCCGGTTTTGCCGCTGCGGAACGCGGTGCTCTACCCCGCGCAGGTGGTGCCCATCAACGTGGGCCGGCCGCGCAGCGTGCGGCTGATCGAAGAGCTGTTCGGCCGCGAACGGCCGTACGTCGCGATCGCCGCGCAGCGCAAGCCCGACGTCGAGGAGCCCACGTTCCGCGATCTCTACGAGGTCGGCGTGCTCGCCAAGATCGTCAAGGTCATCCGCATGAGCGCGGGCTCGTATTCGGTCGTGCTGCAGGGCGCGGCGCGCATGCGCATGCTCGAGCCGCTCGGCCTCGAGCCGTACATGCGGGCCCGCATCCAGCGCCTGCACGACCGCCTCGACCGCGACGTCGAGCTCGACGCCCTCGCGACCACCCTCCGAGAGACCACCCGCGAGGTGCTCGAGCACAAGGCCGATCTGCCGCGCGAGACCGCGGGCATCCTCGACAACGTGCGCGAGCCGGGCGCGCTGGCAGACCTCATCGCCAGCAACTTCTCCTCCGAGCTCGCCTCCATCGAGGACAAGCAACAGGTGCTCGAGACGTTCGACGTCAAGGCGCGGGTCAAGCTCGTGCTGCAGATCGTCACGCGGCAGCTCGAGATGATGAAGGTGAAGAAGGAGATCTCCTCCATGGTCCAGGAGGAGATGGGCAAGTCGCAGCGCGAGTACATCCTGCGCCAGCAGATGAAGGCCATCCGCGACGAGCTCGGCGAGGGCAACGAGGAGGACGAGCTCGAGGACCTCCGCGGTCGCCTCGAACGCGCGAACCTGCCGCCCGACGCCGACAAGGTCGCCAAGAAGCAGCTGGCGCGGCTCGCGCAGATCCCCGCGCAGAGCGCCGAGTTCGGCGTCACCCGCAACTACCTCGACTGGATCGCCGACCTGCCCTGGCACACCCGCAGCGAGGACAAGCTCGACATCGCCGAGGTGCGGCGCTGCCTCGACGAGGACCACTACGGCCTCGAGAAGATCAAGAAGCGCATCGTCGAGTACATGGCGGTGCGCAAGCTCGCGCCGAGCAAGAAGGGGCCGATCCTCTGCCTCGTCGGGCCGCCCGGCGTCGGCAAGACGAGCCTCGGTCGCAGCATCGCCCGCGCCACCGGCCGCAAGCTGCACCGCATCTCGCTCGGCGGCGTGCGCGACGAGGCCGAGATCCGCGGCCACCGCCGCACCTACGTGGGCGCCCTCCCCGGTCGCATCATCCAGGGCCTGCGCAAGGTCAAGACCAAGAACCCGATCCTGCAGCTCGACGAGGTCGACAAGCTCGGCATCGACAACCGCGGCGACCCGGCGGCGGCGCTGCTCGAGCTGCTCGATCCGGAGCAGAACGACACCTTCACCGACCACTACCTCGACCTGCCGTTCGACCTCTCGCAGGTGATGTTCCTCGCCACGGCGAACGACAAGAGCACCATCCCCGGGCCGCTCCTCGACCGCATGGACGTGATCGACATCACCGGGTACACGCGCAACGAGAAGCGCATGATCGCGCGCGACTACGTGGCGCCGAAGCAGCTCGAGTCGCACGGCCTCTCGCCGGAGCGGCTCGAGTTCACCGACGAGGGCATCGAGAAGATCGTCGACAGCTACACCCGCGAGGCGGGCGTACGCGGGCTCGAGCGCGAGATCGGCTCGGTGTGCCGCTGGGCCGCGATGCAGGTCGCCGAGGGCAAGGACCTGCGCGGCGTGAAGGTGACCAAGGAGCTCGCGGCCGAGGTGCTCGGTCCCGAGAAGCACATCCCCGACCTCGCCGAGCGGCGGGCGGCGGTGGGCCTCGTCGCCGGCCTCGCCTGGACCCCGGCGGGCGGCGACCTCCTGTTCATCGAGGCGCAGACCATGCCCGGCAAGGGCGAGCTGATCCTCACCGGCAACCTGCGCAACGTGATGCAGGAGTCGGCGCACGCGGCATGGAGTTACGTGCGCTCGCACCTCGAGCTGCTGGCCGTCGACAAGGACCGCCTGCAGAAGCTCGATCTGCACGTGCACGTGCCCCACGGCGGCGTGCCCAAGGACGGGCCGAGCGCGGGGATCACCATGTTCACGGCGATCGTGTCGCGCCTCACCGGCTGCCCCGTGCGGCACGACGTGGCGATGACCGGCGAGATCACCCTGCGCGGCACGGTGCTGCCGATCGGCGGCCTCAAGGAGAAGACCCTCGCCGCCCACCGCGCCGGCATCAAGAAGGTGCTCTTCCCCGCCAAGAACATCCGCGACCTCGAGGAGATCCCCAAGGAGATCCGCGACAGCATCGAGATGGTGCCGGTCAAGAAGGTCTCCGAGGTGCTCGAGCACGTGCTCCTGCCCCCGCCGCCCGTCGAGAAGTCGAAGACCGACGAGGACGCCCGCTACGACGAAGACGCGTGACCGCGGGCCCCACGGGCGGCCGAAACAGCAAATCAGGGCTTGGGCTCGGCGGGGACCATGCTCCCGAGCTCGGGCCCGGTGCGCAGGCGCTCGAGGTCGAGCACCACGGTGCCGTCTTCGTCGCGCTCGATCTCGCTGATCCCGGGGTGACGGCTCTCGACCCACTGGATCAGGTCGGCCCGACGCGCCTCGCGCGCGCGGTCCTCGCCGTCGCGCCGCAGGCGGTCGATGCGCTCGGCGAGCGACTCGAGGGCGAACCGGAAGGCCCGCGCGTCGAACGGCTTGGCGAAGAACCGCTGCACCTCGCCCTCGTTGATGGCCTCGAGGGCGCGCTCGAGCGTGCCGTGGCCGCTCAGCACCATGCGCAGCGTGGTCGGGTGCTGCTTGCGGGTCCACGCGATGAGCGCGAGGCCGTCCATGCCGGGCATGTCGATGTCGGAGACGAGGACGTCGACGCGCCGCTCGTCGAGGATGCGCATGGCCTCCTTCGCGTCGGGCGCGACGAGCACCTCGAGGGTACCCCCGCGGAGGATCCGCTGGATGGTCTGCAGGATGAGCGCTTCGTCGTCGACGAAGAGCACGCTGACGGGCGACGGCTCGCTCACGGCATCCACCGCATCCATGCCGGGCGACCGAGGATCTCGAGCGCCTCGTCCACCAGGGTGACGAACTCGAGCGCCGACTGCGGACGCTCGGCCGGCGACTTCCGCAGGCAGCGGCTGACGATCTTGGCGACCGCCGGAGGCAGCGGCCCCTCGGCGCGCTCGATGGGGCGCACCGCCGAGAAGGCGTGGGCGCGCGCGATCACGGCGGCGTCGTCGCCCTCGAAGGGCAGCTCGCCGTCGAGCATCTCGAACAGCACCACCCCGAGCGAGTAGAGATCGGAGCGCCCGTCGGTGGGCAGGCCGCGCGTGTGCTCGGGCGCCATGTAGAACGGGGTCCCGAACACCTCGCCCTCGGCGGTGGCCTGGCGCTCGCCGCGCGCCGACGCCGCGCCGAAATCGAGGATCTTCAGGCGCGGACGGTGCTCGTCCCCGCCCTCGAGCAGGAGGACGTTGCTCGGCTTGAGATCGTTGTGGACCACCCCCGCGGTGTGCGCCGCGCCGAGCCCCTCGGCGATGGCCCGCGCGATGTAGAGCGCGTGCGCGACGTCGAGGGGGCCCTCCTCGTCCATGAGCACGTGGAGCGAGCGGCCGACGAGCAGCTCCATCACGATGAACGGGCGGCGATCGGCGAGCAGCCCGAAGTCGGTGACCTCGACGACGTTCTCGTGGTGGAGGCGCGAGATCGCGCGCGCCTCGCCCACGAACCGGCGCGCGGCGAGCGGCTCGTCGGCGAACGAGCGGTGCAAGAGCTTGATGGCCACAGGCCGTCCGATCACGGCGTGCTCCCCCGCGAACACCAGGCCGTCGCCGCCCTCGCCGATCAGCCGATCGATGCGGTAGTGCCCGATGGTGCCGCCCGGCTCGGGGCGCTCGATCACCTCGACGAGCTCGCTCTCGTCGACAGTGCAGCGCACGGCCTGCCCCGGGTAGAAGGCCTTGCAGGTCGGGCAACGACGCAACGACACGATGCGCCGCGAAGCGAGCGGGCGCCCGTTGCGGCCGAGCAGGTGGAGCTCCGCCTCTAGCCCCGTGCGTCGCGCCGACACCGACACGAGGAGCTCGGCCCGGTCGGCGCCGACGCGCACGGCCATGCGCGTGACGTTGGCCGCGCCCTCCGGGGAGCCGGCCTCGGCGAGCACGTCGAGCCGGGCCGCGAGCGCGAGGCGCACGCAGGCCGCCATGGCGACGTCGGGGGCGACGACGAATCGATCGACGTTGCCCGCCGCGTACTCGAGCTCGAGGGTCGCCATGTTGGTGTCGGGCACGATCGAGACCGACACCAGGTCCGAGTGCACGAGACCCCCGAGCACGAGGTCGGCCAGGCGCGCTGGCTCGATGGCGATCGTGGCGGTCACCCGCCGAGGCTCCACTGCTCCGCGAACGAGCGCAAGCCCAGATGAGCGAGCCTGGGCCCGAGCTCTTCGGTCAGGCCTTGCCCTTCTTCTTCTCCGCGGCCGGCTCGGCCTCGTCGTCGCCGCTCTCTTCGGCGACGCGCGACTTGGCGGCGCCCGACGTGTCGACCCGCTTCTTGTCGCCCTCGGGCTCGGGGCCGCTCGTGTTGTCGAGCTCGTAGAAGATGGCCAGCAGCGTGGAGACGGCGGCGAGCGAGGCCACGGCGTGGCGCCCGAGCTCCGCGGCCGGGATGCCGGCGAGGCCGGGGAGGCTCACCGGGATGAACCGCAGGCCGAGCAGCAGGCCCGCGCCGAGCAGGGCGCCGAAGAACGCCTTGAGGCCAGCCTCGATCTGCGCGCCCTTGGCCCAGATCGGCTTGCCCGCGACGAGACCGGTGAGCACACCCACCGCAGCGGCGAGCAGGTAGCCGAGGCCACCTGCCATCAAGGTGGTGCTGGCCTGGGCCAGGCCGAAGCCGAACAACCCGCCGATCACCACGCCGAGCACGAGCCCGACGACGAGCCTCTTCAGGAACATGTGCAGGCACCCTGTGGACGCGGCATGAGGTCGTCAAGCTTCCTCGGCCGTGAAGTACCGTCAAACCATCCGGCGTTCGCGGAACCAGGCCACCGCCCGCGCGAGCGAGGTGCGCAGGGGAACCGTGGGCAGACCGAGCTCGCGCCGGGCTTTTGTGGGGTCGAACCACGCGTGACGCTGCGCGTAGCGGATGGACTTGTAGGTGCCGCGTGGCTCCTCGTGGCTCACCCAGTCGGCCCAGAGCTCGATGCCGAGGCCGATCCCGGCGGCGAGCCCGCTCGGGATCGGGAGCCAGGGCGCCTTGACCCCGCCGATGTCGCAGACGACCTGGAACAGCTCGCGCAGCGTGACGTTGTGGTCGCCGAGGATGTAGCGCTCCCCGACCCGCCCCTTCTCTTCGGCGAGCACGTGACCGGCGGCCACCGTGTCGACGTCGACGCAGTTGAAGCCGCCCTCGGAGACGCCGGGCACCTCGCCACGCAGGAGCGCGAGGACGATCTTGCCGGTCGGGGTCGGCGCGAGATCCCGCGGCCCGAACGGGAACGCCGGGTTCACGATCACGACGGGCAGCCCGGCGGCCGCGAACTGCAGCGCGACCCGCTCGGAGAGCCACTTGGTGAGGATGTACTCGTTGGCGATCGGGAACAGATCGAACCGCGTGGACTCGTCGGCGAGGGCGCGCCCCTCGGGCAACCCCACGGCGGCGATGCTCGAGGTATAGACGACGCGCCGGAGCCCGACGTGCTGCGCGGCGAGGAGGGTCGCGGTCGTGCCCTCGACGTTCACGCGGTAGATCGGCGTCGGGTCGGGCAGCCACGTCTTGTAGATCGCCGCGAGGTGGTGGAGCGACGCGCAGCCGTCGAGGGCGCGGCGCATGCCCTCGAAGTCGGCGACGTCGGCGATCGCGCGGTCGACCTTGCGGCCGGTCTCGGCCTCGACCTCGTCGAGGGCGGCGGTGGGCGCGCCCTGCTCGAGGATCGCGCGGACGTCCCGGCCGTCGAGCAGCAGGCGGCGCACGACGGCAGAACCGATGAACCCAGTGGCTCCGGTGACGGCGACGGGTTTTCCCATGGCCGAGGACGATATACTGGTCCGCGGTGCCCAAGAAGCTGCCCCAGAAACTGGGCTACCACCACGGCGATCTCCGGCGCGCGCTCATCGACGCCGCCACCCAGCTCGTGGCCGAAGGAGGCGAGGGCGCGTTCACGCTCCGCGAGGCCGCCGCGCGGGTCGGCGTGTCGCACGTGGCGGCGTATCGTCATTTCGCGGACAAGACGGCGCTCTTCGCGGCCGTGGCGGAGGAGGGCTTCCGCCGCCTCCGCACGACGCAGGCCGAGGCGGGGCGCGGGCTCCCGCGCGGGAGCCTCGCGCGCATCGAGGCGCTCGCAGTGGCTTACGTCGGCTTCGCGCTCGACGATCGCTCCACCTACCGCGTGATGTTCGGTGACCGCCTGGACGACGGCCCGGTGCCGGGCACCGAGGAGGCCCAGGCCGCCCGCGCGCGCGCCCGGTTCCCGACGCTCGACGAGGCGGTCGAGGCGTCGTTCGACCTGCTGGTCTCGGAGGTGGTCGCGGCGCAGGAGGCGGGCACCCTCCGGGCGGCCCCACCGCGCGACCTCGCCCTCGCCCTCTGGACCTTGAGCCACGGCTACGTCGATCTGCTCCAGAAGCGTCGGATCCGCGGTGACGAGCGCGCGAAGATCGAGCGCCACTACCTGCGCATCCTCGGCATCTCGCTGCACGGCATGAGGCCCTGAGGCTGGAGCGGAGGACCGGACCAGGGACGGTCCGGGAGCGACCCCAGGAACCCGTGGCTCGGATCGGCGCCTTGACATTCCAGCGGCCGGCCCTAATGTTACCAACGGTTACTTCGTGATGGTCCGTTCTTCATGGGGGATCGTGCGTACTGCACCCACACCGTGTGACCGTTGGTAACTCCGGAGGCTCTCATGTTCGACTTCGTCCGACTCGGCACCGTGCTCGCTCGCGCCACCCTCGGGGCGAAGGTCTCGCTGCTCGACGAGGTGCAGACGAGCTTCCTCGTCACGCCCTGGGACTCCGACGTGAATCGTCACCTCAACAACGGGCGCTACCTCCAGGTGATGGACGTGGGGCGCTTCGATCTGATCGCGCGGAGTGGCCTCGGCCCCGAGCTCGCGCGGCGCCGCTGGGTGCCCATCGTCGGTGGGGTGCACATGGAGTTCCTGCGCGAGCTCCCGCTGTTCGCGCGCTTCACCGTGGCGACGCGCGTCGTCGGGTGGGACAACCGCTGGTTCTACCTCGAGCAGCGGTTCCTGGTCGGCGGGCGGCTCGCCGCGATCGGTCGGGTCCAGGCGCAGTTCCGCGGGCCGAAGGGTCGCATCGCCCCGGTCGAGGTGCTCGCCGAGCTCGGCCCGGTGCCCGCGACGCCCACGCTGCCCGAGGCGTTCGTGCAGGCGTTCGCCACCCGCACCCCGCGCGAGCGAGCGTTCGTGCTCGACACCGACGACCTGCCCGGCCTCGGCAGCTTCGCGGCCTGACGCTTCAGGCCGTCGCGACCGTGGGTGCTCCGGCGGCGAGCGAGCGAGGGCCCGAGCGGAGCGCCCACGAGGCGGCGACGAGCGCGAGCAGCACGAGCGGCGCCGCCACCTTGTCGACCTCGTGGACGGCGACGTGGGAGATCGCGGCGCCGGTCAGGTCGAAGAACATGCCGGCGTACGCCCACTCCTTGAGGCGGGGGAAGCGCGGCAGCACGATCGCGAGCGCGCCGAGCACCTTCCAGGTGCCGAGGATCGTGGCGAAGTACACCGGGTAGCCGAGCTTGGCCATCCCCTCCATGACCTGCGGTCCGTGCGCGAGGTCCATGGCCCCGCCCATGGCGAAGGCGGCGGCGACGAGTCCGGTCACGGCCCAGTAGGCGACGTTGCGAGTGTTCATGGGGGCTGTGATGCCCCTGATCGATTCGCGAATTCGTCGTATCAATGGTCAGGATTCGCTACGATTCGATCCAGATGAGCGATCCCCTGGAAACCGCGGAGCTCCTGGCCTTCGCCAAGACCGTCGACGCCAAGTCCCTCTCCCGAGCCGCCATCGAGCTGGGCATCCCGCGGGCCACCATCGGTCGACGGCTGGCGCGCCTCGAGGAGCGGCTCGGCGTCCGGCTGCTGCGCCGGACCACGCGCAGCCTCACGCTGACCGACGCGGGCAACGCCTTCTACCGCCAGGCGCGGCTCGTGCTCGACGCCGTGGATCAAGCCGAAGCGAGCGTCAGCCGCAGCGACGCGGTGCGTGGGCCGCTCCGCATCTCGATGCCTCCGCTCGGCTCGTCGGCCCTGCAGGCCATGCTCGTCGACTTCGCGCAGCGTCACCCCGACGTGAAGCTCTCGGTGCACGCCTCGAGCGAATACGTCGATCTGCACCGCGGCGGCTTCGACGTCGCCCTCCGCGCGAGCACCCAGCTCGAGCCCGGCCTCATCGCGCGCACCCTTGCGCGGAGCGAGCTGCTCGCCGTGGCCTCCAAGGGCTACCTCGCCGAGCACGGCACGCCGAAGGGTGTGCGGGACCTGCGACGCCACCGCCTCCTGCTCGGGTACGCGCGCGGCGAGCTTCCCCAGACCCACTGGCCGCTGCGCTCGGGGGGCAAGGTGCACGTCGAGGGGCCGTTCGCCTCCAACGACATCACCCTGCTCCGCGAGGCGGCGATCGCGGGGCTCGGGATCGCCGTGCTGCCGATGCAGGTGGTCGAGGGAGCGCTCGAGGACGGGCGCCTCGTGGCGGTCCTGCGGGGCACCCTCGGCACCGATTCGCGCCTGTCGGTCGTCTACCCCGAGCGCGAGTTCGTGCCGCCGCAGGTGCGCGCGTTCGTCGACGCCATCGTCGCCTGGGCCCCGGGTCAGCTGCTCACGCGAAGCCCAGCGGTCCGGGATTCGGATCAAGAACGAGCAAGTAGGAACCGAAAGAAGCACCTTTCGACCAGGTCACCCCGGGCCAAGACTGGCCGCGCATGACCACCCTGTTCAGCCCCCTCCAGCTCGGCGAGCTCACGCTCCCGAACCGCCTCGTCCTCGCCCCGATGACGCGCAGCCGCGCGCTCGAAGGCAACGTGCCGAACCCGCTCGCCGCCCAGTACTACGTGCAGCGCGCGTCGGCCGGCCTCTTGATCACGGAGGCCACCCAGGTGAGCCCGCAAGGCGTCGGCTACATCCGCACGCCAGGCATCCACTCCAAGGAGCAGATCGAGGGCTGGCGCGCGGTGACCAAGGCGGTGCACGCCGCGGGCGGGCGCATCTTCCTGCAGCTCTGGCACGTCGGCCGCATCTCGCACCCCGACTTCCACGGCGGCGCGCTGCCCGTGGCGCCCTCGGCCGTGCTCCCCGACGGCGAGGTGTTCACGATGAACGGCAAGACCAGGATGGTCACGCCGCGCGCGCTCGAGACGAGCGAGCTGCCGGGCATCGTGGAGTCGTTCCGGCTCGGCGCCGCGAACGCCAAGGAGGCCGGCTTCGACGGCGTCGAGATCCACGGCTCGAACGGCTACCTGCTCGACCAGTTCCTGCGCGACGGCACCAACCAGCGCACGGACGCCTACGGCGGCAGCGTCGAGAACCGCGCGCGGCTCCCGCTCGAGGTGACCGAGGCGGTGATCTCGGTGTGGGGCGCGTCGCGCGTCGGCTACCGCATCGTCCCGCACTTCTCCGGGTTCGGCGCCACCGAGTCCGATCCGGCGACCACCTTCGGGTACCTCACCGAGAAGCTCAGCGCGCTGCGCATCGGCTACCTGCACGTGACCGAGGCGCTGTCCGGACCGGGCGCGCCCGCGGCCGGCGTCACCCGCCTCTCGCCGGTGCTGCGTCGCAAGTTCCAGGGCACGTACGTCGTCAACGGCGCCTACGACAAGGACAGCGCCGAGGCCGCGCTCGCGCGCAACGACGCCGACCTCGTCGCGTTCGGCGTCCCGTTCCTCGCGAACCCCGACCTCCCCGCGCGGTATCGCGCGGGCGCGGCGCTCAACGCGCCCGACTTCGGCACGTTCTTCCAGGGCGAAGAGAAGGGCTACGTCGACTACCCGAGCCTCGCGTAGTGGCAGGCCGGGGCGCCTCGCTCACTTCCCCAGCAACTCGGGGAGGCGGGCGAGGTCGGCCTCGGACAGGTAAGGGGGGGCCTTCGCGATCGCGCGGACGTTCTGCTCCAGCTGGTTGCCGTTGCGCACGCCGACCACGCACGACGACACGGTGTTGTTGGCGAGCACGAAGCGCAGCGCCGCGGCCCGCAGCGTGTGCACCTCGTCGTGCACCAGCGGGCGCAGCGCGGCCACGTGGCGCAGGCGCTCGGTGAGGTCGTCCTTGTTCCACCGGTCGCGGCGGTGGTCGCCGTCGGCGAATACCTTGTCGGCGGGCCAGGTGCCGCAGAGCAGGCCGTAGGCGAGCGGCGAGCGCGCGAGCACGCCCACGTTGTTCGCGACCGCCTTGGAGGCGACCTCGTTCAGATCGTCCTGGTGGAACAGGTTGTAGGGCAGCTCGATGACCGGCGCGCCGAGCTCGATGGCCACCTCGGCGACCGCGGCCTCGCCGCAGGCCACGCCCCACTTGGCGATCACGCCGTCGCGCATCAGCTCCTCGAGCGTGCCGACGGCCTCGCCACGACGGAGGGTGTCGACGCTCGGGTGATGCAGCAGGTAGACGTCGGGCTTGCGCCGCAGGCGGTCGGCGGAGCGCGCGGCGGAGCGGTGCAGGAACATGCGGTCGAAGCGCTTGCGGCTGTTCTGCGCGTCGTTGCCGCCCTTGGTCACCAGGTAGGCCTGGTCGTCGCGCTCGAGCACGCGACCGAGGCGCGCCTCCATGGACTCGCCGGTCGCGCCGTAGACGTCGGCGGTCTCGAACAGCGTGACCCCGAGCTCGCGCGCGCGCGCGATGGTGCGATCGGCCTCGGCCGGCTCGACGGGGCCATAGAGCTCGCCCGCGAGCGAGAGCGTGCCGAGCGTGAGCTCGGAGACGACGAGCCCGGATTTCCCGAGCGTCCGTGTGCGCATCGGGGAGGGATCTCAGAGATCCAGCGCGGCGTCGAGCACGTCGCCGAACGTCGTCGGGCGGGCGCCGCGGACGGCGCCGACGAAGGCCGCGACGTCGGCGGGGGTGACGTCGGGGCGGATGACCGCGGCCTCGATGGTGACCGCGACGGGCTCGAAGCGGCCCTGCGGCGCGCCGACGAGGGCGACGGCGGTGGCGACCTTGGCCACGACGGTCGCCGCAGCGGGCGCCAGCGTGTCGGGGCTCGCGTCGTCCTGGGCCGTGGGCTCCGAGAGGGCGACGGCCCCGGTGTCGATCGGTCGTTCGGGCTCGGGGACGACGAAGGCCGGGGCGACGCGCTTCGGCGTCTGGGGCGGGCTCTCGAAGCGCGGGATGGGCGCGCCCTCGAGCGGGGTCGGGGGGGCGTCGGGGATGTGGCCGTCGACGAACGTGGGCTCGTCGAGGGGCGCCTCGATCGCGGCCTCTTCGGGCGCGGCCACCTCGATCGCAGCCGCGTCCGCCACCGGGGGCTCGGAGGCTTCGGCGACCGCGTCGGCGACCGGCTGGAGCTGCAGCTCCGGGGCCGCGTCCAGCGAGAGCTCGATGCCAGCAGGCTCCCCGGCAGGCTCCCCAGCCAGCTCCACGGCCGGCGCCGCAGCCAGCTCGACGGCCGGCTCCACGGCGACGACGTCTTGCACGTGAGAGACCTCGCCGGAGGCGAGCTCGAGAGGCGCGGGCTCGTCGACCGGGGCGACCTCCAGCGACGGGGCATCGAGGAGCGCGTCGGCGGCGGAGGCGTCGAGCGACACCTCGATCGGCGCTGCCTCGAGCTCGAGATCGATCGGGGCGACCTCCGCAGGTTCGGCGGCCTGTGCGTCGAGGTGCTCCGCGGGCGCCTCGGGCACCGCGCGCAGAGACTTCGACGACTCGGGCGGGACCGCGTGCTCGTCGAGATCGAGGTCGACGGGCTCGGCCGTGTCGTGGTCCTGCGGCGCAGGCGTGAAGTGCTCGGCCGGCTCCAGCGTGACCTCCGGGACTTCGGCGAGCGGCGCGGCGACGGCCATCCGCGCGCTCTCGTGCGGCGCGGCCACGAGGTGACGACCCGACGAAGGCGGCGCCTCGGCGGGCTCCTCCTCGGCGGGACGACGCGTGGGAGGCTGCGCCTCGTCGACCTCCTCGGCGGCGGCCACTTCGGCGACGACGGCCTCCTCGGCGACGGACACGACCACGTCGGCGTCGTCGGCGTCGGCCGGGCCGAGCTCCTCGAGCTCGAGGACCTCTTCTTCCATCGCCGCGGGCGGCAGCGTGGGCACGCGCGCGCTCTGCTGCGCGAGCTGCGCGGGATCGGGGGCCGTGAGCGGCTGGCTGTCGACCGCGCGAGACACGACGGGGGCGGCGACCGGGGCTTCGACGGGCTCGATGGGGACCGCGGTCGCGGCCGCGAGCTCCTGCGTGTGCACGGGCACGGGCGTCGGGGCCAGCGCGCGCGCGGGCCGCGGCTTCTCGGCGTTGCGCTGGATGCGGGCGAGCAGACTCTCGAGCTTCTGGATCTGGGCGCTCATCGCGCCTCCTTGGCGTGCAGGCGGACGAGGACGTCACCCCACGGCGTGTTGGCGGCGACCAGCTCTGCGGCGCGGGCCGCGGTCGCGGCGTTGGCGACGAGGAAACGAGCGACGGTGCCGTCGCGGCCGAGCGAGACGGCGCGCACCTCGCGCTGCCCGGCGGCGCCGACCAGACCCTCGAGGACACCCGCGAGGAAGGCGTCGGCGGAGGCGCCGGCGAGCGGCGCGTCGTCGAGGCGCACGACCATCGCGCGACCCCAGCGCTCGAGGCTGAGCATGCCGAGCCCGGCGAGCGCGGCCTCGGTGGCGAGCTCGTGGACGATCGCGTCGAGACCCGCGGCGCGCACGTCTCCGCGCGCGCTCAGGCGATGGCCCAGCGAAGCACCGAGGCCCCGCCCCGCGCTCGCGGCGGCGTCGTCGCCCGCCGCCCCGAGCAGGGCGCGCAGGACCGACACGGGAACCAACACGCTGCGGCCGCTGTCTGCGCCTCCCGAGAGCCGGACTTGACCATGCGCGAGATCGAACGTGACGGCCCCTGCCCCTGGCGAGGCCGGGCTTGCCGACGGAGCAGTGGACTGGGATACGGTGGGATCGGTCGCGTGCTCCAAATCTCGCCTCGTCCTGCGGTTGTACGGGGGTTCTCGAACCACTGTCAATTCCGGTGCGGTCCCTCGCTGGCCCGACTCCTGCTCGTCGCGTGCCTGATCCTCGTCACGCTGCTTCTCATGCCCCGCGAGGCCCACGCGATCGGCTTCCCGAAGACCACGGCGGGAGCCCCTTTTGGTCCCGTCGTGGCGCGTCCGCCGTTCACGCAGACCAGCTGCGCGACCACCGCACCGCTGTGCGTGCATGCAGGTGCGACCGTGTCGGCGACGACCCTGACGGCCACGAGAGAGCTCGCGACGAGCACGTGGCTCGACCTCGAGGTGCTCAAGCTGCCGCGACCTCTCCTGGAGCTCGACGGGAAGGTGCACCTGTACCTGGCCGACGTACCGGAAGAGGACGGCCTGCGCGTCGGGCGGGGGCGCCTCGACCTGCTGCTCGATCGCGACGCGGCGCCGGCGTTCGTGGTCCTCGACGAGGGCCACGCGGCCGCCGGGGGTTGCGCCCTCCGCGCGCGGGTCGCCGAGGGCCTCACCCTCGCGAGCGCCTACGCCGTCGACGTCGGCGAGGCACCGTTCGTGCTGCGCGGCCTCGCGCGACATGCTGCGCGGCTCGTTTCGCCCTGCCCCGCCGAGAGCGAGGCTCGCCTCGTGCGGTGGCAGGCGCAGCCCTGGAAGGCGATGGACGTGGATGGCGTCGAGTACGTGATCCGGTTCCTGGACGAGCGCAGAGGAAAGGGCTTCGGGGCCATCGTGCCCGCGCTGCTGTCGATGGCCATCGAGCACCGCGGCATCGTGGAGCCCGCGCTGGACGACGACCTCGGCCCCGCGCACTTCCACGACGAGACCAGCGTGTTCGACGTGCTCTCGGCCACCATGAAGGACGGCGGCGGCTCGCTCGACGAGCTGCTCGTCGACGTCGCGGTCGCCCGCGCGCTCGAGGCCGTCGGACCGGTGCTCGAGTGGGACGTCCTCGCGTCGTCCCTGCCGCGCCGGCTGGCCGTGCGGCGGCCGATCGAACCGACCGGCACCACGTATCTGCGGGTGAAGCTCGACGCGATGCCCAAGGGGGGCGGCGTCGACTTCGATCTCGAGTGGGAGCAGGGCGCGCGGTTCGTGTGGCGCGCGGTGAAGCTCGACGCGGCGGGCAAGGTGGTGGGCGAGGTGCGGCCGCCCGTGCTCGAGACCGCCCGCAAGTTCACGCTCGACGTGCGCGCGCTGCAGGGCGTGGCGACCATCGTGCTCGTGGGCGTGCAGAGCGGGGATCCACACAAGCCGTGGCGCCCGGCCGAGCCCCTCGGCTACGGGCACGCCTACGAGGTCGGGATCTTCGCGGCGGAGTGACGGCGCAAGAGCAGGACCCACGCGACGAGCAGCAGCGCGCCTGGACCACCCGCGGCGCCCCCCGCGTGGCCGCAGCCACCGCCGACCTTCATGCCGTCACGCGCGTCCCAGCCATCGGGCCCGAGGGCGAGGACCCGCGTCGCGACGAGGTTGCCTCCCCGCAGCGTGAGCGTGGTGCGCTCGAGCCCGTGCCCCGGCGCCGCGACGACGGAGAAGCGGTAGGCCCCGGCGGCCACCCGGACGAGCGCGTCGCGCGCCACCAAGGCCCCGTCGAGCTCGAGGCGCAGCCCGGGGAGATCGGTGGGCAGCCCCTCCGCGTCACGCACGAGCGCGAGACCGTAGAGGGGCATCGAGCCATCGCTCGTGACGAAGCTGCCCCCGAGCCGTAGCTGGAGCGAGGCCGGCGCCGTCGTGCTCGCGGTGCGGCGCGCGAGGGCCGCGAACGCGCCACGGAGATCGAGGACGCCCGCCCCCTTGGCGTAGTCCTGTGCCCCCGTGCCCGTGTCGTCGACGAGCGGCCGCGCGCCGGCCACGAGGAGCGCGCGCGCGTCCTCGTGCGTGAGGGTCGGGTCGCGCTGGAAGAGCAGCGCCACCGCGCCCGCCCCGACCGGTGAGGACATGCTCGTCCCCGCGAGCGCGACGTGGTCCGGGTCGACGAGCGCCCTCGCGTCGAACGAGGTCACGGCGTGCGCGAGGGTGGAGATCACGAAGTTGCCAGGGGCGAGGACGTCGGGGCGTGGCTGCCCGAGAGCGTTGGGCCCGGCGCTCGAGAAGGCGCAGCGACGACCGATCAGGACGTCGCCGATGTGCTGACTGCGACCGAGGCGGTCGGCGTAGCTCGTGCGGTGATCGACGCAGCCGATCGCGATCAGGCCGGCGGCGCTCGCGGGGACGCCGATGGTGCCCTCGAGCTGCGCGCCGTGCGGGAAGAACGCCGCCCCCGGACCGTCGGAGGCCTGCCCGTCGCCCTGGAGCCAGAGCTCCGCGCTCGCGTCGCCCTCGATGACCAGGGTGAGGTCGCCGACGGGCAACGCGCCACGCACCACCATGACCGCGCCGTGGCTGCCTTCCGGGAGCGGCTTGCCGTTCTGGATGTCGTTGACCACGTTGACGCTGAGATCCGGGCGCGGTTGCGCCCCGAAGCCCTGACCCGGCTCGACGGGCGCGAGCCAATCCTTGCCCTCTCCCTTGACGGAGACCTTGAAGGAGCCGGTGCGCGCGTTGATCCAGGCGTAGACCGAGCCGGACGTGTACTTCGCGCCGGCGCCATCGCTGCCCGGCAGCCGGATGGGGATCTCGTAGCGACCGGTCTTCTGGATGCGCACGCTCGTGTGGATGGCCGCCTGGGCCTCGTTGGAGGCGGCCACCACGACGGCGCGACCGGGCCCCTGGGCGAGCGCGGAGAGGCTGCGCTCGAGGGCGCTCGTGCCGTCGTGGGCGCCGAACTGCGTGCCGAGGGAGAGGTTGACCACGGCCGGCTTGCCGAGCTTCTTGGCCATATCGAAGACGAACTTGGCGCCCGCGAGGATCTTGCCCTCGTCGAGGTTGCCGTCGGCGGAGCCGGCCCGCACCACGATGAGATCCGCGGCCGGCGCCACGCCGAAGTAGCGCGCGGGGGGCTTGCCACCATTGCCGACCGCGATGCCCGCGACGTGCGTACCGTGGCCGTTCTCGTCCCCGGGCAGGATGGCCGCGCCCGCGAGGCGAGCGTCGATCGTCGCCTTGTCGTAGATGCGGCCGAGGTACGCGGCCTCGTCGAGGGTGCCGTAGGTGGTGGCCGCGCCATCGAGGTAGAACAGCGCGCGCGTGGTGCCGTCCTCGTTGCGGAAGTCGTCGAGCGAGAGATCGACGCCGGTGTCGATGATGCCGATGATCACACCCTCGCCGCCGCGCGCCGTGCCGATGTCGGCCGGCGTGGCGCGGATGAAGGGCACGGCCGCGTCGAGCTTCGGGCGGAGCGGCGGGCGCAGCTCGACGAGGAAGTCGGGGTGCGCGGCCGAGAACCCGGCGAGCCGCGCGGGCGTTCCCTCGATCACGGCGATCCCGGGGACGATGGGCACGAGGCCGAAGGCCCGTGGATCGAGGTGCGTGGGCAGGGTGACGAGCGCGCGGTGGCTCGGCGCGAAGGCCGCGACCGCCGGCGCGCCGAGCCGGTGGAGGCCGAGCGTCGTCGGCTCCGCGCGCGCCGGCGTTGCGAGCGCGCCGACGGCCAGGCCGAGGAACAGCGAACGGGCGCGCATCAACGAGCGCGGCGCCGACGGAGGGCCAGCGCAGCGAGGAAGGCGCCCATCCCGGACACGCCGAGCTCGGCGAACGCGGTCGGAGCGGCGCCCACCGAGCAGCCGCCTGCTTCGGGGAGGTCGCCGGTCGCGGGCCCGGTGTCCTCGAGGCCGCCGTCCTCGATCCCCGTGTCGAGCGGGCCGGTGTCGGCGGAGGTGCCCGAGTCGACGACGCCGGTGTCGACCGCGGAGTCGACGAGCCCGGTGTCCAGGGCGCCCGTGTCGATGCCGGAGTCGACGCCCCCGTCCGTGCAGCTCGCCTCGGTGCTGGCCGACCAGGTGAGCTTGCTCGTCGGCGGGTCGCAGACCTGGCAGGAGTCCTTCGGGTTCACGTCGCCGTAGGCCCAGCACTTGCTGTCGATGACGCAGTATCCAGCCTTGATGCCGGTGGCGATCGGCGTGCACGTCTTGGTGGTCTCGTCGCACGACACGGTGGTCGTGCACGTGAGGCCGCAGTCGTTGGTCTTCGAGGTGCACGACCCGAACCCGTTGCAGGCGTAGGCCGCGCAGAACGGCCCGGTACCGGCGTCGGTCGCGGAGGCGCCGCAGCTGGTGGAGGTCCCCGGGTAGCTCACCTGACACTTGCCGGTGCCGTCGCACTTCTTGCTGCAGTACGGGTCGGTGCCGCAGAACTTGGCAGGATCGGTGCCCGTCGGGGCGGGCTTGCAGGTGCCGAGCGAGCCTGCCTCGGAGCACGTGTTGCAGCCCCCCGTGCAGGACGACTCGCAGCAGACGCCGGTCACGCAGTAGCCGGTCGCGCACTCGCTGCTGGTGGTGCACGTGTCGCCCTTGGGCTTGGTGCACACGCCCTCGCGACCGGGGTTGTTGCACTTCTGACCCGACGGGCACGTGCTCGTGCTGCAGCAGACGCCGTCGACGCAGCTCAGGCCACCCGTGCAGCCGGTGCCGCAGGCGCCGCCGATCGCGACGTTGAACACCTCGGAGGAATTGGTCTCGCTGCCCAGGGTCGCGGTGGTGGTGAGGCCGCCCGTCACCAGCGCGCCGAGACCCGGCACGTTGACCATCGCGTGCCACTGGCGCCGGTCGGCCATGATGGTGGCGCCGACGAGGGTCGCCGCGGTCGGGTCGGCGCCGGGCACGAACAGGTCGGCGGCGTCGGTCACCACGGCCCCGGTGAGCGGCGAGTAGGAGTAGCCCCCCGTGAAGAGCACGCGGCCGTCGTCGAGCAGGGAGGAGGCGAACTGGTAGCGCGCCGAGCCGAGCTTGGCGGTGAGCAAGGTCCACTTGGTGCCGTCGAACACCTCGAGCGAGTCGAGCGCGCCGGTGACGGAGGAGGTGGCGGTCCCGCCCGCGAAGACCGCGTAGGGCTTGGTGCCCGGCAGCGCGACGAGCTCACCGCCCGAGCGCTTGGCGGCCATGCTCGGCGCGGCCACGAACGCCTTGGTCGTCGGGTTCCAGATCTCGGCCGTCTCCCAAGGCGTCGTCGTGAACGTGGCGGTGCTGTAGTCCTCGCCGCCCGCGATGAGAACGCGGCCGTCGTTGAGGCGCACGGCGCGGGCGCGCGCGCGAGGCACCGACAGGCCGGCGGCGAGGGGCGACCAGGTGTCCGTCGCGCTGTCGTAGATCTGCGCGGTCTTGATGGGCGGAAAGCTCGAGGCAGCGCCGGAGCCCGCCTGACCGCCGAACACCAGCACGGACTCCTTGCCGTCGACGTCGGCAGTGGCGGCCGCGGCGTAGCAGCGCGGAGAGGACATCGCCGCGCCTGGTCCCCACACGCCCGTGGTGGGGCTGCGCACGACGACGGTGGCCTGGCAAGCTGTGGTGCCGCTGGTGGGGGCACCGCCGAACGCGACGACGGTACCGTTCTTGAGGGCGACCGAGCCCGAGCCCTGCCCCATGGTGACGATGCCCGGGTACGAGCTCGAGCTCGCCCAGGTGAGCGGGGTGGACTTGGGGTTGAAGAGCTCGGTGACGCCGGGGAACGACCCCGTGCCGTTGACGAGGAGGACCTTGTCCTTGTCGACGCCGCCCTGCAGGGCGTGGAGCTGGTGGTAGGCGTGGGTCTGCTTGGTGGTACCCGTGCCCTGCCACGTCGGATCGAAGAGGACGGGGAACGAGAGCCCCCGGCCGTCCACCGTGGCGATGAGCCGACAGGTGTCCTGTCCGGCCGCGACCACGGGGCGGCCCCACGGACCGCGCGGATCCTCGTCGTAGCGGCAGCCGACGACGCGGAGGTGGCCGGCCCGGGCGCGCCCGGTGCTGTCGAAGGCGATCGGCGGCGTGGCGCGGACGAGCGGGTTGCCGGTCGCGTCGAGGAGCTCGAGGGTATCGGCGACGAGGCGGAGCCCGGCCACGTGCTCGAGGGTGATCTCCTGCTCGAAGGCGAGCTCGTCGCGCGCCGCCTCGACCTGGTAGAAATCCTCGACACCGGTGGCCTGGACGACGCGGAACGCATCGACCCCGGCGCTCACGCCCGGGTAGACCGCGATCTGCTCTGCCCACTCCGCGGGCCGCTGTGCGAACCCTACCGGGCGCACGCGAACGGCGAGATCGGACGCCGTCGAGCGCACGACCATCGGTGCGTCGGCGAGCTCGGGGAGCGTGACCTCGACCGCCGCGACAGGCACGGCAAAGGCCCGCAGGCCGACGGGGCGCGCGTGGACCACACGCCCGTCGGTGGTGACCGCGCCGATCTGGGCGCTACCCAGCACGGGGCGCTCGACGCCCTCGACGCGGGTGAGGAACGCGGCGCGTGCGCGCGCGAGCAGCTCCTCGCCACGCGGCGTGGAGGGCAGGCCGAGGGTGACCTCTTTGGGCGCGACCATCGGCTTGCCCTCGCCCTTGGGGTCGGGCGCGCGCTCGGTGCGCGAGCACGCCGACGCGAGGAAGAGGGCGCCGAGCAAGGTAGGAAAGCGGCGGACGGTCATCGAGATCTCCGAGCGACGGGGGAAATGTGCAGTGTGGACGAGGTGCGCAGGCCCCGCCACCCGTTCAGCGGATCTCGTGCACGCGCACCACGTTGGTCGTGCCCTTGACGTTGATCGGCGCGCCGTAGACCAGCACGACGCGGTCGCCCGGGAAGGCCATGCCCTGGGCCACGAGGTAGGCGGAGGCGAGGTTGATGACCTCCTCTTCGGTGCTCACCGCCGAGCCCAGCATGCGGGGCTGGACGCCCCACACGAGCGCGAGCCTTCGCCGCGTCTGCTCGACCGGCGAGAAGGCGACGATGGGCATGTTGGGCCGGCCCTTGCTGACGAGACGGGCCGTGTCTCCGCTGTGGGTGAAGCACACGACGCAGCGCGCGCGGAGCTCGCCGGCCACGTCGGCCGCGTTGCGCGCGATGCTCTCGGCGACGCTGGTCTTGCCGCTCTCGAGCGGGTCGACGGGCGGCGCGTAGAACGGCGATCCCTCGGCCATCTGCGCGATGCGCGCCATCATGGAGACGGCGAGCTCGGGGTAGTCGCCGCTCGCGGTCTCGCCCGAGAGCATCACCGCGTCGGCGCCGTCGTAGATGGCCGTCGCGACGTCGCTCGCCTCGGCGCGCGTCGGCCGCGTGGACTTGACCATCGACTGCAGCATCTCGGTCGCGACGATGACGGGGCGCCGGTGGCGACGGGCCACCGCGAGGATGCGCTTCTGCAGCACCGGCACCTGCTCGGGGCTCATCTCGACGGCGAGATCGCCGCGCGCGACCATGACCGCGTCGGCGGCGCGCACGATGGCGTCGAGGTGCTCGATCGCGCTCGGGGTCTCGATCTTGGCGACGATCGGGGTCGGCGCGCCGAAGGCCTCGCAGATCTCGCGGAGCTGCTCGACGTCCTTGGCGGCGCGCACGAACGAGAGGCCGACGTAGTCGACGTTGTTGGCGAGCCCGAACTCGAGGTCCTTCTTGTCGGCCTCGGTGAGGGCATCGATGCGCAGGCTGCGGCTCGGCAGGAACACGCCGGCGCGGGTCTGGATGCGGCCGCCCGTGAGGACCAGGCAGCGCACGCGGGGGAACTTGTCGGTGAGGATCTCGGCGACCTCGAGCACCACGCGCCCGTCGTCGATGAGGATCTTGTCGCCCACGTGGACGTCCTCGGCGAGGCCCTCGTAGCCGATGGGGACCACCCCCTTCTCGGGCTCGACTTCGCCCTCGGCGAGGTCGACGGTGGCGCCCTGCTGGACGACCAGGGCGCCGAGCTCGAACTTGCCGGCGCGGATCTTGGGGCCGCACAGGTCCTGCAAGATGGCGATGGGGCGCTGGTTGCGCTCGGAGGCGGCCCGGATGGCCTTGATGCGCTGCAGGTGCTCGTCGTGCGTGCCGTGGCTGAAGTTGAGGCGCGCGACGTCCATGCCCGCTGCACAGAGCTTGTCGAGCATCTCGGGCCCGTCGGACGCGGGGCCGATGGTGCAGACGATCTTCGCGCGCCGATTGGCCGACGCGCGCGGCGCGCCGACGGAGTGGTGCTGGGACATGGCCGGCGATGGTAGCGTGTTCCCCCTCGGTGCGGCTCGTCGACGTCCCCTTCTGGCTCCTGCGGAGCTTCACCCTCGCCTACGGGCTGGTGGTGGGCAGCTTCCTGAACGTGGTGATCTATCGGGTGCCCGAGGGCCTCAGCATCGTGCGCCCCGCCTCGCGCTGCGGCGCCTGCGGCACGCCGATCGCGGCCCGCGACAACATCCCGGTGCTGGGGTGGATCCTGCTGCGCGGCAAGGCGCGGTGCTGCGGGGCGAAGATCGCGTTCCGCTACCCGATGGTCGAGCTGATCGGCGGGCTGCTCGCGTGGGCGTGCCTCGAGGTGATCGTGCTGTCCGCGCCACTCGACACGCCGCTCCTGCCGTTGCTGGCCCGCGGGTACGCCGACCTCGCGATCGTCTTCGCGCTGGTCGCGGCCGCGTTCATCGACCTCGATCACATGTACCTGCCCGACGAGATCACCCTCGGCGGCGCGGTGTTCGCGCTCGGCACGGTCGGGCTGCGACCGGAGCTCACCTGGAAGGTCTCGCTGGTCGGCGCGTGCGTCGGGTACTTCGGCGTGATGGTGCCTTTCGTGTGGCTCTACAAGCTGATCCGCGGGCGCCCGGGGATGGGCGAGGGCGACGCCAAGCTGCTCTTGCTGGTCGGCGCGTGGTTCGGCTGGCGCGGGGTGCTGTTCGCGCTGTTCGCGGGGTCGCTGCAGGGCACGCTCGCGGCCATCGTCACGCTGGCGCGCCACGGCAAGCTCGACGAGCCGGAGAGCGTGAAGCAGGAGCGCGCTGAGGCGGCGGCCGCGGGCGAGGCGATGGACCCGGACGACCCGCTCGCGGAGCCGCCCCCGTCGGGCATCGGTGGGCAGCGCCTCGCGTTCGGACCGTTCTTGATCCTGGGCGCGCTCGAGTACCTCCTGTTCGGGAGGATCGTGATCGAGCGGTGGGTGCGCGGGCTCCTCGAGTAGGGCTGGTGGTATCCTCGAGGCGTGGACCCGCACCGCCTCGCCGAGGAGCGCAGCCTCGCTCTCCACCAGGCGGTCGTGCGCGCGATCCGCGAGGACGACACGATCGTCGATCGCGCGCTCTCCCGGGTACGGGCGCACCGCGCGGAGGGTCTGCTGGCGGGGCCGTGGGCGGACGCTTGGGAGGCCCTGCTGCTCGGACCCCGGGCGGCGCTGCTCGGGGCGCTGCAGGATCCCAGCGAGGCGGGTCGAGCGCTGCGTCAGACCACCCCGTTCACGTTCGTCGTGCCCCCGCGGGAGCGCTGGCAGATCTGGCGCGAGGTCGCGCGTCGATGAATCGACAGCAGCTCGAGCACGTGATCCGCGCGGCGGGCGACATCGCGAACGACGACGACATCGTCGTCATCGGCAGCCAGTCGATCCTCGCGAGCCACCCCGACGCCCCGCAGGTGTTGCTGGCTTCGACCGAGGCCGACGTGTACCCGAGGAACCACCCGGAGCGCGCGGACCTCATCGACGGCTGCATCGGCGAGGGGTCGCCGTTCCACGAGACCTACGGCTACTACGCGCAAGGGGTGGGCGAGACGACGGCCATCCTGCCGAGTGGGTGGAAGGATCGGCTCGTAGGGCTCAGGAACGACAACACCCGAGGTGTCACGGGGTGGTGTCTCGACCCGCACGACCTCGTGGTCGCCAAGACGATCGCCGGACGCGACAAGGACCTCGTCTTCTTGCGAGCGGCGGTGGACGCAGGCCTCGTGCAGGTGGAGCTCCTGCTCGCGCGACTCGCCACCGTGACGGTCGAGGAGCCCCGCCGGGAGGCCGCGCGCGCACGCATCGAAGCCACCGGACCGAGCCGGTCCTGACTCACTTGTTGGCTGGAGCGGCCGCCCGTGGAGGCGGCCGCCGTTCACTGCGTTCGCCTTCGGCTCACTCCGTTCACTTCTTGTGGCGACGGCGGTTGTGGATGCGGACCAGCATGAGGTAGTCGGGCACGGCGATCGCCGGGCGCTCGGGGGCGACCTCGGCCGCCTTGCGCAGCTCGTCGATCCGGCGACCGAGGGCGTACACCTCGTCGAGCCCGGGGCGGACGACCCCTTGCGAGCGCGACGACAGCGGCGGCATCGAGTGGCGCCGCGAATCGGCCACCGGCCAGCGCTCGAGCGCCTCGGCGAGCGCGGTGAGCCCGCTGCCGTGCACGTGCCCGCGGCGCGCCAGATCGAGGTAGCTCCGGACGAGCGCGTCACCATCGAAGCGGTGCTGGAGGACGAGATCGGTGCCCACGCGCAGGACCGCGTCGGCCGAGAGTCGCCCGTCTTCTTGCAGGACGAGGGCGGCCTGGAAGTAGTTGTAGAACGGCACCACGCGGCCGCCGTAGAGGTCGAAGTCCTGGGGCGGCGTCTGCCGGTCGAGGTGGATGAGGACGCGGTCCACCACCGGGGCGCGCTTCTCGAGCCGGCGGAGCGCGGTGAGCGCGTGCTCGATCTCCTCTTCGTGGCAGCGATCGGTCTGCATGACGCCCACGAGGAGGCCCTCGTCGACCTGGCCGGAGCAGAGGTCGGCGTAGAGCGCGTAGATGAAGGCGTCGGCCTCGGCGTCGTCACCGACGAGGGTCTCGTGGACGATCGGCTCGAGCCCGGCCCGCATGGCGAGCAGGGTGGGCAACTTGTAGCCGAGCTGCCCCCGGATGCTGCGGAACCGGAGGCGCAGCAGGTTCTGCAGGTTGGGCTTCAGGGTCAACGAGGCGAACCGGATGCCATCCAATCGTAACTTTTGCTCGAGCCGCCGGCGCATCTGCTCGGGCGACCCCGAGAGCACGTGGATCTCGACCCCGAGGGACTGGAGCTCACGGATGAGGGCCGAGGCGCCGGGGTGGCTGGTCTTCTCGTCCGGTCTCTCCAGCGCCGTCTTGACCAGATCCCGGAGCGTGTCGAACTCGGTGCGCAGGTAGGTCTTGTCGAGGTCCCAGCGCGCCACGTGGGGCGGGGAGGAGGGGGCCTCGGTCATGGGAAGGAAGTAGCGAATCTGTGGTCGACAGTCGACCGCCGAAGCGCCAGAGTTCGGCCCCCGCCATGCCCGAGCTGTCCCACCAGAAGCAGGTCCTGTCCCTGATCGGGCCCGACCTGCGGCGCATGCTGGAGGAGGCCAAGGACCCCGAGCAGGCGCGCGAGCTGCTCGAGGACTTCCACCCCGAGGACCTCGCCGACCTCCTCCACGAGCTCGAGAACGAAGACGCCGCGGAGATCCTGCGACTCCTCCCCGAAGACCTCGCCGCGCCGATCTTCGAGCGCCTCGAGGAGGGCACCCAGTCCGAGATCATCGAGCTCCTCGGGCCCAAGGACGCCGCCGACATCGCGGCCGAGATGGCGCCGGACGAGCGCGCCGACCTCCTCGAGCAGCTCCCCGAAGACGTCGGCGACAAGCTGCTCGAGCAGCTCGAGCAGGTCGACCCGGAGGCCGCCGCCGAGACCGAGCACCTGCTCCGGTTCGCCGAGGGCAGCGCCGGCGCGATCATGACGACGGAGTATCTGGCCGTGGGGCCGGAGCGCACCGTCCTCGAAGCCATCGCCCTCATCCGCGAGAAGGGCGCCGAGGCCGAGACCATCCACTACCTGTTCGTCACCAACGACAACAAGCGGCTCGAGGGCGTGCTCTCGCTGCGCGACGTGCTGCTCGCCGAGCCCGTCCAGCGGATCTCCGACGTGATGACCACCCGCGTGATCACCGTCGGCCCGGAGACCGACCAGGAGGAGGTCGCGCGTCAGATGTCCAAGTACGACATCGTGGCGATCCCCGTCGTCGACAAGTACCAGACCATGGTCGGCGTGATCACCGCCGACGACGTCATGGACGTCCTCACCGAGGAGGGCACCGAGGACGCCCAGAAACTCGGCGGTATGGACGCCCTCGACGCGTCGTACTGGGAGACCGATTTCCTCACCTTCATCCGCAAGCGCGGCAGCTGGCTCGTGGTGCTCTTCATCGAGGAGTTCTTCACCGGCACCGCGCTCCGCCACTACGACGAGGTGCTCTCGGCGGTCGGCAAGCTCGCGTTCTACGTGCCGCTCCTCATCAGCACCGGCGGCAACAGCGGCTCGCAGAGCGCCACGTTGATCATCCGCGGCATGGCGGTCGGCGAGATCAAGCTGAGCGACTGGTGGCGCATCGGCGTGCGCGAGCTCGGCATGGGCCTCGTCCTCGGCGCGCTGCTCGCCACGGTGGGCGTGGTCCGCGTGTTGATGTGGCACGACGGCATCCGCATCGCCGCGGTGATCGCCATCACCATCATCGGCATCGTCACGATGGGGTGCGTGGTCGGGTCGATGCTGCCCCTCCTGATGCGCCGCCTCGGGTTCGACCCGGCCACCTCGTCCACGCCGTTCATCGCGTCGCTGGTCGACGTGCTCGGCATCATCATCTACTTCAACGTCGCCAAGCTCCTGCTCGCCAACGTCATCGCCGAGGCGGTGCGCCAGAAGGCGATGGGGCACTGATTTCCCGCAACCGGTCCGGGGCTCCCGCCGACCAGAGGTGAGCGAATGCTATCCTCTGCACCCGTGACCGCCGCCATCCGCCGCTCACCGCCGGTGCTCTATCCGGAGACCGACCACATGGGCGAGGGCGAGCTGCAGTGGTTCATGGCCAAGCTGCTGCAGGAGCAGCTCGCGGCGTGGCTCGCGGCGCGACGGGTGGTGGCCCACGCCGGTGGGAACACGTTCCTCTACTACCGCGAAGGTGACCCACACGCCCGCATCGCGCCCGACGTCTACGTGCTGCCAGGTGTGCCGCAGGAGCAGCTGGGCAAGACCTGGCGCATGTGGGAGCTGACGGCGCCGCCTTCGCTGGCGGTCGAGATCGTCTCGAACGACGCCCACAAGGACTACTTCGACGCGCCGGCGATCCACTCCGAGATCGGGACGCGCGAGCTCGTGGTCTACGACCCCGAGATGCCCGCGCGCAGCAAGACACGCGTGCGTTTCCAGGTGTTCCGCCGGCTTCCGAAGCGCGGCTTCGTGTTGACGGAATCGACGCAGGAAGACCGGGTACGGAGCGCGCTCGGGTGTTTCCTCCGGGTCGTCGGGCGCGGAGATGCGCGGCGGCTTCGCGTGGCCAAGGGACCGCGCGGCGACGAGCTCCTGCCGACCGACGCCGAGCGGCTCGCTTCCCTCACGAAGCGGGCGTCCGCGGAGGCCCGTCGCGCTGCGGAGCTCGAGGCCGAGGTTGTCGCGACGCAAGCCCGGGTCGCCGAGCTGGAGGCCGAGCTCGCGCGGCGGCGGTGAGCAGCGTGACGTAGCCCCTGACGCACCGTAGAGTGAAGGGATGCGAGTCTCGGCCCTCGGGTTCGTGTTCCTGGTCGGCTGCTCCTCGGGCGGTGACATCGGCGGCGACCTCGACACGGTCGACAGCGCGGGCGACGGCACCACGTTCGACTTCGGCAGCGACGGCGTGTCCTTCGACGTCCCCGACGCCGGCGACATCGGGCCCTCCCCCGACACGGCCGACGGCGGCTGCGGCCCGAACCTCACCGGCATCGTCCGCGACTTCAAGGACGACCACGCCGACTTCGAGAAGTACACCGGCGACGGTGAGAAGAACCTCGTCGAGACCGCCCTCGGCGCCGACAGCAAGCCCGTGCTCACGGCGGGCTCGCACGCCTTCGTCACGAGCAAGGCCACCTTCGACCAGTGGTACCGGACGATCGACGGCGTGAACCAGGCCATCCCGTTCAAGCTCGAGATGACCAAGGGGCCCACGGGGATCTCCACCTACGACAACCCGAGCTTCTTCCCCGTCGACGGCAAGGCGTTCGGCAACCAGGGTCGCGACCACAACTTCCACTTCACCTACGAGCTGCACACCGAGTTCGTCTACAAGGGCGGCGAGGTGTTCACGTTCACCGGGGACGACGATCTCTGGACGTTCATCAACGGCAAGCTCGCCATCGACCTCGGGGGCGTGCACCCCGCGCAGACGGCCACCATCGCGCTCGACGACCGCGCTGGCGCGCTCGGTCTCGTGAAGGGCAAGACCTACCCGCTCTCGGTGTTCCAGGCCGAGCGGCACACCAACGAGTCGCACTTCCGCATCGACACGACGATCGAGTTCACCAACTGCGGACCGATCATCAAGTAGGGCCTCGAGGAACACCCCGAACCACCCGGGTGGTCGCGCCGAGGCGGCCCTTCTCGTCCACCGCGTGCGGCTCGAGCTCGAAGACGTCGCCCCGCACGAGGTCGTCGAACGCCTCATTCTCGCGGCTCTTCGCGCGATCGAGGCGACCGAGCCGGAGGCCGTGCTGCGAGGGATCGACGAGCGGCGCGCCGCACACGAGGAGCTCGCGCTTGCCCTTCGAGACCAGCGGCCCCGACACCGCGCGCAGCCGCGGCCGGGTCGCCGCGCGCGGCTCCTTGCGCACCACGAGGTGCGAGAAGGTGAGGCCCTCGAAGCGCAGGCCCGCGGCGCGCGCGACCGGCACGAGCCACTCCGGCAGGTCGATTGGCAGGTCCTCGTGGCACCAGTCCGTCTCCTTCGTGAGCTGCGGGCACGCGCCCTCGTGCAGGCACGGCGCGTGGATGTGCAGGCCGCGGGCGATCAGCGCCGCGCGGAGGTGCTGCAGGTGGCGCGCGCGGAGCCGCAGCGCGGGCTCCACCACGATGAGCGTCTGGGCCTTGCGGGCCAGCACCTCGAGCATCTCCGCGTGCCTCGTCTGCCGCACCTCTTCGGGCTCGCCGCGGTCGAGCTCACCGAGCACCTGGCCGACCAGCACCACGTCGACCGGCTTGATCCGCGCGACGAAGGCGGCGAAGGAGGCCTGCTCCGTGCGCAGCTCGAGGCGACGCTCTCCCTCGCCGCCGAGCTTCTTGGCAAGCTCGCTCGCGAGCGACAGCGCGCGCGGATCGTCGTCCACCGCGAGCACCTCCACGAGCCCCGCGCCGCCGAGACCCCGCAGGAGCCCCCGGTGCGACGCGCCGAGCCCCGCGCCGAGATCCACGACCCGGAGCGGCCGATCGGCCGGCACCTCGAGCTGCAGCTCCCGCACCGCGCCCTCCACCTTGCGCAGGTCGCGCGGGAACCAGAAGCCGAGGCGCGCCGCGAGCTCGTCGTCGGGCGCCGTGCGGAGGTTCGCGAGCGAGGGGTCGTTGTACTTGCGGGTCATCTCCGCGACGACCGCCGGGAAGCGCGGGTGGTCGAGCGGCAACAAACGCGCGCGACGCGCCACATCGAGCAGCGCGTCGCGGAACGAGGCATCGAGCGGGGTCACCCCGCGATGCTAGCGGGGGTTCAGTCCCAGACGGGGACCATCCGCGAGGCCCAGCTCACCTCCACCTTGCCGAGCACCGCGCGGGTGCCGTGCAGGACGAACGGGAAAGCGTGGGTTTCGCCGAGGATGCGCGCGGTGACGGTGCCGACGGCGTCCGTGGAGCCGCTCGGCGCAGTGACCTCGAGGGTGTACGTGCCACCCGCCGCCCAGGGGAGGGCGAGGGACTCGTGGCCGGCCGTCGTCATGTCGGCGGCGCGGACGCCCCCGAGCGGAGAGAGCCAGGACAGACGGACACCCTTCGGGTCGACGACCGCGAGGTCGAGGTCGGCCCCGGGGAGCGCCGGGCCCGAGCCCGTGGTGGTGGGGACCGACCACGTGCCGTCGAGGCTGAGGTCACCGAACACGGTCGGCGGCGTGGTCACGGGCTTGGCCGAGCCGAGGGCCGCGACCTTGACCTCGATGGCCGTCTTGGCGCCCGGCGAGGCGTCGAGGAGCGCGTGGGCCGCGTCGGCCTCGCCCTCGGTGCGCAGGCAAGCGACCCGCCGCGCGACCGCGTCGAGATCGGAGGCCTTCACCTCGGCGTGCACCGCGCGCAGGCCGCAGGCGAGCGCCGTGTCACCGGCGCGTTCGGCCACGTCGGCGAGGCCGTCGGCGAGCGCGAAGTCCTCGGCTTTGCCCTCGAGCGCGCCGGTGAGGACGCGGAGCGCCTGGGCGCGCTGCCCGGTGCGGGCCACGAGCTCGGCGCGGCGGAGCATCGCCGTCGCGTCGAGCGGGTCGCGGCCGGTCCAGGTGGTCATCAC
>JAEUKC010000265.1:0-45146 GCA_016794445.1 Myxococcales bacterium
ATCGTCCGGGCGTACCGGTCGCTGCTCGAGCAGAAGACCTCCCCCGCCGAGGTGTTCCGCGCGCTCCGCGCCGAGGGTGGCTACGGCGTCGTCCGCGGCTCGCTCCGGGTCCTGTCGAGCTAGCGACCGCAGTTCTTTCGCCGACGCGCCAGCGTTGCAGCCCGTGCGCGCCCGAGGCCCGTGAGATCGCGCACGGCGCCTCCCTTGCTCGACGGAGGGTGTGGCCCCCTCGGTCTTCGTCGCGCGCGCGCTCACCAAGGTCTACCCCATGGGAGACATGGAGGTCGTGGCGCTGCGTGGTGTCGATCTCGACATCGCGCGCGGCGAGCTCATCGTCATCCTGGGCCCCTCGGGGAGCGGCAAGAGCACGCTGCTCAACATCCTCGGCGGGCTCGACGTACCCACCTCGGGCGAGGTCCGCTTCCTCGACCGCGACGAGACCGAGACCCACGCGCTCGGCGAGGACGACGCCACCCTCACGCGCTTCCGGCGCGACTACGTGGGGTTCGTCTTCCAGTTCTACAACCTCATCCCGAGCCTCACCGCGCGCGAGAACGTGGCGCTCGTCACCGAGCTCGCCGACGACCCGATGTCGCCCGAGGAGGCGCTCGGGCGGGTGGGCCTCTCGGACCGCCTGGACCACTTCCCGGCCCAGCTCTCCGGCGGTGAGCAGCAGCGGGTGGCGATCGCGCGGGCCATCGCCAAGCGCCCGAGCGTGCTGCTCTGCGACGAGCCCACCGGCGCCCTCGACGTGGAGACCGGCAAGAACGTCCTAGAGGCGCTCGTGCGGGTGCGCGACGAGCTCGGCACCACGGTCGCCATCATCACCCACAACGTGGCCATCGCCGCCATCGCGGACCGCGTGATCTCGTTCGGCGGCGGGGCCATCACCGAGGAGCACCGCAACGAGACGCGCGCGTCCGTCGCGACGCTGCACTGGTGATCCATGCGCACGCTCACCCTCAAGCTCGTTCGTGAGCTGCTCGGCATGAAGACCCAGGCGCTGGCCATCGCCGCCGTCGTGGCCTGCGCCGTCGCCACCTTCGTCGCCTCGCTCGGGGCGCTCGCCGCCATCCGCGTGGCGCGCGACGACGCCTACGCGCGCTACCACCTCGCCGACGTGTTCGCCCGGTGCAAGCGCGCGCCGCGCACGCTGCTCCCCCGCGTCGCCGAGATCCCGGGGGTCGGCCAGGTCGAGGCCCGGGTGGTCGCCGAGGTGGTGATCGACGTGCCCACCATGAAGGAGCCGGCGACGGGCCGCCTCGTCTCGATCCCGGAGTTTCCTCGGCCGATGCTGAACGGTCTCCACCTGAGCCAGGGGCGATGGATCGACGCCGAGCGGGTCGACGAGGCCATCGTGAGCGAGGCGTTCGCCGTCGCCCACCGGCTCGTGCCAGGGGCGAAGCTGGACGCGATCGTGAACGGTCGTCGGCGCGCGCTGCGGGTCGTCGGGATCGCGACCGCCCCCGAATACGTGTTCGCGTTCGGCGGCGGCGACATCTTCCCGGACGACCGCCGGTTCGGCGTGCTCTGGATGGGACAGCGCGCGCTCGCCTCGACGCTCGACATGGAGGGCGCGTTCGACGACGTGGCCCTGACGCTGATGCCGGGCGCGAACGAGCCCGAGGTGCTGCGCAAGCTCGACACGTTGCTCACGCCCTACGGCGGCATCGGCGCGCACGGCCGCGACAAGCTCATCTCGCACCGCTACCTCTCCGAGGAGCTCGTGCAGCTGCGCGCGCAGGGCACCTGGGTGCCCGCGCTCTTCCTCGCGGTCGCGGCGTTCCTGCTCAACGTCGTCGTCTCGCGGCTCGTGCAGATGCAGCGGACCACCATCGCCACCATGCGCGCGTTCGGGTTCGGCAAGCTCCGTATCGCGGCCCACTACGGAGCCTTCGCGCTGGTGATCGTCATCCTCGGCGCTGCGCTCGGCGTCGGGCTCGGCACGTGGCTCGGTCGCGGCCTCGTGGACATGTACCGGCCCTGGTATCGGTTCCCCACCCTCGCGTTCCGGCTCCCGACCGACACGGTGCTGGTCGCGGTCGCCATCAGCCTCGCGTCGGCGCTCCTCGGCGCCGTCTTCGCAGTGCGACAGGCCGCCGAGCTCCCGCCCGCCGAGGCGATGCGCCCCGAGGCCCCGGCCCGCTTCGGTCGCACGGTCCTCGAGCGCGTGGGGCTCCTGCGGCTCTTCTCGGTCGAGGGCCGCATGACCGTGCGCAACCTGTTCCGCCGCCCGGTGCGCAGCGCCCTCGCGCTCGCGGGCCTCTCGTTCGCGGTGGGGATCGTCGTCGTCGGGCAGTTCACCGAGGACGCGATGGCGCACATGCTCCGGCTCCAGTACGACGACGTGCAGCGCAACGACGCGGTCGTCGCCTTCGCCCGCCCAGCGACGCTCGACGCACTCCGCTCGCTCCCCGCCGCCGATGGCACGATCCTGCGCACCGAGCCCGCGCGATCGATCCCGGTGCGGCTACACACGGGGCAGTACGCCCGCGAGGTGACCCTCGAGGGGCTGGTGCCCCACCCGAGGCTCCGCCGCGTCGTCGACCTCCACGGCCACGCCCACGACCCGCCGGAGGGCGCGATCCTGCTCACGCTGTGGCTCCGCGACGCGCTCCGCCTCCGCCTCGGCGACCCGATCGACGTCGAGATGCTCGACCTGCCGCGCACGACCGTGCGCCTCCACGTCGCGGGGTTCGTCGACGAGATGGTGGGCATCAACGCCTACGTCGAGCTCGGCACCCTGCGCCGGATCCTCGGCGAGGAGCGCTCCGTCACGACGCTCGCCCTCGCGCTCGACCAAGGGAGCGCGCCGGCGCTCCACCAGGCCCTCAAGCGCACCCCGGGCATCGGCGGCGTCCTGCTGCGCGAGGCCTCGCTCGCGGGCTTCAAGAAGGCGCTCGACCAGAGCCTCGGCGTGATGCGCGCCATGCAGGGCATCTTCGCCGTCGTGATCGCGTTCGCGGTCGTCTACAACACCGCCCGCACGGCGTTCGCCGAGCGCAGCCGCGAGCTCGCGAGCCTGCGTGTGCTCGGCATGACCCGCGGCGAGGTGTCGCGGATCCTGCTCGGCGAGCTCTTCACGCTGACCGTGCTCGCGCTGCCGCTCGGCTGCGTGGTCGGCAAGTACTTCACCGACCAGATCTCCACCAAGTTCGCCAACGACCTCTACCGCTTGCAGGCCGACGTGAGCGACCGGAGCTACCTCGTGGCGTGCGTCGTGGTCAGCGTGGCGGCCCTCCTGTCGAGCCTCCTGGTCCGACGGCGGGTCGATCGGCTCGATCTGGTCTCCGTGCTCAAGGCGAGGGACTGAACATGAAGGCGAAGAACGGCGTGGTGGCCAGGTGGGTGCGGAGGGTCCTCTTCGGGCTCGCGGTGATCGCGGTCGCGGTGCTCGCGATCCGGGCCGCACGGCCCAAGCCGCTCACGGTCGACGCGGCCAGGATCGCGCGCGGGAGCCTGCGGGTGACGGTCACCGGCAGCGGGAAGACCCGCGTGAAGGACCGCTACGTGCTGTCGGCGCCCCTCGCCGGCGAGATGCCACGCCTCGAGCTCCGGCCCGGGGATGCGGTCGAGGCCGGCGCCGTCCTGCTCGCCATCGCGCCCTCGGCGCCGCCGCTCCTCGACGACCGGAGTCGCGCCCAGGCCACCGCCAAGCTCGCCGCCGCCAACGCCGCCAAGTCGCTCGCCGACGCGCGGATCGAGCTCGCCAAGACCACGATCGCGGCGACGCAGAAGGACTACGACCGGATCAAGTCGCTCTACGACAAGTCGGCGGCCACGCAGGTCGATCTCGAGGCGGTCGACTTCAAGCTGCGCTCCGCCAAGAGCGACCTCGAGTCGGCGAAGTTCTCCGGCCAGGTCTCGGCCTACGAGGCGCAGGTCGCGGCGCTCGCCGTCGCGCAGGTGGGCGAGAAGCCGGGCACGGGCTTCGCCGCCATCCTCAAGACCCCGGTCACCGGCAGCGTGCTGCGCGTCTACCAGGAGAGCGCGGGGCTCGTCGCGCCCGGCACCCCGCTGCTCGAGGTGGGCGACCTCACCCGGATGGAGATCGTCGTCGACCTGCTCTCGACGGAGGCGGTGCGGGTGAAGCCCGGCGCCGACGCGGTGATCTCGCACTGGGGTGGAGCTGGTGAGCTGCTCGCGCGCGTGCGCAAGATCGAGCCGAGCGGCTTCACCAAGGTGTCGGCGCTCGGCATCGAGGAGCAGCGGGTGAACGTGGTCGCCGACTTCGTCACGCCGCACGACCAGTGGAAGGCGCTCGGCGACGGCTACCGCGTCGAGGTGACCGTGACGACCGGGTCGTGGGCCAACGTCCCGCTGGTCCCCGCGGGCGCCCTGTTCCGCAAGGTCGACGCCTGGTCGGTCTACGTGATCAAGAACGGGCGCACCGAGTCACGCGTCGTCCAGCTCGGTGCCCGCAACGACGAGTTCGCCGAGGTCAGGAGCGGGCTCGTGGAAGGTGACGTGGTGGTCCTGCACCCCGGCGACGCGGTGACGGACGGAACCCAGGTGGTGCCGCGATGAGCCAGCGTAGACGCATCCTCGTGCTCGGCGCCGCCGGGCGTGACTTCCACGACTTCCAGGTGGTGTTCCGCGACGATCCGACCGTCGAGGTCGTGGGTTTCACCGCGACCCAGATCCCAGGGATCGACGCGCGCCGGTTCCCTGCTGCGCTCGCGGGGCCGCTCTATCCCGACGGGATCGGCATCCACCCCGAGGCCGAGCTCGAGCAGCTGGTGCGATCGCTGGGCGTCGACGAGGTGGTGCTCTCGTACAGCGACCTCGCGCACCCGACCGTGATGCACCTCGCGAGCCGCGCGCTCGCCGCGGGCGCGGGATTCCGGCTCCTCGCGCCGAAGCAGACCATGCTGCGCTCGAGGCGGCCCGTCATCGCCCTGACCGCGGTCCGCACCGGCTGCGGGAAGAGCCAGGCCGCGCGCTACGTGGTCCGCGCGGTGCGCGACGGCGGGCGCCGCGTGGTCGTGGTGCGGCACCCGATGCCCTACGGCGATCTGGTCGCCGAGCGCGTGCAGCGGTTCGCGACGATCGACGCTCTCGACCGCGCGAAGGTGACCCTGGAGGAGCGCGAGGACTACGCACCCCACGTGGAGAACGGGTGCGTCGTCTACGCTGGCGTCGACTACGCGGCGATCCTCGCCGCGGCCGAGCGCGAGGCCGACGTGATCGTGTGGGACGGCGGCAACAACGACGCGCCGTTCTACGCGCCCGACCTGTGGATCACGATCCTCGATCCGCACCGACCCGGCCACGAGCTTGCCTATCACCCGGGCGAGGTCAACCTGCGCGCGGCCGATCTGCTCCTCGTGAACAAGGCCGACTCGGCCACCCCCGAGCAGCTCGCGGCGGTGCGCGAGAGCGCGACGCGGATCCGGCCCGACGTGCCCTGCCTCGTCGCGCGCTCGGCGATCACCGTCGACGCGCCGGAGCTCGTGCGCGGCAAGCGCGTCCTCTTGATCGAGGACGGGCCCACGCTCACCCACGGCGAGATGCGCTTCGGCGCGGCGCGGGTGGCCGCGGATCGGATCGGCGTCGGTTCGCTCGTCGACCCACGCCCACACGCCGTCGGCTCCATCGCGGAGACCTTCGCGCGCTACCCGCACATCGGCGCGGCGCTGCCCGCCGTCGGGTACTCGCCCGCGCAGATCGCGGACCTCGGGGCCACGATCGCGCGGTGCGACGCCGAGGCGATCCTGATCGGCACGCCCATCGACCTCGCGCACGTGCTCACGCTGCCGTGCCCCGCGACCCGCGTCCGCTACGAGCTCGAGGACGACGGCGCGCTCGCCCAGGTCGTCCAGACATTCCTCGAGAGGAGAACCCCATGAGCACGCACCCCGTCACCGTCGTGGCCTTCGGCGGCAACGCCATGTGGCCGAGCGGCGAGCGCGGCACGCCCGCCGAGCAGGTCGCCCACGCGCGCGCCGCCTGCGAACCTCTGGTTCCACGGATTGCCGCGGGGGAGCGCTTCGTCCTCGTCCACGGCAACGGTCCGCAGGTGGGCCGCGAGCTCGACCGCGGGTTCGCGGCGCGCGCCACGATCGACCCCGTGCCCCTCGACGTCTACGTCGCCGCGACCCAGGGGACGATGGGGTACTACCTCGAGATCGCGCTCCGCGAGGCGCTCCGCGCGGCGGGGGCCGAGGCCCGGATCGCCACGCTCGCCACCCTCGTCCGCGTGGACGAGGCGGACCCCGCGTTCCAGCACCCCGACAAGCCGATCGGCCCGTTCTACTCGGAGAGCGAAGCGGCGCGGATCGCCCGCGAACGGGGCGCGCGGTTCGTCGAGGACGCCGGGCGGGGGCACCGTCAGGTCGTGCCCTCCCCGCGCCCGATCGAGGTCCTCGACCTCGGCGCGATCTCCGCGCTGCTCGACACGCGGCACGTCGTGATCGCTGGCGGCGGGGGCGGCATCCCGGTGGTGCGCGAGGCGAGCGGCGCGCTCCGCGGGGTCGAGGCGGTGGTCGACAAGGACCACACCGCGGCCCTGATCGCGACGATGCTGAGGGCTCGCTCGCTGGTCGACCTCACCGGCGTCGACTTCGTCTACCGCGACTTCGGCAAGCCCACGGAGGCCGCGCTGCGCCGGCTGACCCTCGACGAGGCGCTCGAGCTCCACGCGGCGGGTCAGTTCCCGCCGGGGAGCATGGGGCCGAAGATCCTCGCTGCGTGCGCGTTCCTCCAGGCGGGGGGCGGCGAGGTGCTGATCTCCTCGATGCGAGGGCTCGAGAAGGCCCTCTCCCACGAGCTCGGAACCCGGATGGTGCCCTCATGACCGCCGACCACGCCATCGCGCTCGCCCGCACCTACGGCGCGGACAACTACGCGCCCCTACCCGTCGTGCTCGCGCGCGGCGAGGGCGCGTTCGTCTTCGACACCGCGGGGCGCCGCTACTTCGATTTCCTCAGCGCGTACTCCGCCGTCTCGCAGGGCCACTGCCACCCGCGCATCGTGAAAGCGCTGGTCGAGCAGGCCTCGACGCTGAGCCTCACCTCGCGCGCGTTCCACAACGACCGCATGGGCGCGATGCTCGAGCGGATCGCGCGCGTGTCGGGCTACGAGAAGGTGCTCCCGATGAACACCGGCGCCGAGGCGGTCGAGACCGCCCTCAAGGCGATGCGTCGGTGGGGGTACGAGCAGAAGGGCGTGCCCGACGGCACGGCCGAGATCCTGGTCGCCGAGGGCAACTTCCACGGCCGCACCACGACCATCGTCGGGTTCTCCGACGAGCCGGACTACACCCGCCACTTCGGCCCACCGACGCCCGGGTTCCGCCTCGTGCCGTTCGGCGACGCAGCGGCGCTCGCCGCGGCGATCGGGCCCCACACCGTCGGCGTGTTGCTCGAGCCGATCCAGGGAGAGGGCGGCGTGCGCATCCCGCCCGACGGCTACCTGACCGAGGTGCGCGCCGCGTGCACGCGCGCGAACGCGCTGCTCTGCTTCGACGAGATCCAGACCGGGCTCGGCCGCACCGGCCGCATGTTCGCGTTCGAGCACGAGGGCGCGCGCCCCGACCTCCTCGTGCTCGGCAAGGCGCTCTCGGGGGGGCTCTACCCGGTGAGCTGCTTGTGCGCCGACGACCGCGTGATGCGCGTGTTCACGCCGGGCTCGCACGGCTCCACCTACGGCGGCAACCCGCTCGCCGCCGCCGTCGCGCTCGCGGCCCTCGACGTGCTCGAGGACGAGGAGCTCGCCCAGCGCTCCGCCGAGCTCGGCGGACGGGCGCTCGAGCGCCTGCGCGGCGCCCTGCGTGGCCACCCCGCCGTGCGCGAGGTGCGCGGCCGTGGCCTCATGATCGCGGTCGAGTACCACGAGAAGATCGCGCGTGCGGTCGCCCACGAGCTCTGCGACGTGTCGGTGCTCGCCAAGGACACGCGGGGCGACGTGATCCGCCTGATGCCGCCCCTGGTCATCCGCGAGGACGACCTCAACGCCGCGCTCGACCTCGCGATTCCCGTCCTGGCCCGAGAATCCAGGGCGAGCGCGAGCGGCCCTGACGATCTACAGTGAGGGCCATGCGCGTCGCGGCCCCCCTGCTCGCCGGTCTCCTCGTGGGTCTCGCTGCCTTGCCGGGCTCGGCGGCGGGCGCGCAGAAGCCCACCTTCGCGCCGCCGTCCGCCGACGACCTGATCGGCGGCGAGCTCGCGGTCGACGTGAAGGACGACGCCGACGAGGCGACGATCGCCGCCATCGCCAAGGACGCGGGCGTCACCCTGCTCTCCAACAGCAAGTGGAGCGACGCGCACGACAAGATCTTCCGCGTCGAGGGGGCGAGCGCCGCCGCGCGGGCCAGGCTGGCCGCCGATCCGCGGGTCGAGCTGGTCGAGCCCATGCACCGGCGGTTCGCCTCGTTCGTGCCGAACGACCCTTTCTACAAGCAGCAGTGGCACCTGCCGCGCGTCGGCAGCGAGCGCGCCTGGGACTACGGGTGCGGGCGCGGCGTCACCGTGGCGGTCATCGACACCGGCGTCGCCTGCTACGACAAGGGCCCGTTCTCGGTGGGCAGCGACCTGACCGGCAGCCGCTGCGTCGGGGGCTACGACTTCGTCAACGACCGCCCCGAGGCCGCCGACGACCACGGCCACGGCACCCACGTCGCGGGCACCATCGCGCAGACCACCCACAACGGGAAGGGCGTCGCGGGCCTCGCGCACTGCGCGCGCCTCATGCCGATCAAGGTGCTCTCGGGCGACGGCTGGGGCAGCGACGCCGACGTCGCCTCCGGCATCCGCTTCGCCGCCGACGAGGGCGCGCAGGTCATCAACCTCTCGCTCGGCGGGCCCTCGCCGAGCAAAGTGCTGGCCGCCGCGGTCCGCTACGCGCTCGCCAAGGGCGTGGTCATCGTCGCCGCCGCGGGCAACTCCCACTTCGACGTCGGCTACCCCGCCGCGTTCCCCGGCGTCCTCGCGGTGAGCGCGAGCGACTCGCACGACGAGATCGCCTGGTTCTCCTCGCGCGGGCCCGAGGTCGCCATCGCCGCGCCGGGCGTCGACGTCACCCAGCAGACCGTGTGCAACGGTGGCACCGACAAGTGCGAGATGTTCGGCGAGTGGAGCGGCACCAGCATGGCCTCGCCGCACGTGGCCGGCGCCGCGGCGTTGCTCGTCGGCCAGGGCATCACCAGTCCCACGGCCGTCCGCGCCGCGCTGCTCGGCGCCGCCGATCCCAAGGGCCAGCCCGAGCTGTACGGCGCCGGGATCCTCGAGGCCGGCCGCGCGGTCGCGAACACCCACTGGCTGCAGGTCTCCCTGCGCGCGGTCTTCGCCGTCATGTTCGGCTTCCTGCTCGCGCGTCGCGTCCGGAGCAAGGGGGGCGAGTTCCGCCTCGGCCTCGGCGTGCCCTCCGGCGTGCTGCTCGCGGGCACCGGCCTCCTGTTCTTCGCGCCGCTGCTCGGCCTCGGGCCGCGCCTCGGCGGCCTGCGTTGGGTCGTCGATCTCTTGCAGCGACCGCTCGGGGAGTGGGACCTGCTCCTCGATGCGCGGTTGCATCGGTTCTTGCCCCTCGCGAACGCGCTGCCCGCCCTCGGCCTGACCGCCCTCCTCTACGGCGTCGCGCGGGTGCGTGGCCTCCTCGGCGGCTTCGCGCTCGGCTCGGCGGCCCTCCTCGCCGAGCTCGCGGTGCGCGGCGCGGTCACCACGCCCGTCGGTCCGTTCTTCACGCGGGTGTGGCTCGTGGCCAACGCCCTCCTCTGCCTCGCGATCGCCCGCTTCACGCTCGACCGGAAGTGAAGCAGGACGGCGGACGCGGTGAATCCCCCCCGGGCTGAAGCCCGGGGCACCGACTGCCGCGGAAGCCCACCTGCGGCGGGCTCGCGTAGTGCAGGCGCGCGATGCGTACAGTCGCGAGTGCGCGTATCGTGAACTGCCCGAATCCGTCGCTCCACCACACCGACTGGATAGCCCGCCACCAGCGGGCTTGCCCCGGCCGTCGGTGCCCCGGGCTTCAGCCCGGGGGGCATCCTTCGATCAGGGCGCGACCCAGGCCACCCACGACACCGTGCGCTGCCCCGGGAACCACGGGTCGTCGGCCTCCGACGTGAACCACACGCGCTTGCCGTCGGGCGAGAAGCGCGGCCCCCGGTCGTGCGCGAGGTTCTTGGTGAGCACGGTCACCGCACCGTCTTCGGCCGCGACGGCGATTTCCTCGGGCAGCTTGGGGTCGTGGAGCTCGAACGCCAGGCGCCCGTCCGGAGCCCACGAGAGAGCGCGCGCGTCGACGCCCGCGGCCCGCTTGCTCACCGCGAACGTGGCCCACTCGAGGACCGCGATGCCCTTGTCGCCGCTCTTGCGCTCGAAGGCGAGCTTGCCGGCCTGCGCGGTCGGAGAGGTCCAGAGCTCGTCGTCGGGCACGACGAACGGACCCCCGAGCGTGGCGGTGTCACCGCTCGGTGAGAGCGCGACGGGGAACACCGCGAGCCCGTCCTTCGCGAGCGCCGGGTTCTTCGGGTCCTTGTCCTTGCTGCGGTGCACGAACACGAAGCCCCCGGGGTCGAGCCAGGTGAACCCGTGGAACGCGTCGCCCGACACGCGGAACACCGCCTTGCCGGAGCCCAGGGCGAACACGACGAGCTCGGCCGCGCAGGTCGCGCACGGCCGATCCTGCACGACCACATGGCGACCGTCGGGCGACACGCGCGGCCCGTCCCAGCGGTGATCGGGGTCGACCTGCAGCCGACGCAGCCCGTTCGGCTCGACCACCGTGAGCGACCGTGCGTAGCCGAAGAGATCTTCCACCAGCACGAGGGGGGGCGCCGCCTCGTGGGGGAACGCGAACACGCCCGCGCCGCGGTAGAGCGTGCGCGCGGGGCCGGCCGGCGGCCGCAGCTCCACCCGCCGGAGCTGGCGCTGGAACCCCGGCTGCCGCGTCTCGAACGAGAGGGTCGTGCGGATGTCGGCGGTGGCGACCACCAAGTCGGTGCCGACCCCGAGCAGCTCGTCGTGCGCCGAGAGCGCACCCACGAAGGTGACCGGCCGCGGCCCCTTCTCGCCCGCCTTGCGCGCCTCGAGGCCGCGCGCGTAGGCGGCCTGCGCGTCGCGCTCGGCCCGCTCGCGCGTGGACAGCCACGAGAACGCGGGCGCGAGGACCGCCTCCCCCTTGCTCGTCTTGAGCGTGGAGAACTTCGCCGTCGAAGGGCTGCGCAGCATGGGCCCCACCGAGAGATCGATCGCCTGATCGGCGAGGCTCTCGGCCACGCCCCGCAGGGCGAGGGTGCGATCGGGCGCGCCGACCAGCGCCGAGAGCTTCCCGCACGGCACGTCGGGCTCGCCCGGCACCGTGAGCACCAGATCGACCTCGCCGCGCACGTCGTAGTAGGGCGCGACCGCGTTCGGGAGCGGGTAGGCGATCGCCTCGACGCGCGCCTTGCCGACGAGCACGTACGCTGCGTCGAGCTGCTGCGCCGCCGTCCTGAGATCGCTCTTCTGCAGGACGGCCAGCGCGTCCTTGTCGCGGGGGTGGACGATCTCGAGGCCGAGAATCGAGGCCTTCTCGCCGAACCGCTCGGCGAGGATCTCGGCCGGCTCGGAGCCCGCGTAGAACGCGCCCTCCACCTCGATCGCCACGAGCACGCGCGGGCGGTGGGGCACCTTGCGGTAGTGGCGCAGCAGCGAGACCCCGACGACGAGGATCGTCAGGTGCATGAGCACGAACTTGGGCCAGGTGCGCTTCGGGCGCAGCGCGCCGAGGTCCTCGGCGAGGACCTCCGGCACGCCCCCCCGCTCGTCGCTCACGACGCGAGGGTACCCAGCACGAAGGCGGCGATGTCCGCCACCACCTCGCCGGCCACGTGCCCCGACCACTTGTAGTCGTCGGGGGTCGAGGGCGATTCGCCGATCACGAAGTGGTGATCGAGCGGCGGGTGGAAGCGGAAGACGACGCCCGGTCGGGTCAGCGCCTTGGTCCAGCCGTCGAAGTCGACCTTGGTGACCTGGTAGTCGCGCCCCCCCTGCATCACCAGCATGGGGAGGGCGAGCGCCTTCGCCGGCACGGTGGGATCGTAGGAGAGAAGATCCTGCCAATACTGACGTGGCGCCTTGCTGCCGGCGATCGTGACGAGCTCCGCCGGGTCGCCCTTCTTGTCGCGCGCGATCGCGCACTCCTTGCGGATGCCCGCGAGCCGCTCCTCGAGCGGGGCGCCGACGAGCCCGCCGAGCCCCAGGAGGTAGCGGTGCTGGTCGACGAGGAGCTCCTCGAACGGACGCGTGTCGCCCGCGAGCAGCACGAGGCCCGCGATCCGCGGCTCCTTGCTCGCGATCCGCGGGGCCATGCGCGCGCCCTGGCTGTGACCGACGAGGTAGATCTGCTTCGGATCGACCTCGGGCGTGCGGCTCAGGAGGTCGACCGCCGCGCGCGCGTCGGCGGTGACCTCGGCGTCCTGGTCGAACGCGCCCTTCAGGGTCTCCGGCGCCGCCTTGCTGCGCTTGTCCCAGCGGAGGACCAAGAGGCCCTTGGTGGCGAGGCCTTCGGCGAGATCGCGGAACGGCTTGCGCCCACCGAGGGTCTCGTCGCGGTCGTTCGGCCCCGAGCCGTGGACGAGCAGCACCGCGCGCGCCTTGCCCGCGCGCGACTTCGGGAGGGTCAACGTGCCAGGCAGCCCGGCCACGTCGACCGGACGGTCCGTGATCGCCGTCGGCGACACGTACGCCGGCGGAGCCCAGGGAGGCGGACGCGGCTCGAACCACAGGCCCGAGACGCGCGATGCGCGATCGAACACCACCCGCACCTCGAGGCCGTGCAACGAGTGCTCGTTCTTCACGCGCGCGACCCGGAAGCCGTCCTTCTCCGCGTCGACGACGACCGACTCGATGCGCTCGATCCGGCCGGCGCGATTCACGATGCCGTCCCACGTGGCCCCGAGGGCGGCCTCGGTGATGGTTGCCGTCATCGTCGGGTCGAACGCCTCGCGCACCGCGGCGAACTTGCGATCGCGCAGCTGCTCGACGAGCCGACGCGCGCGCGCCTCGGGGGTGTGCGGGTCGGGCGCGACGACCGGCACCATCGGGGGCGGGCCTCGGTGGAGCTGCCCGCGCCCCTTGCTGCACCCCGCGGAGAGGGCACACATGGACAGCAGGGCGACGACCCGACGCATGGCGCCTCCGAGCCTAGACCGGGTCCGCGCGCGTTGCAGGTGCGTCGAGCGCGCGGGCGGGTACGCTGTCGGCATGCGCTGGCTCCCGCTCGTCGCGCTCACGATGGGGCTCGCGTGTCGGCGCAACGACGCCCGCGCGATCGTCCCGGACCCGACGCCGAAGCCCGACGCCGGTCCGACGCCCAAGGATCCGCCCCGCGACGGGCTCGCGCTCTTGCACGGAAAGTCGCTCGATCTGCGCCTGCGCGCCGTCCGTCACGTGCTCATGGCCGAGCTCCCCCGGCGCGAAGCGGCGCGCGGGGACGACGCCTATCTCCTCGACCGCAAGCTCTCGGTGCTGCAGGCCTTCTCGCTCGACTCCGGGGCGCAGCGTTGGAGCAGGCCCGCGCCGCTCTGCAGTGTGCTCGGCGCCATGTCCGGGGGCGCGTTCTGCGCACAGGGCTCGACCGTGACCCACTACCCCCGCGCCGACGGCGTGGCCCACGCCCAGACCCTCGCCGCCGACGTCAGCGTGCTCTTGCCCCTCGGCGCACGGCTCGCCGTGCTGCGCAGCGACCACCAGATCGAGATGCTCGACGGCACCACCGCCGCTTCGCACGGCGCGGTCGCGCTGCCGTTCGCGCCCTACGGGCACCGCTCGACCCTCGTCGAGAGCGCCCACGGCACGGCCTGCGCGGTGTCGGCCCCCGGCCCCGACTTCGAGGTCGCGTGCGTGACCGACGCCCCCGCCCTCGCGTGGCACAAGAAGTACCTGCTGCGCAAGCCGACCGACCCGCCGGGCACGTATTTCCAGGTCCGCGAGCTCGGCCCCCGGTTCGTCCTCGTGAGCTCCTGGTTCTCGTCAGGTGGGGCACGGCGCGCCGTGGTCGTCGACCTGAAGGACGGCGCCGAGCTCGCGCGCCTCGAGGAGGAGATCGCGGCCACCGTCGCCACCGAGACGGGCGCGCTCGACGGCCTGTTCGCCACGCAACCGACGACGCGCTTCCTCTCCCAGGCGGGCGTCGTGCGCTGGACCAGCACCGAGAAGCTGAACGACAGCGCGAGCGCGGTGCTCTTCGACAACACGCTGGCGGTGGCCTCGTTCCACGCCATCGCGACGGGCGCGTCGTTGCTCGGCTTCGATCCGGCCACGGGCGCGGTGCGCTTCCGCGGCGACGTCGAGCTGCTGCCGATCGGCCACAGCAAGTACTTCAACGCGACGTCGGTCTCGGTCGCGGCCGGAGCCCTCGCGCTGCGCGGCCGAGAGGCCGGCCAGGACTACCTCGAGCTGTTCGATCCGAAGACGGGCAAACGGTTGTTCACCGAGCTGACCGGCAGCGTATTCTGACGGGTCCTAGAACACGTCGGTCGCGAACCGTAGGCCGAGGAACCGGTCACCGCTGGCGTTGGCGCGGCGGATCAGGAGGCCTCCGTCGCGGTCCTTGCCGTTGCGGTGGATGTTGTGCAGGCCCGTGCCGTCGGCGTAGGCCCGGCCGTACACGCGGATGCGCGCCGCCGTGGAGAGCTCCTTCATGAGCCGCGCGAGCAGCGCCGCCTTGTCGAGCTTCTCGAAGTCGGCCGAGACGATGCCGAGATCGCGGGGGTAGTCGAAGGTCTCGGCCGCCCAGCCCTGCGGCGGCTGCGCGGGCCCGAAGGACTTGGTCGTGAACCCGAGCGGCTCGTGGCTCGTCGAGTCGATGTTGACGGCGACGTCGTAGCGCTTGGTGCCGACGCGCACTTGCAGGTGGAGGTGGTCCGGGTCCTCGGGGCAGCCCTTGGTCCCAGGGGGCACCAGCGACACGAGCTCTCCCTCGAGGGCGCCATAGGGCTCGCCCGGGGGCAGATCTCTCGCGAGGCTGCTGGTCCCGACGCACGCGAGGCGGACGACCGGAAACGGCTCGAGGGGCGCCGTGTCGGCCTCGAGCGCGGCGTCAGTGGCGGAGGTGTCCTCGCCCGCATCCCCGACGACCCCCGGCACGTCGGGGCTGCCCTGCCCACACGCCGTGAACGAGGATGCGAGGGTGAGGAGCAGGGCTGCGCGCAAGGACACCGCGGATACGTAGCCTAGAGAACGGTGAGCCTCCACTTGCGAAACAGCGTGCGCCGGGGCTGGAACACGTGCAAGCCCAGCCGGCCGCCACGGACGAACGTGGCGTCTTTCTTGTCGAAGACGCGTTCTCCGTCGATGAACGCCTCGAGGTGGTCCTTCTCGGCCCGCACGCGGAAGTCGATCCACTTCTTGTAGGGCGCCTCGGGATACAGCGGGGTCACGATCTGCACCCAGTAGGGGTTCTTGCGCATGAGCGAGAGCCGCTTGTCGTGGTGCGAGCCGCGCGTGTACCACTCGAACTGGTAGAAGCTCATGTCGTTGTAGAAATCCTGCCCTTGCGTGCGGAACAGGATCCCGGCGCTCGACTCGTCGCCGAGGAACTGCACCTCGACCGCAGCGTCGAAGTCCTTGGGCTGGCTCCCCTTCCACCAGATCACGTGGCTGTTCGACTTGCACTCGCACGCGAGCGTGCCGTCGGGCTCGAAGGTCCACTTGCCGGGACCCAGTTCCCAGTCGTCGGGGCGCATCGGGTCGACGGTGCCGGCATCGGCGACGGCGACCGATGCCGACACCGAGGGGGCCGACACCGACACCGGAGCCGACACCGACGGGACGACGACCGACCCGCCGGTCGACGGCACGACTTTCGCCGAAGCCGACGCCGCCCCTGCCGACGAAGGAGGCGGCGGATCGCGCTGACAGCCGAAAAGCGCCGCGCCGATCACGCACCCTTGGACCCACCTCCAGCACCTCATGACGCGCATCAACCTACCAAGGTCACGGAACGCGCGACCAGTCCTCTGCACGGGACCCTTGCAGTGCGGCGGCCGACGCGCACAAATGGTGGTCCCGCATGCCATCGAATCTGACTTCGCCGGTCCCCCCACAGGTCGGCGCAACGGCCTCGGTCGCTGGTGGTCGAGCCAACGGTGCCCGCGATACGCTGTCCGGCGTGAGTGGGGGCCCGTCGCACGAGAAGGTTCCGCCGCGCGAGGGCCTCGAGCGCGTGCTCACCGGGATCGCCGGCGAGCCCCTCGTCATCCTCCTCACCGGCCACCCCGACCCCGACAGCATCGGTGGCGCGCTGGCCCACCAGCGCATCTGCGAGTCGCTCGGCGTCCCGGCCACCATCGCCCACGTCCTGCCCGTCTCGCACCGCGAGAACCGCGCCCTCGTGAAGCTGCTCAACGTCGAGATGCAGCAGATCTCGAACAGCCACGAGCTGTCGCACTACAAGTACCTCTCGCTGGTCGACACCTGCACCACCGAGGCCTCGCTCGAGATCCCCGCCGATCTCAAGCTGCTCACCGTGGTCGACCACCACCGCGCGCTCAGCGGCAAGCTCGACGCGGCGTTCGTCGACGTGCGCCCCTCGATCGGCGCCACCTGCTCGATCTACGCCGAGTACCTGCAGGGCGGCCTCACCCCGCTCGACGGCGAGCGCCGCGACGACGCCCGCGTCGCCACCGCCCTCCTGTTCGGCATCCAGACCGACACCGACGATTTCACCCTCGCCACGCCGGCCGACTTCGCCGCCGCGGCGTACGCCAAGGCGTACTGCGACGCCGAGGTCCTCAAGCGGGTCGGTCGCCGCACCGTCTCCGCCGCCGCGATGGACGTGCTCGGCCGCGCCCTCGCCAACCTCTCCGTGGTGCGCGATTTCGCGTTCGCCGGCGTCGGCATGGTCCCCTCGGGCGACCGCGACGCCATCGGCGCCGCCGCCGACTACATCCTCATGCGCGAAGACCTCGACACCGTCCTGGTCTACGGCGTCGTCGACGATCGCGTCGACGGGTCGCTGCGCACCACGAGCCCGAGCGTCGATCCGGCCGTGTTCATCCAGACCGCGTTCGGCCGCGATCGCGACGGCAAGCCCTACGGTGGCGGGCGCTCCGACAAGGGCGGCTTCCAGATCCCCCTCGGCCTGCTCGCCGACTGCGAGGACACCGACCGCCTGTGGGCCCTCGTGCAGGAGATGCTCGAGAACCGCCTCGAGCGCGTGGTCCCCGACATCGAGCGCGACGACCACCGCGAGCGCGAGCGCGACCGCGACCGAGACCGCGACCGCGACACGCACCACACCCGCCGTCGCCGCACCGACCCCTGACCGCCTGCGGCACCGTCAGACGACGGGCGGCGGCGCGTCCGGGTTGGTGAGCGCGGTCATCACGTGGTCACGCCAGGCGCCCGCGATGAACAGGTAGTCGCGCGCGTAGCCCTCCACCACGAACCCGAGGCGCCGGAGCAGCCCGCCGCTGCGCTCGTTGGTGGGCAGGTAGTTCGCCATGATGCGGTGGAAGCCGCGCTCGTCGAACATGTGCCCGATGGCGGCCTCGAGCGCCTCGCGCATGAGGCCCCGGCCCTCGTGCCGGTGCCCGATCCCGTACCCGACGTAGGCCGCGAGGAACACGCCCCGACAGCACTGGTTGAAGTTGACCGAGCCGATCACCTCCTTGCCCTGCAGCAAGAAGAACGGCACCTGCCGCTCGTGCGCGAGCTCCTCCTCGGCGCGCGCGAGGCGGCGCTCCGTGCCGGTGAGCGTGTAGAAATCGGCGGGCAGCGGGGGCGAAGTGGGCGCGAGGTGCGCGCGGTTCTCCTCGAAGAACGCGAGCACCGCAGGGGCCAGCGCCGGCTCGGCGGTGCGCAGCACGAGGCGGTTGGTGCAGAGCTCGACCTTCACTCGTCGCGCTCCACGACGGGAAACTGCCCGGTCGATCGCATGCCGCCGATCTGCTCGAGCCAGGCCGCGACGGCGCGAGCGACCGGGTCTCTCCAGCGCAGCGTGGCGAAGCGCTGGAGCAGCTGGGTCGTGTGATCGCCGACGCGGCGCGGATCGGCGAACACGCTCTGTGCCTCGCCGATCGCGGCCGCCGCCCGCTTCCACTGGCTCTGCGCGGCGGCGAGCCAGGCGCGGGTGAGGTGGTGGTGCTGCTGGGGCTCGGCCTCGTTCACCTCGAGGGCGTCGCACTGCCCGAGCGCCTCCTTGGCCTCGTCGAGCGCGCCGCGCACGAGGGCGATCTGCGCGACGAGCAGGTGCGACTCGAGGAGCCCCCAGGGGTCGCCGAGCTTGGAGTAGAGGTCGAGCGCCTCGGCCGCGTGCTTCTGCGCGGCCTCGGTGTCCTCCTGGTCGATGGCGATCATCGCGAGCAGGCGCTCGGCCCCGGCGAGGCCGCGCGGGTTCTCGAGCGCCCGGAGCGCGCCACGGGTGGCGAGCGCGCGCTGCCTCGCGCCCTCGAGATCGCCCGCGCGGTGCTCCACGTGGGCGAGGGCCACGTCGCACTGCGAGAGACCGAGGCGGTAGCCGATCCCGTCGAACTCGACCCGCGCCTCGAGCAGGAGGTCGCGCGCCTTGGGCAGGATGCCCTCGGCGAGCTCGATGAGGCCGAGCAGGAGCAGGCACTGCGCGCGCCCGAGCGGGTCGCCCACGGTGCGGAACCGGCGGGCGCCGCGGTGGAGGGCGTCGCGCGCCGACACGTGCTCGCCGAGCAGGTAGTCGACCTCGCCGAGCACGACCTCGCACGAGGCGCGGCCCCGCTCGTCGTCGAGGCGGTCGAACGTGGTGAGGGCCTTGGCGACCAGCTTGCGGCCCTCGGCCGGATCTCCGCGCTCGCTCGCGATGTGGCCGAGCAAGCGCAAGACGTGGGCCTCCTCGCGGTCGTCGCCCTCGGCGAGGAAGGTCTTGCGCGCGCGGAGGGCCGCCTCCCTGGACTCGTCGAAGCGCCCCGCGTGGCGGAGCGCCTCCGCGCGCCAGCGCAGGTGCCGCGCGGCCCAGATCGGCGAGATGGCCGGCGGCGTGATGGCAGGAATGGCAGCAAGTGGTCCGCCCGCGTTGACGCCGGCGGCGAGCACGTCGAGGCGGCGCACGTCGAGCAGGTTCAGGTCCTCGAGGGTGCGGCTCGCGTCGCGCACGCGGCTCCAGGCCTCGGCCACGTAGTCGAGCAGGAGCTCCGCCGCCGCGTCGCCGTCGCCCGCGCGGAGCAGGTTCTGCACGCGCTGCCGCACCACGCGCCGGGTGCCAGAGAGCGGGTGGTGGGCGAGCGCCTCGGCGGCGGCGAGGAACACCTCGCGCGCGTCGGCGCGGATCGACAGCCGGTGCAGCAGGTGCTCCTGCAGGAGCGCGTGCTGGAACCGGAACCGGTCCTCGCCGCCCTCGACGAGGATGTGCGCGCGGAGCAGGGCGTCGATCGCCCCCGCCACCGCGACGCCGAAGCCCCCTAGGCCCACCACCCAGCCGACGAGCCGGCGCAGCACGTCGCCGCGGAACTCGACGCCGAGCGCCGAGGCCGCCTCCGCCGCCGCGCCGTGCTTCGGGTCGAGCGCGCGGATGCGCTCGTCCCACAGCTCCGCGGTCGTGGTGGCGCGGTTCTGGAGGGCCTCGTCCTTGACCCGGTAGTGGCTGCCGACGAGCTCGAGCCCGCCGGTCGCGGCCCAGGCGTGGATCAGCTGCAGGGCGAACAGGGGGTTGCCCTTGCTCCGCGCCTCGGCCTCGTGCAGCGCGCGATCGTCGAGGGGGAGCGCGGCCGCGAGCAGCGAGCGCGTCTCGGTGGAGTCGAGCGGGCCCACGTCGAGGCGCGGCCCGCCGAACGTGCGACGCATCGCCTCGAGGCGGCGATCGGTGGCGCGGTCTCCCACGAGCGACTCCTGGCGCGCGGTCGCCACGATGAGCATGCGCAGGTGGGGCACCTCGCGGCGGATCTTCGCGAGACCGTCGAACGTGCCGGGCGGCGCGTGGTGGACGTCGTCGAGGAACAGCAGGATCGGGCGCTGACGGCCGATCCGCTCGAGCACGCGGCGGATGACGAGCCAGCGAAGCTCGGGCTCGTCCAGCGTGAATCGTTTGCCCGTAGGCCCGAGCGGCGCGCGCTCGCGCGTCCGACGCTCGCTCTTGCCCTCGCTGCGTGGCTCGGCGGCGCGGGTGTAGGCCGAAGGCCGCAACCACTCCGCGGTGGCGGCGACCCAGGTCATGCCCTCGTCGTCGTCCTTCTCGATCTCCCACACGTTGATCAGCGCCTGCTCGACGAGGAGGCGGTCGACGCGCTCGAGGCCGTAGTGCGCGAGGACCGCGCCGTTGAGGCCGTCGAGCGGGCCGTTCATGCGGCGGTAGCGGGCCCGGAGCGGCACGAGCTTGGCCGACTCGTGGGCGCGCTCGCAAATCCACTCCGCGACCCGGGACTTGCCGGTGCCCGCCTCGCCGACCAGGAGCGCCATGCGGTGGGTCGGGCCGTCCTTGGTGGTGACCAGATCGACGAGACGCAGGAGCTCGAGGCGTTCGTGGTTGCGCCCGACGAACGGGGTCGGTCGCAGGCCGAGCAGTTCGGGCGCGGTGCGCGAGGGGGTCACCGGCTGGGCGGCGTTGAGCGCGGCCACCGTGAGCACGTCGATGCGGGTGTCGGGGGCGCTCGTGCGAGGGAGCGGCACGAGGCCCTCGTCGTCCTCGTAGTCGTCGAGCTCGAACGTGGCGCTCGGCGACGTGGGGCGGAACGCCTCCCAGCGGTTGCGCACCTCGCCCGCGAAGTCGAACCGTCGCCACGGGCGCTTGGCGAGCATGCGGACGACGAGATCGGCGACGCCCTCCGGCACGTCCGAGGGGAGCTCGGGCCGCGGGATCGGCGCGCGCTTGTGCAGCTGGAGGATCGCCTCCTCGTCGTACTCCTGGCCGTGCGGGCCCTCGCGGAGCACGAGGTACGGAGGGTTGCCGGACAGCATCTGGAAGCAGATGCACCCGAGCGCGTAGAGATCGGTGGGCGGCCCGACGTGCGGCACCGCGCGCCGGATCTGCTCGGGCGCCATGAACCCCGGCGTGCCGCCGCCCGAAGGCAGGGTGATGGCCTGCGCGGTCGCGCCGTCGAGCCGCGGGTCGTGGCGATCGCGGATCAGGAACGCGAGCCCGAAGTCGAGCACGTGCACCCGTGGATCGCCGGGGCCGGTGGCCGTGAACGGCCCGGGCTCCACGATGATGTTCTGCGGCTTGAGGTCTCCGTGGACGACCCCGCGCGCGTGGGCGTGGGCGAGCGCCGAGAGCACCTGATCGACGATCGACCAGGTCACCGGCCACGCCATCGCGCCGCCTTCCATGAGCTGGTGCAGCGAGCGTCCGCCGACCAGCTCCATCACGAGGTAGGGGCTGCCGTCCTCGAGCACGCCGAAATCGCGGCCGTGGACGATGGTCGGGTGGTCGAGCGAGGCGAGGGCGCGCGCCTCCTGGTGGAACCAGAACGTGTCGCCGCTGCCGAGAGGGCGGCCGGCGCGTTCGACCCGCTTGAGCGCGACCTTCTGGCCCGTCGCGCGGTCGACGCAGGCGTAGACGACCCCCATCCCGCCGCGACCGAGCTCCCGGATGACCTCGTAGCGACTGCCCAGCATGCCCCCCTTGGGCAAGGCGGCTCGCTTCGACGAGTCCTCCGGCGGCGGCATCGTGGCGGGAGACTACGCTACCAGGCCGGCCTTGCGCAGCCGGGGGTGCTTGCGGCGCTCGTCGACCACGACCTTGGGCGCGTGGGCGGTGGCGAACCCGAGCATGGTGAGGCGCAACGTGCGGGCGTCGAGGAGCCCTTCGGCGTCGAGCGAGCGAACGGCCGCGAGGACCTCGGTGCGATCGGCCGGGACCACCGCGAGGAGGCGAGGCCAGCTCGGGGAGACCCCTTCCTGGTGGATGGAGCGGAGGGCGCGGAGGACGAGGGACTGAGCGTTCATGCAGGGGTACGTACACCCAGTGCTGAACGCCGGACCAGTATTCTGCAAAGATCCCTGAAACGCCTGCGTTTTCAGGATGTTACGCTCGGGGCGGCGCCGACATCGTCCGCGCAGGCCGAGCTGGAGGGGCTGGAGGGGTCGTGGTGGCCCGCGGCTAGGCACCCGCGCGCTTGCGGGCGGCGGTGGCGCCGGTGGCCACGCTGCGCAGCACGTTGCGATCGCGGATCTCGATCCGACCGCGACCGACGCCGATTGCGCCGGCGCGCACCAGCACCGCGAGCGCGCGCGACAGCGTCTCTGGCTGCATGCCGATGAGCCCCGCGAGGGTGACCCGCCGCAGCTTGATGACGGGCTCGGCCGCGTCGAGCAACCACCGCGCGGCGCGCGCCTTCGCGTTGCCGTCCGTCGTCGCGCGGAGCGGCGTGTCGGACTTGCCGGCGCTCAGCGTGGCCTCGAGCAGCGCGCGCGCCCCCTGCGGCTTCTCGGCGAACGTGCGCAGACGCTCGAGGGGGGCCGAGCACACCGTGACGTCGGTGAGCGCGTGCGCGGAGTCCCGGTACTCGCCCTCCACGAGACCCTCGAGCCCGAGGAGGGATCGAGCCCGACGCAACCCGTGCGGCACTGCCGCTCCGTCACGATCGCGCGCGAGCGTGACCACGCCGTGCTTGATGTAGAAGACGCTCTCGACCGGCTCGCCCTCGACGTGGATGCAAGATCCCGCGGGCCGCTTGCGGGCGGCCATGGGACAGGCAGCGCCGCGGCCCACGCCGGCCGCCGCCCCGATCGGACAGGTCAAACACGCCGGGTCCTGCACCCCTCGACTGTAGCGACGATTGGCCTCTCGAGCGAGCCGGCGGCAGCGCCGCGGCGCGTCGTCACGGTCGATGACATAGGTCATGCATGAACGAACGTTCGTCCAGCATGGTCCAGTGAGCGGAGCGACAGCGAAGCGAACGGCGGCCGCCTCCACGGGCGGCCGCTCCAGAAAGAAGGAGGGGCTCACCCATGCGCGCCGAAGCGTACGTCCTCTTGGCTGCCAACCAGCCGCTCGTGCGGAAGACGATCGACCTCGAGCTCGGGAGCGATGGCGACGCCATCGTGGAGGTCGTCGCGTGTGGTCTCTGTCACACCGACCTCGGGTTCCAGAACGGGAGCGTCGCCCCGAAGAAGGGCCTGCCGATCGTGCTCGGGCACGAGATCGTCGGCAAGGTGGTGGCCGCCCGCGGCGCGCACGAGGCGCTCGTCGGCAAGCGCGTGCTCGTCCCCGCGGTGATGCCGTGCGGCAAGTGTGCGTTCTGCCGCGCCGGCCGTGGCAACGCCTGCCCCGCGCAGAAGATGCCCGGCAACGACATCGACGGCGGGTTCGCGACCCACGTGGTCGTGCCCGCCGACGCGCTGGTCCTCGTCGACGACACGCCCTCGAACGTGGACTGGCGCGAGCTCTCGGTCGTCGCCGACGCGGTCTCCACTGCCTACCAGGCGATCCGCCGCGCGGCGCTCGCCAAGGGCGACCTCGCGATCGTGGTCGGCGCGGGCGGCGTGGGCGGCTACGCGATCCAGATCGCGGCGGCCCTCGGGGCGCGCGTGATCACGTGCGACGTCTCGGCCGACCGCCTGACCATGCTGCAGCAGTTCGGCGCCGAGCGCGCGATCGACGTCAAGGGCCGAGCACCGAAGGACGTGCGCAAGGAGGTGCAGGCGATCGCCAAGGAGTGGGGCATCCCCTCGGTGGCCCACCGCATCTTCGAGTGCAGCGGCACCCCCGACGGGCAGCTGCTCGCGTTCACGCTGATCGGGCCCGCCTCGACGATGGTGCAGGCCGGGTACTCGCCGAAGCCGATCGAGGTGCGCCTCTCGAACCTCATGGCCTTCGACGCCACGGTGCACGGCACGTGGGGCTGCCCGCCCGACGCGTACGCCGAGGTGCTCCGCCTGATCTACGACGGCAAGGTCCAGATCTCGCCGTTCGTGGAGCACGCGCCCATGTCGCGCATCGACGCGCTGCTCGACGACATGGCCCACCACCGACTCGTCAAGCGCATCGTCTTCGATCCCCTCGCGTAGCCGCGCGTACGTCTGCAAGGAGCACGTTCCATGGTCGATCTCTTGAACCACGATCTGGTCCAGAACCACGAGGTGAAGCACATCCGCTACGAACAGCGGCCGGTGCTCGGGCGCGACGGCAAGCCCGTCGAAGGGCTCCACCAGGTCTGGCTCACCCTCGACAACGAGGCGCAGCTGAACTCGTACACGACGTCGGCGGTCAAGGACATGATCCTCGGCCTGCGCCGCGCGAGCGCCGACCGCCGGTGCGTGAACGTGGTGATCACCGGCGCGGGCAACCGCTCGTTCTGCACCGGCGGCAACACCGCGGAGTACGCGAGCTACTACGCGAGCAGGCCGCTCGAATACCTGCAGTACATGCGGCTCTTCAACGACATGGTCACGGGCATCCTCACCTGCGACAAGCCGGTGATCTGCCGCGTGAACGGCATGCGCATCGGCGGTGGCCAGGAGATCGGCATGGCCTGCGACTACTCGGTCGCCGGCGACCACGCGCGCTTCGGGCAGGCCGGCCCGGTGCACGGCTCGGCGCCCGACGGCGGCGCGACCGACTTCCTGCACCTCTACGTGGGGTTCGCCTACGCGGCGGAGTCGCTCTCCCTGTGCGAGCCGTGGAGCGCGCACAAGGCCATGCGCCTCGGTCTCTTGAACGACATCGTCCCGGTGCACAAGAAGGCGGACGGCACCTACGTGCCGAACCCGCTCGCGGTCACGGACCGCTACTCCGACGAGCACGGTCGCATCGTGTTCGGCGAGTGGAAGACCGGCGCGGCGGCCGACGCCGCGAAGGCGGAGGCCAAGGCGCTCACGGTGGACCTCGCGCCGCTCGACCAGGTCGTCGACCGCCTGGCGAGCAAGCTGCTGCACACGTTCCCCGACTGCACCCGCAAGACGCTCGAGAGCCTGCGCAAGAAGAAGCTCGAGCACTGGTTCCAGAACGCCGAGACGAGCCGCTCGTGGCTCTCGCTCAACATGAACACCGAGGCGGCCGCCGGCTTCGCGGCGTTCCACTACGGCGACCGCAACGAGCGCGAGATCGACTTCGTGCTGCTGCGCAAGCGGCTGGCCGAGGGCGTGCGGTTCGACGAGGCGCTCATCGACGAGGTGCTCCCGCCGTCGGCCCGCGCGCGCCGGAAGGCGGAGCAGAAGTGAGCACCGCGGCCGCGAAGGCCCGGCTCGAGGGCGCGATCCTGCGCATCGAGCTCGACCGACCCAAGGCGAACGTCCTCTCGATGGAGATGATGGGCGAGATCGAGGCGGCGCTCGACGCGCACCGCGAGAACGCCAAGCTCAAGCTGGTCACCCTGCGCGGCAGCGGGTCGAACTTCTCGTTCGGCGCCAGCGTCCCCGAGCACGTGAAGGAGAAGGCGCCGGGCATGCTCGCCGCCTTCCACCGCACGATCCGCGCGGTGGCCACCTTCCCGGTGCCGGTCGCCGCGCTCGTCGAGGGCCGCTGCCTCGGCGGCGCCTTCGAGCTCGCGCTCGCGTGTCACTACCTGTTCGCCAAGGAGTCGGCCGTGTTCGCCTGCCCGGAGGTGAAGCTCGGCGTGGTGCCGCCGGTGCTCGCGGTGCTCGGGCACCACCGCCTCGGCGCGCCGCTGACCGAGCGCCTCGTCACGACCGGCGCTGAGATCTCCGCCAAGGAGGCGGACGCGCGCGGGGCCGTCACCGCGATGGTGCCGGGCGAGGCCGACCTCGACCGGTTCGCGACCGAATGGTTCGACAAGCACCTGGCGCCGCTCTCGGCGTTCGCGCTGCGCGAGGCCACGTTCGCCGCGCGCAGCGGCTCGGGGATCTTCGCGAGCCTCGGCGCGCCCCTCGACGCGGCGGAGGCTCGCTACGTGGAGCGGCTGCTGCCGAGCCACGACGGCAACGAGGGCATCGCCGCGTTCCTGGAGAAGCGGGCGCCCGTGTGGGTGGATCGATGACCACCCGTCGCGCCATCGCTCGCGACGAGAGCCGCGCGGAGGTCATGCTCCGCGCGGCGACGGCGATGGCGCGACACGGCTACCACGGCATGTCGATGCGCGACCTCGCCAAGAGCACGCGGCGCAGCCTCGCGAGCTTCTACAACCTGTTCCAGTCGAAGGAGGACATCCTCTTCGAGCTGCAGCGCACCTCGTTCGAGAGCCTCATCGAGGCGGCCGAGGCCGTGCTCGCGAGCACGACCGACCCGGACGCGCGGCTCGACGCCTTCGTCGACAACCACGTCCGCTTCTTCGTCGAGAAGCCCGACGTGATGCGCGTGCTCGTGGTGGAGGCGTCCGCGCTACCCCCCGCGCGCCGCGCGGCCATCCGCGCGCTCAAGCAGCGCTACTTCGACCTCGGCGCGGAGGTGGTGGCCGCCCTCGGGCCGGAGGGCGCCGACGCGATGGCCGTCGAGCGCGCCGCGTACAACGTGTTCGGCATGTTGAACTGGATCTTCGGCTGGTACACACCCGAGCGGCACGGTCCGCCCGAGGTGCTCGCCGCCTCGATCGCCACGCTCGCCCGCAAGGGCGCGGCGGCGGCGTTCGCGCCTGCGAAGACGAGCCCCCTGACGAAACCGAGTGGAGGACCGAGGTCATGAGCGATCCCGCATCCAGCGTAGTGTCGCGCGCCGCCGCGCTCGTCGAAGACCGCACGCTCCCCGCGGTGCGGGCGTGGAAGGAGGCGCACCCCGACGGGCTCGTGGTCGGGTACCTCCCCATCTACGTGCCGCGCCCGCTCATCGAGGCGATGGGCGCGCTGCCGGTGGCGGTGTTCGGCGGCGGCGACGCCATCGACATCATCCGCGGCGACTCCTACTTCCAGTCGTACATCTGTCACATCCCGCGCAGCACCGTGGAGCTCGGTCTCTGCGGAGACCTCGACGCGCTCGACGCGGTGCTGTTCCCGTCGATCTGCGACGTGATCCGCAACCTCGGCGGCATGTGGCGCATGCTGTTCCCGGACAAGCTCTCGCTCTACGTCGACCTGCCGCAGAACTTCGACATGGCGGTGGGCGGCAAGTTCTACGTGCACGAGATGCAGCGCATCGCGGGCGAGCTCGTGAAGCGGGGCGCGAAGCCCCTCGAGCCAGAGGCGCTGCGGCAGGCCATCGCGCGCGAGAACACGCGGAGGGCCGCGATCGCCGAGCTCGACCTCTTGCGCCGCACCGAGCCGTGGCGGGTCAAGGCGAGCGAGGCCTACCTGGTGATCCGCGCGGGCGCGACGCTCCCCGCGGCCGAGCACGAGGCGATGGTCCGCGAGTTCCTCGCCGCCGTGAGGCGGCGCGAGGCGCGCCCCGTCGACAACGTCCGCGTGGTGCTCGTGGGCTCGTTCTGCGAGCAGCCCCCCTTCGACCTCATCCGCGCCCTCGAGCGCTCGGGCTGCGACATCGTCGACGACGACTTCCAGCTCGGCCTGCGCATGATCGACGGCGACATCCCCGGCGACGCCGACCCCATCGAGGCGCTCTCGCGGGCCTACCTCGAGCGCGGGCGCGACACCGCGTCGCGGTACATCGGCGACCTCGTGAAGGGCGCGGGGCTCATCGGCCGGGTGAAGGCCGCCCACGCGGACGGCGTCATCTTCGCGGCCGCCTCGTTCTGCGACCCCGCGCTGCTCGACCAGCCGATGCTGGAGCACGCGCTCACCAAGGCGGGGGTCCCGCACACCAGCTTCAAGTTCGCCGAGAACACGGGTCAATTCCAGGTCATCAGGGAGCAAGCCGGCGCGTTCTCCGACGCCGTGAAGCTCTGGGGAGCAGCGTCATGAGCGACACCGAAGCCGACAAGGACAAGAGCCAGCTTCGCCAGAAGCGCATGATCGCCGACCACTTCGCCGCGCTCGCGCGCGCGAAGGCGGAGGGCAAGAAGGTCGTCTACACGTTCGTGCCGGGCAACGTGACCGAGCTGCTCGGCGCGCTCGAGCTCCTGCCCGTGCTCCCCGAGATCAACGCGCTGCAGAGCGGCATGCGCAAGAAGTCGGCCGGGTACATCGCGGAGGCCGAGAAGTCCGGGCACTCCGAGGACGTGTGCACCTATGTGAAGTGCGACCTCGGCATGCTCAAGAGCGGCAACTTCGGCCCGACCGGCGAGAAGCTGCCCGAGCCCGACCTCTTGCTGCTCTCGTACACCGGCTGCTTCACCTTCATGAAGTGGTTCGAGCTCCTCAAGCAGGAGTACGACTGCCCGGTCGTGATGCTGCACGTCCCCTACCAGACGGACGGGGTGATCAGCGCCGACATGCGCAAGTACATCGTCGACCAGCTCGAGCGCGACGTGATCCCGGCGCTCGAGAAGGTGGCCGGAAAGAAGCTCGATCGCGAGGAGCTGTCGCGGCGGCTCGCGCTCTCGGCCCGCGCCGAGGAGGATCTGGTCGCGGTGTGGGAGTCGGCGCGGCACAAGCCCTCGCCGATCGACGGCTACTTCGGCGGCGTGTACTACGTGGGCCCGATCTTCTCGTCGTTCCGCGGGAGCGAGGACGCGGCGCTCTACTACCAGGAGCTGCGCGAGGAGATCGAGGAGCGCGTGCGCCTCGGCAAGGGCCCGGTCACGCCCGACGGCGACATGGGTGAGGAGAAGTACCGCCTCGTGGTCGAGGGGCCGCCGAACTGGACCTCGTTCTACGACTTCTGGCGCATGTTCAGCCGCGAGGGCGCGACGGTGGTCGCGAGCACGTACACGCGGGTGGGCGGGCTCTACGACCACGGGTTCCGCCACGACCCGAAGAAGCCCCTCGAGAGCCTCGCCGACTACTGCCTCGGTTGCTACACGAACCTCGGCCTGCCGACCCGCCTCGACCTGCTCGAGCGGTACATCAATGACTACGCGGCGGACGGGTTCCTCATCAACAGCGTGAAGTCGTGCAACTCGTTCAGCGTCGGGCAGCTGCTGATGCTGCGCAAGCTCGAGGAGCGCACCGGCGTGCCGGGCGGGTTCATCGAGTCCGATCTCGTCGACCCGCGCTACTTCGGCAAGGCCAACATCGAGAACCGCGTGCAGAGCTTCCTCCAGGTGCTCGCCGCGCGGAAGAAGTCCGGCGGCGGACCGCTGCCGACGCGGGAGAAGCGGGTCGCGTTGCCCATCGTGGGAGGTGGATCGTGAAGTGCGTCATCGGCATCGACCTGGGCTCCACCACGACCAAGGCGGTCATGCTGGACGAGAGCGGCGTCCTGCTCGGGCGCGGCATCACCAACAGCCGCAGCAACTACGCGGTGGCCTGCGCGGTCGCGCGCATCGAGGCCCACACCGCGGCGCGATTCGACATGCTGGCGCGCGCGCTCACCGGTGACGAGGTGGCGCTCGCCTGGATGGAGCACCTCCGCGAGGCGTTCCGCCTCGAGCTGTTCCTCGAGGACCTGACCGCCCTGCACGAGACCATCGAGAAGCACCTCGAGGCCAACCAGCGCCCCGATCGCGACGCGGTCCGCCGCATGGCCCGCGTGGTGCTCGAGGCGGTGGAGAAGGGGGCGCCCGCGCTGTTCGCGCCGGGCGCGCCGCGGCGCAGCGACTTCTTCCGCGACGTCGCCGGGGCGCTGTTCGTCGCCGAGGCCGAGCAGCGGTGCAAGGGCGGCGAGGTGGCCTTCGAGCCGCTCGTCGCGCAGTACGACCGCGCGATCCTCGACGTCGAGACCAGCATGCGCCCGCGCGACACGGCGGGCCTGCTCGTGCGCGCGGTGCGTCGGCTCGAGACCGACAACGTCCCGGGCGTGCGCGATCGCCTCGAGCGCGCGGTCGTCACCGCGACCGCCGAGCCCATCGAGGAGCTCGTGGTGGTGGGCACCGGCTACGGCCGGCAGACGCTGCCGTTCCCCAAGGAGGCCGTGCGCAGCGAGATCCTCTGCCACGGGCGCGGCGCCCACCGGGTGTTCAACGGCACCCGCACGGTGCTCGACATCGGCGGCCAGGACACCAAGGCCATCCAGGTCGACGAGCACGGCGTGGTCACCTCGTTCCAGATGAACGACCGCTGCGCCGCGGGCTGCGGGCGCTACCTCGGCTACATCGCCGACGAGCTCTCGCTCGGCCTGCACGAGCTCGGGCCGCTCGCCATGCAGTCCAAGAAGCTCGTGAAGGTGAACTCCACCTGCACGGTGTTCGCCGGGGCCGAGCTCCGCGAGCGCCTCGCCCTCGGCCAGCGCCGCGAGGACATCCTCGCCGGCCTGCACCACGCCATCATCCTGCGCGCGATGTCGCTCCTCGCCCGCAGCGGCGGCGTGCGCAACGAGTTCACGTTCACCGGCGGCGTGTGCAAGAACCCCATGGCCCTGGCCGTGCTGCGCAAGCTCGTCGACGAGAACTACGGCAAGGACATCACGCTCAACGCCCACGCCGACAGCATCTACATGGGCGCGCTCGGCGGCGCGGCGTTCGCCCTCGACGACCTGCGCGAGGGCCGCGTGCCGCCCTTGCCCGACTTCATCCGCGAATCGCGGTCGGAGGTGCTGTGATGCAACGCTCTCTCGGAATCGACGCGGGCTCGAGCGCCATCAAGGTGGCGGTCGTCGAGAGCAACGCCGGCGAAGACGTCCGGCTCCTGGCCACGGTCGTGCAGCGCATCCGCCGGCGCAACGTGTTCGACGTGGTGAAGGCCACCTACGAGGAGGCCTGCCTCCGCGCCAAGGTGGACGCAAAGGACCTCTGCTACGTCGCCAGCACCGGCGACGTCGACGCGGTCGAGTTCGCGACCGGCCACTTCTACGGCATGACCACCCACGCACGGGGCGCGCTGTTCCTCGTGCCGGAGGCGCGCGCCGTCCTCGACATCGGCGCCTTGCACGCCCGCGCCATCCGCATGGACGAGCGCGGCAAGGTGCTCGGCCACCGCATGACCAGCCAGTGCGCCAGCGGCACTGGTCAGTTCCTCGAGAACATCGCCCGCTACCTCGGCGTACCGCTCGAAGACGTCGGCCAGCTCTCGCGAGACTCGGGCGTGAAGGAGGAGGTCTCCAGCGTCTGCGCGGTGCTCGCCGAGACGGACGTCATCAACATGGTCAGCCGCGGGCTCACCGCGGGGGACATCCTTCGCGGCATCCACATCTCGATCGCGGGTCGCCTCGTGCGCCTGCTGCGGTCCGCGGGCGCCGAGGGCATGGTGGCGCTCACCGGCGGGCTCGCGCTCGACACCGGCCTCGTGTCGGTGCTCTGCGACCAGCTGAGCAAGGAGCAGAACAAGGCCAAGAAGCCGCTCCCGCCGCTCACCGCGCGCTCGCACGAGCTGTCGCTCTTCGCCGGCGCGATCGGGGCCGGCATCCTCGGCGCCTACCGCCACGACCAGCTGGCCCGGCGCGGCCGCCTCGGCGTCACCGCCCAGCTCGGAGGGGCAGCATGACCACCCAGGTCGACATCCGTCCGCTCGCCAAGGGTGACCTCGACGCCGTCGTAGCCCTCGACAAGAAGAGCGCGGGCAGCGCGCGGCGCGGCTACTTCCAGCGCCGGCTCGACTCGGCGATCCGCTGGCCCAAGCGCCACCTGCAGATTGCTGCCATCACTGACAAGGGTCTCGTGGGCTTCCTGCTCGCGCGCCTGGCCGGCGGCGAATACGGAAGGCCGGGCGCGGCCGTCGTGCTCGAGGCGGTCGGCGTCGACGAGTCGGCGCGCCACGCGGGCGTCGGCCAGAAGATGGTCGCCGCGCTCGAGCAACTCATGCGCGCGCGGAGCATCGCGAGCCTGGTCACCCAGGTCGACTGGCACAACCACTCGATGCTGCGCTTCCTCGACGCGGGCAAGTTCGCGCTCGCGCCGCGGCGGATCCTCGAGCGGCGCGTGCAGCGCATGCCGCTGCCCGAGACCGACGAGGAGATCGAGCAGGTGCCGCCCACCGTGCGGGTTCTCCGCGAGAGCGACTACGACCAGGTGGTCCGCATCGACGGCAAGATCACGGGCCAGGACCGCAGCGAGTACCTGCGGCGCAAGTTCGACGAGGCGCTCACCGAGTCGGCGATCACGGTCTCGCTGGTGGTCGAGGACGACGGCTTCGTGGTCGGCTTCGCGATGGCGCGCGTCGACCTCGGGGACTTCGGCCACGTCGACGCGACGGCCTCGCTCGACACCATCGGCGTCGACCCGGGGTTCGCCCACAAGGGCTTCGCGCGCGCGCTCCTCACCCAGATGGTCGACAACCTGGCCGCGCTGCACGTGGAGCGGCTGGAGACCGAGGTGGCGGACGACGCCTTCTCGCTCCTCGTGTTCCTCCACCGCTTCGGCTTCCGGTCGAGCCCGCGGCTCGTGTTCCAGAAGTCCACCTGAGGCGCCCCCTACACCCCGAGTCCGAGCCGGCGCAGCGCGCGATCGGCGAGGACTCGGACCAGCTTCTTGCGCCACGCGGGGTCGCCCTCGATGTTGGGGAGCGGCGCGCACTCCTTGAACGCGGCCTCGGCGATGGCGGCGCGCGGCACCTCGGCGAGGAGCTTGCCCTGCGCCTGGGTGGCCGCGCGGATCATGCGAGGACGCGCGGCGAGCGCCGACACGGCGATCTCGAGCGCGTTCACCCGCCCCTCTTCGACGTCGGCGCGGGCCGCGAGCGAGATCATCGGGAAGTCGATGGCGGCGCGGCGGCGCAGCTTCTCGTAGACGCTCGTGCGCGCGGGCCGCAGGGGGACGCGCACCGCCACCACGATCTCCTGGGGCGCGCGGGTGGTGTTGGCGATGCCGTCGGCCGTGTAGAAGTCGCGGATCGGCAGGGAGCGCGCGCCGTCGGGCCCGACCAGCTCGATCGTGGCCTCGAGCGCGAGCAGCGCCGCCGCGGTGTCGTTGGAGGCCGCGGCCACGCAGCGCTGTCCACCCTCGACCACGTGGCACTTGGTGCCGTCCTTCTTGAGGCAGAAGCCGAGCGCCTCGCGCCAGAAGTAGGTCTGGTTGAAGTAGCGGCAGCGGGTGTCGAGGCAGAGGTTGCCGCCGAGCGTGCCCATGCGTCGGTGGTGCGGACCGCCGACGGAGAGCGCCGCCTCGGCGAGCGCTGCCGCGCGGGTGACGACCACCTCGTGGGCGGCCACCGTCTCGAGGTTGGTCATGGCGCCGAGCCGAAGGGCGTCGCCCTCGACCCACACGCCACGCAGGGCGGGGATCTGCCCGAGCGACACGAGGTGCCGCGGCGCGAGGAGGCCGTGCTTCATGTTGGGCAACAGATCGGTGCCGCCCGCGATGAGGGTGGTGTCGGGGCCGTGGTCGCGCAGCAGCGCGAGCGCGTCGTCGAGGGTGGTGGGCGCGTGCAGCGCGAACGAGGGCAGCGGGAGCATCAGACGCTCCTCTTGGCTTCGAGCGCGGCGAGCACGCGGGCGGGGGAGAACGGCAATCGGTCGAGCCGTATGCCGACCGCGTCGAAGATCGCGTTGGCCACCGCGGGGATGCTCGAGTGCAGCGGCCCCTCGCCTGCCTCCTTGGCGCCGAGCGGGCCCTCGGGGTCCATCGACTCGACGATGAGGGCCTCCACGTCGCCGACGTCGAGGCTCGTCGGGATGCGGTAGTCGAGGAAATTGGGCCCCGCGTGGAGCCCGCGGTGGTCGACGAGGTGCTCCTCGAGCAGGGCCTCGGCGACCCCCATGTAGACGCTGCCCTCGATCTGACCCTCGACCAGCGAGGGGCAGATCGCCTTGCCGCAGTCGTGCGCGCACCACACCTTGACCACCTCGACGAAGCCGGTCTCGACGTCGACGTTCACCTCGGCCACGTGCGCGGTGAACGAATAGGCGGGAGAGGCGCCGATGGTGCCGCCGCGGTAGCTGCCGCCGAGGCCGGGCGGGGACTTGTACCAGCCGGTGGCGCCGAGCGTGCCGAACTTGGCCTCGGCGAGGCGGATGGCCTCGTCGACGGGGATGGCCTGGTTCTCGAGGCCGCGCGCGGCGAGGAACCCGCGGGTGACGAACACGTCGGCCGGGGGCACCGCGAGCTTCTCGGCGACCGCGGCGACGAGCTTCTGCTTCACCTCGCGCACCGCCATGAGGCAGGCGTTGCCGTTCATGAACGTACCGCGCGACGAGTAGGCGCCGAGGTCGACCGGGCACAGGTCCGAGTCGGCGGAGACGACGCGCACGCAGCCGAGGTCGAGGCCGAGCTCGTCGGCGACGATTGTGGCGAGCAGGGTGTCGGTGCCCTGACCGATCTCGCTCGCGCCGTTGAACACGGTGACGACGCCGGACCGGTCGACCTTGAGCTGCACCGCGCTCTGGGGCATCTCGTTCGGGTAGATCGGGTAGTTGGTGCCCGAGATGTAGGCCGAAGACGCCACGCCGAGCCCACGCCCGAAGCCGAGCTTCCCGCGGCGCTCCTTCCAGCGCGAGGCCGCCTCCACGCGGGCGAGGCACTCGAGGTACCCGTTGGAGGTGATGCGCATGCCGTTGAGGGTGGCGTCGCCCGGCACCGCGTTGGTGCGGCGGATCTCGATGGGATCGAGGCCGAGCTCCACGGCGATCTTGTCGAGGGTGATCTCGAAGGCGAACCGCGGCTGCACGCTGCCGTGCCCGCGCTTGGGCCCGCACGGCGGCTTGGTGGTGAAGTAGCGCGTGGACGAGAACCGGTAGTTCGGCGCGAACGACGGCAGCGTGAGCAGCTGCCCCGAGTAGTAGGTGGTGACGAGGCCGAACGACGAGTACGCGCCGCCGTCGATGTCCGTCTTCGCGTCGACCGCGGTGAGCTTGCCGTCCCGCTGGGCACCGACGGCGAAGTGCATGCGCATCGGGTGGCGGCCGCGGTGCACGTAGAACTCCTCCTCGCGGGTGAGCAGGATCTTCACGGGCCGGCCGGTGACCATGGCGAGCTTGGCGACCACCATCTCGTGGCCGAACGGCTCGCTCTTGCCGCCGAACGCGCCGCCCACCGGTGGCTGGATCACGCGGATGCGCGCGGGCGAGAGCTGCAGCACGCGGGAGAGCTCGCGGTGGAGGTAGTGCGGCACCTGGGTGGTCGACCACACGGTGAGCAGGCCGTCGCTGTCGTAGCGCGCGAGCGCGCAGTGGGTCTCGATCGGCGCGTGCGCGGTGCCCTCGAAGTGGTAGTCGCCCTCGACCACGAGATCCGAGCCGCGGAGAGCCGCGTCCACGTCGCCGAACGCGAGATCGACCACCTTGCTGACGTTGTCCTTGCCAGTGGCGCCGAGGCCGATCGCAGGCTGGTCCCGCGCGGTGTCGAGGTCGAGCACCGGTGGCAGCACCTCCCAGGTGACCTCGACGAGCTCGCAGGCCCGCGCGGCCGTGCGCTCGTCGACGGCGGCGATCGCGGCCACGCCGTCGCCGACGAAGCGGGCCTTCTCCACCGCGAGCGAGTGTTCGTCCGGGGTCCACGGGATGATGCCGAAGCGGATCGGGAGGTCTTTCCCGCTGAGGACGGCGACCACGCCAGGCAGCGCGAGCGCCTTGGTCGCGTCGATGCCGACGATGCGCGCGTGGGGGTGCGGCGAGCGCAGGATCTTGGCGAACAGCATGCGCGGGAGGCGGAGGTCGTCGGTGAAGCGGACCTCGCCGCGCACGCGCCGCACGAGGTCGCCGCGGCGGCCCGGCTTGCCGACCAGGCCCGTCACTTGGACCTCGAGGCGTGCGGCGGCAGCGCGGCGGGCATGGGGCCCGCTCCGGGCAAGGGGAGCACCGGTGCGGGATCCATCGGGGCGAGCGAGGCCGCCTCGATCGCGTCGACGATCGGACCGTACCCGGTACACCGGCACAGGTTGCCGCTGATCGCGTGCTGGATCTCGCGACGACTCGGGCGCGGCGTGTGCGCGAGGAGCCCCTTGGCGGCGACCAGCATGCCGCTCGTACAGAAGCCGCACTGGCCCGCGCCGTGGTGGTCGAAGGCGTCGAGCAGGGGATCGAGCTTGGGCGCGCCCGAGAGCGACTCCACCGTGGTGACGTCGTGGCCCGCAGTGGAGGCCGCGAGCGTGAGGCAGGAGAGCACCGGCTCGCCGTCGACGAGCACCGTGCACGCGCCACACTCGCCTTGATCGCAGCCCTGCTTGGTGCCGACGAGATCGAGGTCGTAGCGGAGCACCTCGAGGAGGGTCCGGCTCGGGCGCACGGCCAGATCCACGGCGTCGCCATTCACGCGGAGCGAGAGCGGCACGAGCGGCTCGGGGTTCTGCCTCTGGGTGTGGGCCGCGTGCGACGAGTCGATCGCCGTGAGCGCGCTGCGCACATAGGCGGCGATGACCGGCTTCGGCACCGCGGCGCGGACGCGCAGCTCGGCGAGCTGGGCGACGAGGTGCTCCATGGGGACGTTGCCGGTGCGCTCGCCGAAGCCGCCCGCGCAGCCGTGCACGCCGTCTACGCCAGCCCGAACGGCGGCGAGCGCGTTGCCGAGCGCGAGGCCGCGATCGTTGTGACCGTGCCAGTCGAGCTGCACCTGCGGGGCGCCGATCTCGACGAGCGTGCTGCGCGCGAACTCGACGAGGGCTCGCGTGCCGCGCACGTCGGCGTGGCCGACGGTGTCGCAGAGGCAGATGCGGATCGCGCCCGCGTCGACCGCGACCGAGAACAGCTCGTGCAGCGCCTCGGGGCGGGTGCGGGTCGTGTCCTCGAGCACGAGGCAGAACGCGACGTTGCCCTTGCGCGCGGCTTCGCCCGCGGCGCGCACGCGCTCCACGAGCCAGCCCGAAGACCAGCTCTCCACGTACAGGCGGATCGGCGAGCTGCCGAGGAACGCGTAGCAGTCGACGGGGATGCCGGAGCGCTGGCTGATCTCGACCACCGCCTCCACGTCGCTCGCGACGGTGCGCGCGGCGGCGCTCGCGCGGAGCGGCAGGCGCTGCTTGGCGATCTCCATCGCGAGAGCGTTGGCGTCGCGTTGCGTGCGCGCGCCGGCCGCGGGCAGGCCGACGGACGCGATGTCGACACCGAGATCGGCCATCGCGTGGAGGATGCGGAGCTTGGCCTCGATCGGCGGGTCGATCGCCGAGGGGCTCTGGAGCCCGTCGCGCAGCGTCTCGTCGACCAAAGCGATCGAGCGCCCCGTCCATGGTCGGGCCTCGACGCGATTCCAGTCGTACATCGCGTACCCCCTCCTTCGAACCCGAGGTGGGTTCGAGGAGAGTCGAGGGTAGACTCGTCGGTGGGTGCCCACCACCGGGAACTGCGCGCGGAGACCCGGTCAGAGCGTGCCAGTCCATGCACGCACTGCGGCACGAACCCGGTCCTGCACCTCGGGCGGCACCTCGGCCGTGGACGTGTGGCGACACGCGAGGAGGGCGCGCTTGAGGGCGTCGCACGCGGCGCCGCAGGAGGGGCACCCCACGAGGTGCTGCTCCATTGCCGAACAATCATCCGGGCTGAGGTCGCCTTCGAGCTTCCGCGAGAACATCGTGGCCACGTCCGGGCACGTCGCGCTCGGCGGCGCCGCCCGCTCGAGGAGCGGCCGCAACGCGAGACGCAGTGCGCTACGCGCCCGGTGCAGGCGGCTCTTGAGCGCGTCGACCGAGAGCCCCACCACCGCGGCCGCCTCGAGGGCGGAGAGCCCCTCCATGTCACGGAGCACGATCACCTCGCGGTAGTCCTCGGGCAGCGCGTCGAGCGCGCGCCGGAGGACCGAGGCCAGCTCTTGTCCCTCGAGCAACGCCTCGGGGTCGAGGGTCTCGGCGGCGGCCTCGGGGACGTGCTCGTCGCTCACCGGGGGCTGGTTCTTGAGTCCACGGCGGCGACGCGCGCACGCCGTACGGGTCAGGGTGAACACCCAGCTCGAGAGCGACGAGCGCCCCTCGAAGTCTCCGATGTGACGCGCCACGGCGAGGAGCGTGTCCTGGAGGACGTCTTCGGCGTCGGTCGGGTTGCGACACATGCGCAGGCCGAAGCGGTGCACGGCGGGGGCGACTTGCGCGAGGAGGGCCTCGACGGCGGCGCGGTCGCCACCCCGGGCGCGTTCGACCAGCGGATCCATCCCGCCACGCTAGTCCATGACGAGCGCGGCGCGAACCCTGGAGCCACCGCGCTGGCTCTGATGGGAGCCATGCCGATCCTGGACGTGACCACCACGGACTTCCCCAGCGTCGTGCAGCGGGACGGCATCGTCGTCCTCGACTTCTGGGCGGAGTGGTGCGGCCCCTGCCGGACGTTCGCGCCGATCTTCGCGTCCGCGGCGCTGCGGCACCCCGACTGCACGTTCGGCAAGGTGGACACCGAGGCCGAGCCTCACCTCGCCAACGCCCTCCAGATCCGCTCGATCCCGCTCTTGATGGTGCTGCGCGACGGTATCCTCGTGTACTCGCGGCCCGGCCTCTTGCCGGCCTCGGGGATCGACGAGCTCCTCCGCCGCGTGCGCGCGCTCGACATGAACGAGGTGCGGGCCGCGACGACCCAGCCAGGCGCGCGGCTCACCGGCACCTGATGGGCCTTGTCGCTCCCGGACCGTCCCTGTCCGGTCCTCCGAACTCAGCGCTCGCTGTCGAGGTGCTGCATCTGCGCGGTGGCGTAGCGATCGCCGACGATGGCGTCGCGCGGGACGAGCGCCTCGAGCTCGGCCACCGCGGCCGCGTCGAGCGGTTTCGCGAGCGCCCCGAGCATGTCCGCGAGCTGCACCTCGGTGCGCGCGCCGATCACGGGGACGAACGCCGGCTGACGGGCGAGGGCCCACGCGATCACCGTCTGTCCCGCCGTGCGGCCCCGCGCCGCCGCGAACGCCGCGAGGCGCTCCACCACCGCGTCGTTGGTCGCGCGGTGACCCTCGGTGAAGCGCGGCAGGTAGGCACGGAAGTCCCCTGCCCCTCTCGGCTTGCTGCCCGAGAGCAAACCGCGCGAGAGCACGCCGTAGAGCGTGGCCGAGATCCCGAGCTCGGCCAGCGCGGGGAAGATCTTGTCCTCGGGCTTGCGCGAGACGAGCGAGTACTCGATCTGCAGGTCGACGACGGGGTGGACCGCGTGCGCGCGACGGATGGTGTCCACCCCCACCTCCGAGAGGCCGAGGTGGCGCACGTAGCCAGCCTTCACGAGATCGGCGATCGCGCCGACGGTCTCTTCGATGGGCACCGCCGGATCGAGGCGGGCCGGCCGGTAGACGTCGATCACGTCGACCCCGAGGCGCTTCAGGCTGTAGGCGGCGAAGTTCTTCACCGCGGCAGGCCGGTTGTCGACGCCGATCCAGCTGCCATCGGGCCCGCGGAGGGCGCCGAACTTCACCGACAGCTGCACGCGGTCTCGGCGGCCTTCGAGGGCGCGACCGATCAGCATCTCGTTGTGACCCTGGCCATAGAAGTCGCCCGTGTCGAGGAGGGTGACCCCCCGGTCGATGGCGGCCTGGATGGTGCGGATGCTCGCAGCGTCGTCGGTCGCGCCGTACATGCCCGACATGCCCATGCAGCCGAGGCCGAGGCGCGAGACGTGAGGACCGGTCTTACCGAGGCGGAGGGGTTCTGCGTTCATGCGAGGAGGGTAGGGCTCCCCTTCGAGAGCACCAGCGAATAGGATGTATGGAACCCATGAACGAGGCTTATGAGAGAGACCTCGATCTCAACCTGCTCCGCGTGTTCGTGGTGGTGGCGGACGCGGGCACCGTCACCGAGGGCGCGCGGCGGCTCTACCTCACGCAGCCCGCCGTGAGCGCAGCGTTGCGCCGGCTCCGCGAGGCCGTGGGCGCGCCCCTGTTCGTGCGCTCCGGGCGCGGGCTCGCGCTCTCGACGCGCGGACTGCGTCTGCTCGAGGGCGTGAGGCCCCACCTCGAGGCGCTGGTCGCGGCGACCCGCGCGCCCCCGGCCTTCGACCCCCGCACGAGCGATCGGATCCTCCGCCTCGGCCTCTCCGACGCCAACGAGTTCTGGCTCCTGCCACGGCTCCTGCGCGTGCTCGAGGCGCGGGCGCCGCGCATGCGCCTCGTGGTGGTGCCGGTGCAGTTCCGCACCATCGGCGAGGCGCTGGCGAGCGCGCGGGTCGATCTGGCGGTGACCGTCGCTGACGACCTGCCCGTCGGCACGCGCCGTCGGCCGCTGTTCGTGGGCTCGTTCGTCTGCCTGTTCGATCCACGCCACGCCGACCTGGGCGTGCGCCCGACGCTGGCGCGCTACCTCGCGCACGACCACGTGATCGTCTCTTACAACGGAGACCTGCGCGGCATCGTCGAGGACCTCCTCGGCGTCGAGCGACGCGTGCGGGTCTCGGTGCCGAGCTTCCAGAGCATCGGCGCCGTCGTCGAGGGCACGGCGCTGGTCGCCACCCTGCCCGCCATGGTCGCCCGCGACATCGTCGCGATGCACCCTCGGCTCCGCGTGGCGAAGAAGCCGTTCACCCTCGCCGGCACGGCGGTGGAGCTCCTGACCCGGGCCGCGGTGGACGACGACGACGCGGTGCGCTTCGTCCGCGAATGCATCGCGGAGCTCTCGCCCGAGGGCCGTTCGCCGGTGGCACCGACTAGCGGCGGAACACGCGGTCGAGCAGCTCCTGCTGGGAGCCGACGCCGAGCTTCGCGTAGATCGACTTGAGGTGGTTGCGCACGGTGTGAGGGCTCAGGTGGAGCTCCTGCGCGATGGTCGGCGGGCGGCGGTGATCCATGAGGCGACCGAGGATCTCCTTCTCGCGGGGGCTCAGGCGCTCGATGCCGACCACGTCGTTCAGCGAGATCGGCGCGCCCTGCTGCTGCGAGGCACCGAGCGCGATGTCGACCGCCGCGAGCAGCTGCGCCGGGGTGAACGGCTTGACGACGTAGCCCTCGGGGGCGACCTCGGCGGCGCGCGCGAAGGTCTCCCGGTCGGTCTTTCCGCTCACGAACACGACGGCCATCTTGGCCACCGCTTCGCGGAGCTTCTCCACCAGGTGGATGCCGTCGCCGTCGGCGAGCATGATGTCCACCAGCAGCAGATCGGGGTGGTGACGCACGCACGCGGACAGGACGTCGCCCGCGGCGGCGAGCACCTCGTCGACCCGATACCCGGCGGATTCGAGCGTTCGACGCAGAGTGAGAGCCACGACCGGATCGTCTTCGACGATGATGACGGAGGCGCCCTTCGAGGCATCGGGCGCATCGTCGGACGACCCACTGGATGACCCACCGGCGGACCCAGCGGAGGACCCAGCGGAGGACTGTGTGTTGTTTTCGTCGGGTTGCACGCGACGAGCATGATAGCAACTCGGGCCTCCGTGGGTGCATGATGTGAACAGATTCGCCACCCCCTTCCTGGGCTGGCCGGTTCGCCATGTCGACGGATGCTCAGACTCGCCACGCCGGTCACCTCCGCCTGATGAGCGGGGTCATCGGGGCCAGCTTCCTGTTCTATGCGGTCCGCAACGTGGCTCTCGGACGGCCGCGGACCGCCGTCGTGCAGACCGTCGGCCTCGCGGCCATGATCGTGTTGTTCCTGTTCGTGAGGAGGGAGCGGAGGGCTGAGCGACTGGTCCTCGCGACCCACGTCTTCCTCGCATCGATGCTGGTGATCGCTGGAGCCATCACGCTCTCCAACGGCCTCGCGGCCACGTCGGTGCCGTGGATCCTCTCGGCCCTCACCCTCCCTGCTGCGTATCTGCTCGGCAGGCGCGAGGGCATCGCGTGGGCGAGCATCGCGGCGGTCGGGATGGTGGTGCTCGGGTGGGCCGCGCGACAGCGGTTCGTGGAGCCCGAGTTCGTGCTCGGCACGCCCGAGCTGGCCCTGCAGCTCGCGTGGTTCCACGTCATGGTGGCCACCCTCGCCATCGCCGCCCGGGCAGCGGCAGATCGCCACATCGAGGCCGTCGAGTCCCAGAAGGAGACGATCGCCGCGCAGAGCGAAGAGCTCCAGCGCGCCCATGACGCGGCGCTCCATGCCTCCTCCGCCAAGAGCGCGTTCCTCGCGACGGTGACCCACGAGCTGCGCACGCCGCTGCATGCGATCCTCGGGATGACGAGCGTGGTCGCCGAGTCCTCGCTCGACCCGGCGCAACGCGAGGCGATGGCCACCATCCAGCGGAGCGCCGACGCGCTGTCCGCGCTGATCGGCGACGTGCTCGACTATTCCAAGATCGAGGCCGGCAAGATCGAGCTGAACGCGGAGCCCGTCGAGTTGCTCGAGCTCGTGGAGCAGGCGGTCGACATGGTGGCCTTCGCCGCGAGCGCGCGCGGCATCGGCCTCGTCCAGCGTCGCCCCTCCGTCTCGATGGCGCGGGTGGTCGTCGATCCCCTGCGCGTCCGTCAGGTGCTCACGAACCTGCTCTCCAACGCGGTGAAGTTCAGCGAGAAGGGGACCATCGAGATCTCGGTCGTCGAGCTCCCCGCGCCAGGCAGCGAGGGCGTCGTCGAGCTCCAGGTGCGCGACGAGGGCGTGGGGCTCACGCCCGAGGAAGCCGACCGCTTGTTCGTGCCCTTCTCCCAGGCGTCGGCCGACACGGCGCGACGCTTCGGGGGTACGGGCCTCGGCCTCGCGATCTCGCGCGCGATCGCCGAGCAGCTCGGGGGCAGCGTGCGCATCGTCGAGTCCGCACCCGGGCGCGGGACGACGTTCGGGTTCCGGTTCCTCGCCCGCGCCGTCGAGCCAGAGAAGGCGCTGCTCGGCGCGCTGCACGTCGGCGTGTTCGCGCAGGAGCCCGAGGCGAGCGACCTCCTCGATCTCGTGGCCTACCTCGGGGCCGTCCCATCACGGGTGGTGGAGCTCACGGCGCTGCCCCGCGACCTCGACGCCATCTTCGTGGCCCTGCGCGGCGACGAGAGCCACGCCACCCGCGTGGCGATCCGGGACGCGAAGGTGCCGGTCGTGATCGCCGCGGCGGTCGGCACGCCGGTCGAGGAGGCGTCGAGGGTGGTGCGCCAGCCGCTGCGCTCCCGCGCCGTCGCCACGGCCTTCAAGGAGGCCGTCGGGCGCCTCTTGACCCCTCCACCAGTCACGCCGGCGACGCCCACCGTGTCGCTCTCGGTGCTGGTCGTGGACGACGATCCGATCAACCGCATGGTGATGGTGCGCATGCTCGAGCGCGCGGGCCATCACCCCGAGGTCGCGAGCGACGGTCGCGCCGCCCTCGCGCGCGTCGCCGCCGAGCGATTCGACGTCGCGCTGCTCGACATGCGCATGCCGGGCCTCGATGGACCGACGACCGCGCGCGAGATCATCCAAGCCCACGGCGTCGACCGGCCGCGCCTGATCGCGCTGACCGCCAACGCGTCCGCGCACGACCGCGCCACGTGCCTGGCGGCCGGCATGGACGACTTCCTCAGCAAGCCACTGCGCTTGCCCGAGCTGCGCGCAGCGCTCGCCGACGTTCGCCCGCACGCGGAGGGCCCCGTCGACTTCGACACGCGGGTGCTGGCCGAGCTCGCGGCGCTCCCGGGGGGTGACGGCGGTCTGCTCGGCGAGCTGAGCGGGGTGTTCTTCGCCGATGCCCCGCGTCGGCTGCGCGCGCTCCGCGACGCCCTCGCCAAGGAAGAGCGCGAGGCGCTGACCCACGAGGCGCACAGCATCAAGGGCGCGGCCGGCACCCTCGGCTTTCGCCGCATCGCCCACGTGGCGGCCGAGCTCGAGGCTCGCTCCAAGGCCGAGGGCGGCCCGACCCTCGAGCGACTCGTGGAGGAGCTGCGGGTGGCGATCGAGCACGCGGAGACGCAGCTCCCGCGGCGCTTGCTCACGCCTCTATCCCTCGGGCCGAGGTAGGGCCCCGCAGGAGGCGCTGGTAGGCGGCGGTGAGGGCGTCCGGAAACCGCGGGCCCTTGGCCACGAACTCGACGACCCCCGCCGCGCGCAGCAGCTGTCGATCGCCCGGCGTGGCGCGCCCGCTGATCGCCACCACCGGCACGTGCCGGTCGGCGCCGCGCAGGTAGAGCACGAGCTCGAGGCCGCTCATCGTGGGCAGCCCGAGATCGACCACCATCAGATCGATGCGCTGACGATCGAGGACCCGCAGGGCCTCCTCGGCGCTCTCGGCGACGTGCACGTGGACCATCGGGTCGGCGGTCGTGAGGATGGCGCGGAGGATGGCCTGCATCGGTGGCGAGTCCTCCACCACGAGGAGCTCGCGATCGCGGCCGCGGCGGCGTCCACGCACGAGGGCGTCGAGCTGCCAGAGGAGGGCCTCGGCGCTCTCGAGCCGCTCGCTCGGGTCCTCGCGGAGCAGGCCGCCGAGGATCTCGACCAGCGCGCGGGGGACGTCGGCGCGGAGTTCCAGGACCTTCGCGACCGAGACCGCGCCCTCCGTGGGCAACGCGCCGACGAGGAGCTCGTAGCCGAGCACGCCGAGCGAGTAGAGATCGACGAGCGGACCTTCTCCGGGTCGCACCCGGCCGGCGATCTGCTCGGGTGGGGCGTAGCACGCGGTCGCGCCCAGGCCGCGGTGCGCGTGCACCTCGGCGACGGCGACCCCGAAGTCGAGCAACACGACCCCGTGGTTGCTGGTGAGCATCAGGTTGCTCGGCTTGAGATCCCGGTGCGAGAGCCCAGCCTCGTGCACCGCCACCAGCGCCTCGGCCACGCGGGTGAGGATGTGGACCACCTCTTCGACGGAGTAGCGCGCCCCGATCACCGCGCGCGCGGCGAGGTGGTCGGCGAGCGTGCGCCCGAACAGTCGCTCCATGACGAGGACCGGGCGGCCCTCGTGTTCGAGGAGGGCGAGGGCCTGCACGACGCCCGGGTGGCGCACCGCGCCGAGCGCCCGCGCCTCCTTGCGCAGGAGGTCGTTGAGGGTGTCGTCGCGCGCGATCTTCAGGGCCACGCGGCGACCGAGACCGTGATCGTAGCCATCGAGCAGCACGCCCATGCCGCCCTCGCCGAGCACGCCGCGCACCTCGAGGTTGCCGATGCGGGTGCCGGCGTGGAGCCAGAGGTCGGTGGTGGGCTGGTCCTTCTGGGCTGGCACGGTGATCGCCGCCTCGGCGGCCGACACCGCGCGCTCGAGCGCCGCGCACGCGCTCTCGAGCTCTGCAGGGCCCGGCGCGAGCAGCGTCTGTTCGAGGAGGGCGGCGGCCTCTGACAGCGCAGGGAGGCCGAAGGTGCCCGCGTTCCCCTTGAGCGTGTGCACGAGCGCGCGGGCCTCCGCGAGCGCGCCGGCTCGGACCGCGGCGACGAGCTCCGAGACCACGGCGGGCACCCTCTCGGCGTAGGCCTGCGAGAGACGCGCGAGCTCGAGGCGGAGGACGTCGTGGGCGGGCATGACCTCAGGTCCGGGTCGCGAGGAGCGCGCGCACCTGTTCGGCGAGCTGCGTCGGTCGGAAGGGCTTGGCGATGGTGCCGACGACGGAGGACAGACTCCGCGTGGACGAGGTCGCGGTGAGCAGGATGATGGGCACCGCACGCGTGCGTGGATCCGCGGCGAGCGCGTTGGCCATCGAGTAGCCGTCGGTACCAGGCATGCACAGATCGAGGAGCACCACGTCGGGCAACGGCCCCTGCAACGCCACCTCGGCCTCCTCGACGTTGGCCGCGCTGGTCACG